>JADZFZ010000290.1 GCA_020854145.1 Deltaproteobacteria bacterium | reverse complement strand
GCGCCGCGCGCGCCTTCTCCACGTGCTCCGGGACCGGCCCGACGGGATAACCCGCGGACGCCCAGTCGTGCAGCGGATCGAGGGAGCGCGCACGGGCTTCGTCGCCGGCCGCGAGCGCGTCGAAGTACTGGACCCGTGCGGCCTTCCACCGTGGCCACGCCGCTTTGCACGTTTCGCGATCCTCGTAGCGGAAGTCGACCCAGATCTTCTCCTGCTTCGCGTAGAGCTTGAGGATCACGCAGGTGCGCAGGACCTGAACGATGCACACGTCTCCGACGGTGTCGGCCGTCAGGATGACGAGATCTCCGTCGAGGTCACCGACCTTGACGAGATGTCGCGCGAATCCGATGGAGTCGACGCCACCGCGCCAGCCCTGGCTCACGAGGAAGCAGGGCGGCTCGACGGGGCTCGCGCGGAGCGCCTCGATCGCCTGGCGGACCTGCGGGGGGAGCTGCTCCGGATGGACCTTGAGGACCTTGGAGGGCGGACGTGGGTGCACGCGCTCGACGGTATCAAGGCGCGCGCCGAACCGCTCGTCGCGAGCGTTCCGGTACAATGCCCGGCCGTGCAACTGCTCGCCGGCCGTCCGATGCGCTCGTGTGCGTGGGTCTTCGTCGCCGCCCTGGCGCTCGCGTTCGCGGCGTGCGGTGGTGGATCGGGTGGAGGCGATCGACCCGACGCGGGAACGGCTCCGCCGCCTCCGCCTCCCGACGACGACGCCTCGGCTCCCGAGGACGCGGCCACGCCTCCGCCACCTCCGACGCGACGCGACGCAGGTCCGGGCCTCGTCTCGCACGAGTACACGCCCGCTGGCTGCGGGTACACGGTGCGTACGCCGATGGTGCAGGAGGCGAGCATGGGAGGCGACGCGACCGGCGAGAGCCCGACGCCCGACCACGTCCACGTCAGCTACGCGAGCACGCCGTCTTCGTCCTTCGCGGTCAATTGGCGGACGGAGGTCGCGACGACCGTCACGCGCGTCCTCTACGGCACCACGCGCGCGGAGGTGGAATCGGCCGAGGGCGCGACGGCCACCGTGCGCGAGCAGCTCGGCCACACGCTCGTCTTCGACTCGCTCCTCGACACCGCGCCTCCGACGCGCATCCACGAGGCGCACGTCTGCGGGCTCGAGGCCCAGACGCCCTATTTCTACAAGGTCGGCGGGCCGGGGGCGTGGAGCGCGGTCCACGAGGTCGCCACCGCGCCCGTGCGCGGCGCGACGGTCCCTTTCCGATTCGCGGTGACCGGAGACTCACGCGACGAGATGCACGTCTGGGCGGAAGTCCAGGCGGCGGTCGCGTCGCACGGGGTCGATTTCCAGCTGTTCACCGGCGACGCCGTCGTCGTCGGCGCCGTGCAGCCGCAATGGGACGCCTGGTTCGAGGCCACGAGCGGCGAGGCACGGGCCGCCGACGTGCTGGCGGAGATCCCCTTCATGCCCGCCAATGGCAATCACGATTCCCTGGCCGTGGGATTCCTCGCGCAATTCGCATTGCCACAACACGAGTACGAGGGAGAGCGCGGCGATGGCGAGGAGTCGTACTCGTTCGACTACGGCAATGCGCACGTGGTCGTCCTCAACGATTTCAGCTCGGACATGGCGCGCACCGCGATGGAGGCCGGAGCGTGGCTGCGCGAGGATCTCCGCGCGGTCGATCGAGCGGTCACCCCCTGGGTCTTCGTCGTGCACCACCACGCCACTTACTCGTGCTCGACGGTGCACGGCTCCAACTTCGAGCTGCGCGAGGCGTGGCAGCCCATCTTCGACGAGCACGGGGTCGACGTCGTCTTCGCCGGGCACGACCACACGTACGAGCGGTCGTTGCCGATTCGGGGCTTCCGGCCGGGGACGCGCGAAGGCGTGATCGTGGAGCGGGGAGCCGACGGTGCGCCGGTCGCCGGCAACGGCACCGTCTACGTGGTCTCCGGCGGCGCGGGCGCCGAGCTCTATGGCGCCGGGGACGGCTGCGATCACACGTACGTGACCGAGTCGGTGCGCAACTACGTGATCGTGGAGGTCGAGGGTCGCACCCTGCGACACACGGCCTATCGCCTCGACGGCTCCGTGCTCGATCGATTCGAGCACACGAAATAGCCCGCAGGAGAATCGTTGGCGCGCAGCCACAACAGCTCTCCCACGGCGAGCGCGAAGACCTCCTCTCCGGTGATCGTCGCGTGTGTGATTGCCTGCGCATCGGTCGCGCCTGCGCAGGTCCGCGCCGACGACGTCCACGAACGCGCCGCCGCGCTCGACCGGGCGGGCAGCCTGGCCGAGCGAGAGGCCGATCCGGCGCGGGCTCTCACGTCGTACCGATTCCTCGTCGCATCCACGCCGCGAACGCGGTGGCATCGTCGCGCCGAACGCCGAATCGCGTGGCTCCAGGCGCGCAGCGAGGGAGGTTTCGCCCCGCTCGCCGCCTTGATGGAGATGCAGCGATTGTCCCGGCGCGAGCTCACGATTGCCCGATTGAGGGGCTTCGAGCGCAAGGTGCGATTGTTCCCCGAGGGAATCGTCCGACGCGAATCGCGTGCTCTCTTGGCCGAAGCATGGCTTCGGCGGTTCGGTCGAGCGCGAGAGGGATTGCTCGCGCACGAGGCCTGGCTGATCGAGCCGGGATTGAGACCCGGCGAGAGACACCGCGCCGCGTGGGGCGCTGCGCAGGCGCGCGTCGCGCTCGGCGATGCCCGGACGGCGCTGGCTCGGTGGAACGAGATGGGGATCGACGCGCCCGTCGAGCGCGCCTGGCTGCGCGCGGCCGCAGTCGCGCAGACGGGACGCCCCATTGCCTGGGCCGTGATCGTGCTGTTCGTCGTGGTGTCGCTCGGCCTCGGGCGAAGGGAGCTGCTCGGCCGGAGCGCCCTGCGACGCGCATTCTCGGCGCCACGACTGGGCGCCGCCTCCTGGGCCGGCGTCGTGCCCGTGTTGATTGCCTGGCAATACGACTCCTCGCTGCTCGGGCGATTCGCCTGCACGGCCGCAGCCGCGATGGCGCCCGTCGCGACTTGCTCGTGGGTCGCGGCGGCACAATCCGAGCGCGGCGCCGGACGCGGCGAGCGATGGGCGCTCGCCGTGGTCACGGTGCTGGCCGTGCTGGGCGCCGGTTTTCTCGTGACCGAGCGATTCGGCGCGTTGTCGTGGTGGCTCCAATGAGCCGGTGGGACGCGGGCGGCAGGACGGGCGGTGGCGCGACGTCGATCGAGATCCTCGCGGCCCTCGTCGTCGCAGGGGCCGCGGCGCTCGGCGCGGTGGTGGCGATCGCGGGCGGACGTCCGGCGCCGAGACCGCGTCCGACGCCATCCGATGCGCCCACCGCCGATCGCGAGCGAGAGCGCGCAGGAGACGAAGGAACGGAGCGGTCGTGATCGACCAGGCGTCCGGCCGCGCGCGCCGCCTCGTCGCAGCGGGAGCGCTGGTGTTCGCGGCCGCCGCACCGTTGACCTATGTGCTGTTGCGAATCGCCGAGCGTGTGCGTGGCCCGACCGTGGACCCGAGCCTGATCGTGCACGAGGCCAGGATTGGATTCGTCTGGCGTTGCCTCGCCGCGGCGTGGTGGGCGGGGCTCTGCGCGATCGTCGCCGTCGCGGCGGTGCAATCCCGCCGGGAGGACTCGCCGATTCCCCGATGGCTTGGAATCGCCGTGGCCGCCGCCGCGGCAATGGCCGGGCTGCTCGCGTGGCGATTTCCGTGACCCCGATTCACCCCTCGGGGGGGACGACCAGCTTGCCGCCGAATGCGAGTCGTCCCGTCGCCGAGGGCTCGTAGAGCACGTGCACGTTGGCCTCGGGACGGCCGCACACGAGCGCGACGGCGCGCGTGAGATCGCGGACCTGCGCCCCGAGGGCGTCGCCTTCCGGGACGTCGCGCGCGAGGACGCGCACGAAGACGGGCATCACACCAGGCTCGGGGCCGCCGGCATTCTCGGCATAGAGCGCACGCGGGAT
>JADZFZ010000289.1 GCA_020854145.1 Deltaproteobacteria bacterium | reverse complement strand
TTCGCGCGTTGTGGGTCGAGCTGCTCGGCGCCGCGGTGAGCGGCAGCTATCGCAGCGAGCGCGAGAACGTCGACGAAGACATCGTCACGCTCGGGCGCGGCGCGACGGCCGTCGAGGTCGATCTGATGCAGCCGATCGATCCCGCCAAGAGCCCGCGCGTGCACGAGCCGGCGCTCAACCACATCGGGCTCTGGGTCGACGATCTTCGTGCTGCCGTGACGTGGCTCGAGGGGCGCGGCGTACGCTTCACGCCGGGCGGGATCCGAAAGGGCGCCG
The DNA here is from genome assembly GCA_020854145.1 of Deltaproteobacteria bacterium. GTDB lineage: Bacteria > Myxococcota_A > Polyangia > Polyangiales > JADZFZ01 > JADZFZ01. The sequence continues at coordinate 5,713 of JADZFZ010000289.1, read as the reverse complement.
CCGGCCACGACGTGTGCTTCGTCCATCCGAAGGGCAACGAAGCGTCTCCGATCGGCGGCGCGGGTGTGCTCATCGAGCTCGTGCAGGCGCCGCCCGACGTGATCGCGGCGCTCGGCTAGCCACGCACGCTGCTATCATCGGGATCGTTGCAGCCGTCCTGTTCCTCGGCCTCGTTGGCTCTGTGGGTGCTCGTCGCCGTGTCCGGCGCGTCGGCTTCGTGCGCCTCCGCGGGTGACGGCCCGCAGCGCAACCCCACGGGCGACTCGGGCACGCGCGACGGCGGGGCTCGAGACATGGCGCTTCCAGGTCGCGACACGGGTGTGCCCGATCCGTGCGCGATGATCTCCTGCCCCGCGCCGCAGGTCTGCTCGGGCGGCCGCTGCGTCAACGCCGAAGCCGACGACGACGAGGACGGCTACGCGGCCAGCGACGACTGCGACGACCGCGACCCGACGGTGCACCCCGACGCCGTCGAGACGTGCGACGAGAAGGACAACGACTGCAACCTCACCATCGACGACATCGCGCAGACACGCACCTGCATGATGAGCTCGACGTGCGGCGGCGAGATGGAGTGCCAGGGAGGCGTCGCCACCTGCGTCACGCGCGACCCGATGCCGGAGACGTGCAACGGCGAGGACGACGACTGCAACGGCGCGCCCGACGACGTCAGCGGCGATTGCATGGTCGGGATGGGCGCCTGCGCCCGCATCGGGATGCGTCGATGCGGTATGCCCGACGACTGCAGCGTGTTGCCCGGTCTCCCCGTCGCCGAGACGTGCAACATGACCGACGACGACTGCAACGGGATGGTCGACGACGTGCCCGGCGGTTGCGGCCCGCCGCCCGAGTGCACGCCCGGCGCGATCGAAGACCTCGGCGGCTGCGGCCGGTGCGGCACCGCGAGACGTACGTGCGGCGCAGACAGCCGCTGGGGCGCGATGCGCTGCGAAGGCGAGGGCGAGTGCATGGCGGGCGAGGAGCGCCGCGGCTCGTGCGACGACGCGAGCGGCCCGTGCTCCCGCCAGATCTGCTCGTCGAGTTGCCGATGGGGCACCGAGTGCGTGCTCTATGCGGGCAACACCTGCAATCACGAGGGCGGCACGAACTTCCGCTGTTGCGGTGCCGGTCGCTGGCAGTTCTGCCTGCCGAGCTGTGTGTGGAGCACCGACTGCGCAGCCTGCTCGGGCTGCGGCTGCTAGTCGGAGGGCTCTGGCGCGCTGTGCTCGGCCGACGGAACCGGTTGGCGCGCGGCTTCCGTAACGAAGGCATGAGCCCGGAACGACACGAGCCCCTCCCTCGGTACCTCGTCGATCGTCACCTCGAGCTCGCGGTCGCGCGGGGCAGCGGTTCGGACCGCCTACCGATGCAGGACGCGACGCTCCACGGCGCACCGCATCGTCGGCACGAGGCGCAGCCGCCGCTCTCCGTGCTGCGGCTCTCGCTTCGCGCATCCGGATGGCGCGGGCTTCTCGTCATCGCGCCGAGCGCGCGCGTTCCGTTCACGATGGCCGCGCATCGCGCCTCGCGCACGCCGCGCGGCTGATTCTCCTTCACGCGCCCTCGACTCCGACACCCTGCCGTGCGATGCACGGCGGCGACGGAGGACGAGCCGATGACGAGCAATCGATCGGTCAAGCTGGCGCGCAGGCCGCGCGGCACGGTCACGCGAGATGACTTCACGATCGACGAGTCACCGGTGCCGCAGCCGACGCCGGGCACCTTTCGCGTCCGCGTCCGCTACGTGTCGCTCGATCCCGCGATGCGCGGTTGGATGAACGAGGGGCGCTCGTACGTGCCGCCCGTCGCACTCGGCGACGTGATGCGCGCGTACGCGGTCGGCATCGTCGAAGCGTCGAGCCATCCGGTGTTCGCGGAAGGGGACGCCGTGACGGGACTGTTCGGCGTCCAGCGCTACGCGCTCTCCGACGGCAAGAACGTCCTGCGCGTCGATCCTTCGAAGGCACCGCTCGAGCGCTGGATCGGCGGCCTCGGGATGCCGGGTTGGACCGCGTACTTCGGGCTGCTCGACGTGGGTCAACCCAAGGCCGGCGAGACGGTCGTCGTGTCCGCGGCCGCGGGCGCGGTGGGCTCGGTCGTCGGGCAGATCGCGAAGATCCACGGCTGTCGCGCAGTCGGCATCGCAGGCGGCGCGGACAAGTGCCGCACCGTCGTCGAGGATCTCGGGTTCGATGCGTGCGTCGACTACAAGTCCGAGACCTTCGGCGCGGACCTGAAGGCGGCCGTTCCCTCGGGGATCGACGTGTACTTCGAGAACGTCGGTGGGTCGGTCCTCGACGCGGTTCTGCCGCGCATGAATCGCTTCGGGCGGATCCCCGTGTGTGGGCTCATCGCCGACTACAACGCGACCGAACGTCCGCGCGGCCCTCATTGGAGCGCGCTGCTCGTGTCGCGCCTGCGGGTTCAGGGCTTCATCGTGTTCGACTTCGCGAGCCGCTTCCCCGAGGCCATCGAGAAGCTCGGCGACTGGCACGCGCGTGGGCTCTTGAAGATGCGCGAAGACGTGCGATCCGGCGGCGTGGACGCGTTCCCCGACGTGCTCAACCTGCTCTACTCGGGCGGCAACGTCGGCAAGCTCGTGCTCGAGGTGTGATCCGCGCTCGGCCCTCGGCCGTCGGTCAGCGCAAGCCGGCGTGTTGCTCGAGCCGCTCGACGCGCGAGCGGAGATCGGCGCGGTCCGCGCGGTGATCTTCGCGCCACTCGCGAATCAGCGACGCCAGGGCTCGCGTCTCGCCGCTGAGCTCCGTGACCGACGTGGCGAGGCGGACCTCGGACTCGGTCATCCTGCGTCGAAGCGCGTCGTCTTCGGCTCTCGTCTCCGCTCGCAGCGTGGCGACCTCCGCCTTCAGCTCGACGCGCAACGTGTCGATCCGTCCGTTGAGCGCCTTCATCTCCTGCCAGATCAGACGCAGCAGCTCGGTTTGCTCGTCGGTGCCACCCACGAGCCGAGCATAGCGCGCGCGGCCCGCCGGCGTAGGGCCGGCCATGAGGACGGCGAGCTCCTCAGACTTCGAGGCCGAGCTCGCGCATGCGGAGACGGAGCGCGCGCGGCGACACCTCGAGCTTCGCCGCCACGTGGTCGAGGTCGGGCCCGACCTCGGCGCGGCTCCTCGCGATCTCGTCGGCGCTGAGGTCGCGCCCGCGTCGCAGGCCCGCGCATCGCTCCATCCGCTTGTAGAGCGTGTTGCGTGCGATGCCGAGATCGCGCGCGGTGCGACCGATCTGGAACCCGTTGCGTCGCAGCGTCGCGGCGAGCGTCTCGTCGCTGATCACGCCCGCGTTCTCGCCCGAGGCGGGCGGGCGCGGCTCCTCGCTTCCGTGCGTCGTGCCTGAACGCTCCGTTCCATGCGCCGTACTCCCTCGCTCGGGTCCAGGGGCAGGACGCGCGTACGTCTCGCCATGACGCAGGCGACGCGCGACGTTGCGGAGCTCACGCACGTTGCCGGGCCACGGGCGCGCGAGCAGGTCGCACACGTCGTCGTACGACAACATCCGCGTGTCGACGACGCCGCCGTCGTCCCGGAGGAAGCTCGTCAGGAGCGGCATCACGTCTTCCCTGCGCTCGCGCAGTGGAGCCATGAGGATCTCCTGCGCCGAGAGCCGGTGGAGCAGCGGCAGGCGGAAGTGCCCCTCCGACACGGCGCGCGCGAGGTCTCGATCGGTCGCAGCGACGACGCGCACGTCGACCTTGCGGGTGCCGCGCGCGCCGACGGGCTCGACCTCGCCGGACTCGAGCGCACGCAGCAACATCGGCTGCACCGCCGGCGGCGTGTCGGCGATCTCGTCGAGCAGCAACGTGCCTCCGTCGGCGCGGCCGAAGTACCCGCCGTGCGTCCCCTCCGCGCCGGTGAAGGCGCCGCGGCTGTGACCGAACAGCTCTGCGGCTGCGGTCGAGGGCGCGAGCGTCGCCATGTTCACCGCTACGAACGGTCCCGATGCGCGCGGGCTGGCCGCGTGGATCGCCGCCGCGATTCGCTCCTTTCCCGTGCCCGACTCGCCGAGAAGCAGCACGGGATCTCCGTGCCGCGCGGCCACTTCGATGCCGCGCCGCACGTGCTCGGTCGCGTCGCTCGAGCCCACGAGACCATGCGAGCGCTTGCCGAACGCGGCCGCGGTCACCGTCCGGAGCACCACGATCACGCTCCGCGAGATCCCGACGACCACCCCGGAAGCCAGCTCGGGCGCGCCCAGCACGCGACCACCGCGGACCTCGGAGCCGTCGATCTCGAGCAACCCCGTGTCGGGCGGGTCGATCGCAATTGCGTCGCCCTGCATCGTGAAGCGAATCGGCGATCGGCTCACGTGAGGGTCCCGCAGCGGTCCGTCGGCGCGGCCGGTGACGTCCACGAACTCGGGCTCCGAACGCGACAGCAACGCGACCTCGCCGAGCACGAGGCGAGACAGGACTGCGCGCTGGCCGATCCGCCGAACGTCCGGGTGCCATGCGATGGACAGGACCGCGACGCGCACGTTGGCCGGCTTCGCGCGCGGCGACGACGGCTCGAGCGTGTCGCTCTCCAGCGTGTCCATGCCGTCGAACATACAACGGAGCGCGCTCCCGACCGTGCACGCTGAACCGTTCGACGTGCCCACGTGAACCGTTCGATGCCGCGAGAATCGAAGGCTTTTCGAGGATCGCAGGCGTCGCCGACGTGGCGCGCGCCGTGCCCATGGTGCTCGCGAACCATCACGGAGGAACCATGAGCCCGACCCTCGTTCGCACTGCCGTCTCCGTTCTCGGTCTGCTCCTCGCCGTCAGCGGCTGCCGTTGCGGTGCCGAGCCCGCGCCGGTCACGACCGCGCCGCCGCCGCCGCCCGCCGCGCCTGCGCCGCCCGCGGCCTCCGCGCCGTTCACCGTGTTGCAGGGCGTTCCCGTCTGGAGCGAGTCGTACGCTGCGAGCCATCTCGGCGATGGCACCAACGCGCGGTACTGGTGCACGTCGCGCGGACCGACGTTCCCCATCACGGCGACCCTCGCGCTCGCGGCGCCGACCGCGCTCGCGGGCGTCGACCTCGACACGCGCGTGCCGAGCTACGAGGACAGCGCCATCAACGTGGCGACGGTGGAGCTGCTCGGTCCAGGCGGCGCGACGCTCGCCACCCAGACGGTCGCGCTCGCGCGCAACGACCTGACGAGCCTCGTGCTCGCGACCCCGATCACGGCGACGCACGTTCGGCTCACGTTTCACTCGAACTTCGGCGGGGCGTACGCGGCGCTCGCGGAGGTCGCGTTGCGCACCGTCCCCGGAACGGGCCGCCCGGCCGTCCCCACGACGCCGCCGGCCGCGACGACGCACACGGTGCCGTACACGCTCGCGGCCAACCTCCCGTTCTGGAACGAGACGTACGCACCCGCGCGCATGCAGGACGCCACGCAGACGACGTACTGGTGCACCTCGATGAACCCGACGTTCCCCATCACCGCGACCCTCACGCTCGCGTCGCCGACCGTGGTCCGCGGGCTGCTGCTCGACAATCGCCTCGGGAGCTACGAGACGAGCGGGATCCAGGGCGTCACCGTCACCGCGCACGGCCCTGCGGGCGACGTGCTGACCACCACCACGGCGATGTTGCCGCGCAACGCCGCGACGATGGTCCCGCTGCCGATGCCGGTCACCACCGCACGCCTCACCGTCACCTTCACGTCCAACCACGGAGGCTCGTACGCGGGCCTCGCCGAGATGATCATCCA
>JADZFZ010000288.1 GCA_020854145.1 Deltaproteobacteria bacterium | reverse complement strand
CTGCTCGTTGGCGCTGCGGTGGCCGCGTACTTCGTCTACCGGTCGAGGATCGCAACGGCGCCCGAGGGCGTCGCGACCAACGCCTCCACGGGCTCCGGGCAGCCGCCGTCGCCGGTAGCCGCGCCGCTACCCCCCACGGGTCCGGTAGCGCCCACGCAACCGGGCACGACCGACCGAGAGCCGCCGCCGCCTGCGCCGAGCGCGCCGCCGCCGCCTGCGCCGAGCGCGCCGAGCGCGCCGCCGCCGCCCGTGCCGAGCGCGCCGAGCGCGCCGCCGCCGCCCGCGCCGAGCGCGCCGAGCGCACCTGCCGACCCGACCTCGACGGCGCCGACCGATCCGGAGCCGAGCCCGCCCACCGGTAGCTCGGTGGCAGAGCGTCTGGCCGCTGCCCAGGCGATGATGGACTCGGGACGCGCGCGGCGCGCCGAGCCGCTGTATCGGCTCGTGCTCCGCGCCGATCCGGACAACCTCGACGGGTGGCGCGGGCTCGGGCACGCGAGCGTGAGGTTGAGGCGCGGGCGGCAAGCCATCCGCGCCTACGAGCAGTATCTGCGACGCGCGCCGGGCGCGACCGATGCGGCCGAGATCCGCGAACGACTCCGCCGGCTCCGCGAGAGCGAGGCGCGCGGGGGTCGCGCAGGCGGCGCGGAAGGCGCGGAATCGGGTGCCGCACAGGAGTGAGGGGAGCCCAGCGGCAGGCGCTGCTCGTCGCTCGTACGGCTCAATCCGGTCCCGGGCACTCCCACTCGACGCCGATCGAGACGAGCCGCGGGGCGCTCGCGCGATCGCGGGCGACGAGCGTGGCCTCGACCTCGACGACGCCGCTCTCCGGCAGATCGAGCGCGAAGGGTGAGTCGTCGTCGGGCAGCGTGCCGAGCTCGACGAACGGTGCCGCGGCGAGCTCGGCGCTACGTCGGGCGTGTCGCGTGCGGAGGACGACGGCGCTCGCTCCGACGAGGTCTGCGACGAGGTGCACGCGCTCCCATCGCGTCGCGAGGGTCTCGCCGCAGCCGTCGAACACGCGGCGGAGGAATCCGTCGGGCACGAAGGCGGCTCGGAGCGCGCCACCCGTGAGGTCGCCTTGCGTGTGCGGGGCGCGTCCGACCACGACGTCGTCGATCGGCCCGTCGCTCGCGTCGATGCGCGTGGCGATGCCGAGCTCGGTGTCGCCCGAGCGCTCGCTGATCGACCAGGCCGAGCCGTCGTGCGCGACCGCGATGCCGATGGTCTCGCGGGGCGTGACGCCGGGGCGCACGAGATCGAACAGCTGCTCGAGGCGCAACGACTCGCCGAACAAGCGCGAGACGAGCGCGCCGGTGTGCGCGATCCAAACCTCTCCGGTCGGCGCGATGGCGACGCCGCGCGGCGAGGGGTCGGTCGCACGGCTCGTCCATTCGCCCGAGGCGGGGTCGAGCCGGTAGACCGCGTCGCACGAGAAGCCGGTCACGACGACGCGATCGGACGGGTCGATCGCGATGGCGTAGCCGAGGTTGCACGCGAACGGGATCTCGAGGATCTCGGCGCGCACGGGACGCTGGCGGGGATCGATGCGCGCGACGTGACCCTCGCGCTCGACGAGCCACAGGACGCCCTGCGAGTCGAACGCGGCGCCGTAGGGCTGGAAGTCGGGTGTCACGACCTCGTCGCGGACGCTGCCGTCGATCGGGTCGAGCCGCAGGACGCGCTGGCCCGCATCGAGCCCGACCCATGGAGCGCCGCCCGTGATCCCGTCGAGGCCGCGGTCCGCGTCGATGGCGAGCGCGCGGGGAACCTCGCCGAGCTCTCCGACCGGAACGGTCCACACGACGCACTCGTCGTCTTCGAGCACGTCCAGAGGGCCGCGCGAGGTGCGGATGGTGCCGTCTCGGTCGCGGTCGACGCAACGGCCGTCCTCGGATGCGATCTTGGTGAGCGACCCGACGCCATCGAAGGCGCGATTGGCGACGTACGCGTCGCCCACGTAGTCGACGGCGACGCGGCTCGGCTCCGGTCCGCCGGACGGGTAACGCGCCGCTTCGACGGCGCCCTCCGTGTCGATGCGCGAGACCGTCGCGTCGCCGCTGTTGGCGACCCAGAGCGCGTCGCTCGCGGTCGGCTCGAGCGCGAGGGTGACCCGGCCGTCGTCGAGCACGACGATGCGCTCGCCCGCGTCCACCGAGAAAGGCTCTCCGTCGCGACCCCAGACGTCGCCGACGCACCCGGGCGTGCAGCCGCCGCACGGCGAGACGACCCCTTCGTCGATCTCGCCGTCGCAGTCGTCGTCGGCTTGGTTGCAGCGCTCGAAGACGGGAGTCACCTGGCCGTCGCACAGGCTCCAGTGTCCGCCGACGCAGCGATGGAACCCGGTCGTGCACGCGCCGAGACCGAGCGTGGCCCGGGGTGCGTCGTAACAAGTGCCGGAGAGCCCTTCGAGGCAAGGGCATCCGGTTGCGTCGAAATCCGAGGTGCAATCCGGCGCGGGGACACGATCGCAGTCGTCCGTGCGTGCTTGGTTGGTGTCGTCGCAGTCGTCGCCGGCGGCACAGCCCTCGCCGAGGCCGTCGCCGTCGCGGTCGGCGCACTCGGTGTCGCACGCCGATGCGCCGCACAGCGAGACGAGCGCGGCGAGGACCGCCACGGACCTTCGCATCGATCGCAAGGTAGCAGGTGGGCGCAACGCCTCGGGTGTGTCGTCTCGAAGCATCGGTGCGCGAAGCGTCGTGGCTACGTCGAGCGACGGGTGCGTCGAGTCGTGCCACGGAGGCGAGGGTGGTCCGAGGCTTGCGAAAGGCGTGCGCTCGGAGGCTGCACATGGTCACTCTTCGTCGCGCGACCGTCGGCTGGGCCATCGTGGTGCTGGCGTGCAGCCTGTTGTCGGCCACGGCTTCGGGGTGCTTCGTGCCGGTGGGCGGCTGCGGTGCGCCCGAGCAGCACCTGGCGACCGGCGAGCCGACGCCGTCGGGTTCTTCGGACCCTGCGATGAGCGCGGCCCCGCTGGCGGAGACCTGCGACGCGCTCGATCTCGGCGAGTTCGAAGCGGCGTGCGGTGCGATGACGACCACGACGTACGCGTCGGCGGACGGCAGCCCCTCGGGCTTCGGGACGCCGTCGAGCCCGGTGGATCTGCCGACCGCCCTCGCGCGATGTGCGGGACGTGCCTGCCGGATCCGCGTCGCTGCGGGCACCCACGTGCTCACCGGGGGCGGCCAGCTCGCGGGATGCATCTCGCTGGAAGGCGGCTACGGCGCGTCCGGCACCACGTGGGTGCTCGGCCCGGAGCGGACGACGATCGCGGGCACGTTGAACGTCTCGGGACGGGCGTGGATCCAGAACGTCGACCTCGACTCCGGTGCCAACGGCATCGTGGCGAGCCCGACGACCGGTCAGCTCGTCGTGCGGGACGTGACGGTCCACGGCGCCGCCAACGGCGTCGTCATCGGCGCTCTCGAGAACGGAGGCCAGACGCGGTTGTGCGACGTGCAAGCGTCGGGAACCCGCGCGCTCTTCGTGGCGGCGCAGGTACGCGGCGTCCGTCTCGAGCGCGGTGACTGGCAGGGAACCGATGCAGGGGTGTGGATCGCAGGCTCGACGTCGGACGTGCAGCTCACGGGCGCGTCGATCTTCGGCGGCAACGCCGGAGTGCGGATCGACTCCGGCTCGAGCGTCGTGCTCCGGGGCAACGCGATCTCGAGCTACGAGGTGCCGGTGGAGAGCGCGAACGCGGACGTCTCGTCCACCGACAACGAAGAGCACGTGACGCCGCGCAGCTGATCGGCGACGTCTCTCCACGCGTCGGGTGGGAGGGTCAATCGCGCTCGCGCTCGCACACCGCCGCATGGCTGTCGCGGCACCTCTCGCTGCTCCACGGGCCGCCGCCCGCGCCGACCCGAGCGCAGTCCTGCCCGCCGCGCGTGTCGTCGGGCTCGCCGCTCGACCAGCGCCAGTAGTCGAAAGGCGTCCCATCGACCCACACCCACGTGCCTTCGGACGAAGCGTCGGTGAGGCCGATCCAGAAGCTCGTGCCCGCGGGCACGATGCCGAGGACGAACGTTTCCTCGTCGGTGTCGGTGAAGGTGACGAGGTCACCGCTCCGGCCGCGACAGAGCCCGCGCGCGGCGTCGAATCCGACGGCAGTCGTGAGGACCTCGTAACAGCGATCGAGGCGACACATCTCCGGGGGCGGCCCGAGGTCGGGCGGGCCCGCGTCGGGTGGGCCCGTGTCGCGCGGGCCTGCATCCATCGGAGTCGCGGCGTCGGGCATGGCGTCGGTCGTAGGGCCCGCGTCACGCACGGCCGCGTCGCGCACGCCGCCGTCGTGCGGCATCGCGTCGGGGACGGCGTTCGGATTGCCGGCGTCCTCGTCGGCGCTCGCATCGACCTCGACGGTCGGGCCCGCGTCGGCAGGCGGCGGGGGCACCGCAGCGTCGCGGTCGGGGGCGCCGTCGCAGCGCCCGTCGCGGCAGGCGTTCGCCTCGCACGCGGGAGCTTCGTCGACGGGCTCGAGGACGACCTCGAACGCGCTGCGCGTCACGGGCGGCAGCGTCACGTCCACGCACCCGCGCGCGATCGTTCGGCACGCGAGGTCGCGCGCGTGGGCGGCCAGACCGTATCGTCCGGTGGGCAGCACGCCAGGGCTGGGCCCGCGTCCGTCCGCCGCGATCTCGGCTCGGTAGATCACCTCGTCTCCGGCGCAGCCCCCTCGGAGCAACATCGCCTCGACCACGTGGATGCGGTCGGCGAGCGTCGGCTCCGCGAGTCGGATGGACCAATTCGCGGCGGCGGGCTCGTCGCTCGCGCAGCTCGACGAGAGCAGCGCCACGGCGAGGAGGGCAACGGGGCCGCACGCGAGGTGCGAAGGCCGCCCGGCCTCGACGCTCGCGTTCGCAGGCCGCGTCATCGGGACGCGAGCCCGGCGGCGGGAGCGAGCGCGACGCGAAGGCGAACGACCGCGCCACGGCGCACGTTCACCGTTTCGCGTTGCGGCGGACCGCTGCCTTGCGCGCGAAGGGTCAAGGTCTGACGACCGACGGGGAGGCGGAAGATCCCCGGCGTGGGTCCGAGACGACGGCCGCGATGGGACACCACCGCCCAGCCGCCCGACGTCGCCACGTGGACCTCTCCGCGCGCGTTGGGATCGGCTTCGGCGGTCGACCGATCGCGCGCGCTGGTGCGCGCTTCGCCGGTGCGACCCGTCGGCCCCTCACTCGGCCTCTCCGCGCGGTGCCCGGAGACGAGACGCGCGTCGTCGGGTCGCGCGACGCGCGATGTCGCGTCGGCGCGTGCGCGCGTCGTCGTCGACGACCACGGATCACTCCCCGAAAGCGGCTCCGTTCGAGGGACGTCGGCGACGTCCGCCGAACGGACGACGCGCGTCTCCGGCGGTCGGGTCCGCGCCTCGGTGGGCACGTCGGGCGGCGCGGGCGCGGCTCGTCCGGTCGGGGTGCCCGTGTGGCTTCCGACGACGATCCCGAGCGCCAGGATCACCGCGCCCAGCACGATCGCGCCGGCGACGAGGAGCGCGCGCGACGCGGAGCGCGGAGGCTGCCCAGCGCGACGCACGACGGCCGAGCGCGGTGCGAGCTGCGAGCGCGAGTCCTCGCCCGATGCCCAGGGCACGACCAGCGCGGGGCGTGGTGCGCTCGAGTCGGCGCCGTCCCTCGCGCTCTCCGCGATCGCACGTTGGCGCTCGTGCTCGCCGGGGAAGAGCGCGTCCATCCATCCCGCGACCTCGGGTGCGGAGACGCTCGGCGCGGCGGCGTGGACGATGCGCCAGAGATCCTGGCCGAGCTCGCGTGCGCTCTCGTAACGCTCTCCGACCGGAACGCGGAGCGCGCGATCGACGACGGCCGCGAGCTCGGGCCCGGCGTGGGGCGCCACGCTCGCGAGCGGAGGGACCTCGGCACCGAGCGCGCGCAGGATCGTCTCGCTCTCGGTCTCGCCGCGAAACAGAGGCCGTCCGACGATCGACTCCCAGAGGACGACCCCGAGCGACCAGACGTCCGCACGACGGTCGACGCGGTGACCGCGCATCTGCTCGGGCGCCATGTAGGCGAACTTGCCCTTCACCATGCCCGTCGCCGTGTGGTGGAGCCGGTGCGCCGCGGACGCGATCCCGAAGTCGACGACCTTCGCGTGGCCGTCGAACCCCACGAAGACGTTGTGGGGCGAGACGTCGCGGTGCACGACCTGCAGCGGGCGGCCGCTCTCGTCACGGAGCTCGTGGGCGACGTGCAACCCTTCGCACGCCTCGGCGACGAGCCGAGCTGCGACGAGCGGCCATCGCGCGGCCATCGCAGGATCGACCCTCTTGCGCGCCCGCGTCCCGAGCAGACGCGCGAGCGGGGCTCCGACGAGCAGCTCCATCGCGAGCCAGCACGGCTCGGCGCCTCCGGTCGCATGCGCGTCGGCGTAGTCGAGCACTCCGCAGACGTTGGGATGGTGGAGCAACGACGCGAGCCGAGCCTCGTCGCGGAACATGTCGACGAACTCGCTCGAGAGGGCCAGGTGCGGGTGTATTCGCTTGACGGCGAACACGTGACCCGCGTTCGGGCCCTCCTCCGCGACCGCGAGGTAGACGGTCGCCATGCCTCCCGTCGCGAGCGCGAACCGGAGACGGTACCGACCGAGCCGCTCGTCGCAGGGAACGGGCGCCGCGACGTTCGCCGCAGAGGGCGTCTGCCTCGCGTCGACGAGGGCGCCCGGCTCGATCTCGATCGCCACCTCGTCGTCCTCTTCGCACCTCGCAGCTGCTGCCGCCGCCATTCGTCACTCCAGCTCCGCGAACACCAAGCGCTCGTGGCCAAGGGCCTGCTCGGCGACGACCGGATCGTCTCCCGCCCGGAAGCGAGATACGCCCCGGTATTCCTCCCCACCGCGCCTTGCGCTCACTGCCGACTCCGTCGCGATCATCCGACCAACTCCCCCGATCTCTGGGGTCAATCGAGCTCGAGGATGGGACCGCCGAGGGCCGTGCGTTGGCCGTCGCTCGACGACGAAGCCGCCACGGCTGCGACCACGACTCCGATCGCCGTCGCCGCGCCTGCGCCGACCGCGACCGTCCACCACGGGAACGTGCCGCCGCCTCCCGACTCCGCTCGCCGCCGTCGCTCGGTCGGCCGCGGGCGCGAGCCGGTCTGCGATGGCGAGAGGGCCAACGGCTGGACCGCGCGCGGGCGATGGCGCGTGCCCAGCGAATCGACGACCGCGCCACCCGGGCCGATCGCCTCCACCACGTAGAAAGCCGGCCTGCCCGCCGGGACCGGAAGGCGCATCACCTCCGACGTCGCCGTCGTCCACGGTGCGGTCTCGTCCGAGCGCGCCGAGATGCGAATGCCACGCACGAGACCCCGCACGTCGCCCTCGAGGGTCGTGCGCACGTGAAGCGTTCCGGCGCGAAGCTCCGCGCGCGCGGCGAGCGTGGGACGCGACACGCCTCGTCTTCGCAGCGCCGCCGCCACGTCGAGCACGGGAGGCGGTGCAGCCGGCGGCAAGGTCGCGTTCGGCTCGAGCGCGAGGAGGTTCGCGAGATCGTGCTCCATCGCGGACCGATCTCCGCGAGCGAAGTGCACGATGGCGCGGTGCGCGTAGAGCGCGACGAGATCGGCCAACGCGAGGCCGTCGCCTCGCTCGGCGAGATCGAACCCGCGCAACGCGCCGGCGAAGTCGGCGTCATCGGCGAGCGCGATCGCCGACTCCACCGATGGGTGGAGGGCGCGCGCTGCGACGGTCGGACCGAGCGTCGCCACGATGGCGGTCGCCACCGCCAGCCACGGTGCCGGGCGGGGTCGTCGTGTGCGTGCCCCGGGACCACGAAGACGGATCACCGACCCATTCCTCCAGCTCTCGAGGCTGTCTCGGCGGTGCCTCGCCGTGTATCAGGGAAATCCCGACGACGAGCGCGGGACGGCGGTCGGACGGTCTCGGGACCTGGGTTGCGGGCCGGCCAGGCGGTAGGCTTCGGAGGTGAGCGAAGAAGGACCGTCGGCGAATCGAGCGAAGCAGAGGGGCCCGGTGCTCGTCACCGGTGCGACCGGCTTCGTCGGTGGGGTGCTCGCGCGTGCGCTCCGTGCGGAGGGCGCGATCGTTCGCGCGCTCGCCCGCAACCCGGCAGGCCCGGAGGCAACCGACCTGTCGTCGCTCGGCGTCGAGATCGTGGGCGGGCACCTGGGCGACCCCGATGCGATCGCGCGTGCGTCCGCCGGGTGCGACGTGGTGTTCCACTGCGCGGGAGTCGTCGGGTTCCGCGCGGATCCGGTCGCGCTCCGTTGGGCGAACGTCGCGGGCACCGAGAACGTCATCAACGCGGCGCGGCACGCCGGAGTGCGGCGGTTGGTGCACCTCTCGACCGAGGCGGTGACCGCGCGCAACGCCGACCGGCTCTTCGTCGACGAGGCCATCGAGCCGACCACGCCGCCCATCAGCGAGTACGCGCGCACGAAAGCGGTCGCCGAGGATCTCGTGCTCACCGCGAACGGTCCGACGCTCGAGGCCACAGCGGTGCGGCCCGGATGGATCTGGGGGCCGCGCGACACGACGAACCTTCCGGACCTCATCGTGCAGGCCCGGCGCGGGACGTTGCGACTGCCCGGAGGCGGCAAGGGATTCCTGGCGACGTCGTACGTCGATCACGTCGTGGACGCGCTCGCTCGCGCGGCCGTCGCAGAGGCCGCTCCGGGACGCGCCTACTACGTGACCGACGACGCGAGCCTGGAGGTGCGCGAGCTCGTCGAGATGTTGTGTCGGGCCGCCGGGGTGCCCGGGCCTCGTGCTGTCCCGTTTGCGCTCGCGTGGACCATCGGCTGGTGGAACGATCGGGTGCGCGGCCGCGGCGTGTCGCGGGCGCTCGTCGCGCACCTCGGACGCAGCACGTTGCTCAACATCCAGCGCGCCCGCACCGATCTCGGGTACGCGCCGTTCGTCGAGACCGAAGAAGGGATGCGTCGCGTGGCGGCGTGGATCGCGGAGGTCGGTGGCCCCGACGCGGTCGCCGCGATGCGAAGGCCACCCGCGAGCCGCGAGCAGGTCGACGAGGCCATTCGAGCCGCGGACGCGTGGGACGCGCGGGCCAAAAGCAACGGCCCCGCCACACGCTGATCGCCGCGTTCGTTGCTACCTTCCGGTCCTGGCGAGTTGCGCGGGCCAGCGTTGGCAGGGCCACATACGGGCGATTGCCCGAACGAACGTGCTGCTAACAGACTCGCGGGGCGTGGTCAACGGGCGTGTCGCGTCACGAACGTCGTGATCGCGCGGAGCACGTCGTCGTCGCTCTCGGCCTGGGTCACGCTTCGGGTCCTGCGTGCCGCGACGGAGAGCGCGAGCGAGTGGTCGCCACCCTCCACGACGAAGAGCTCGTTGGGTGCCGACATCCGGGCGCGAACCTTCGCGAGCTCGTCGAGCGGGCAGAGCGAGTCCCGCGTTCCCTGCACGAAGAGGATCGGCGTACGGAGCGCGCGGAGCACCTCGTCGCGCAGCTTGCCGGACTGCGACACGAGCGGGTAGCCGAGGCAGACGAGCGCCGCGACCTTCTCGAGCAACGCGACGTGGCACCCGATGCGCGAGCCCATCGACTTGCCCGCGAGCACCACCGGTCCCCGGTGCGCGCGGCGCGCGTCGGCGAGCGCGGCGCGATGGGCGTCCACGAGCGTGTCGTGCGCATCCGGCCTCTTCTTGCCCGCAGCCATGTACGGGTAGTCGAACGTCACCACGCGTCCCAACGACGAGAGTCGCGCTGCCCAACCCGTCATCCATGCGTGCGACGACGCAAGGCCGGCGCCGTGCGCGAAGAGCACGAGCCGATGCGAGCTCGGCGTCGATGGGTCGCGCGGCGCGAGCATCGTGCGGTCAGCCGAGGTCGGCCGTCGGCTCCCCGCGCACCAGCGTTCCGATGCGTTCCGCGGCCTTCCGGCCCACGAGGCGCGTCAATCGCTTCACCGCAGGCCCGTTGTCGCGCATGGCGCGCGCGAAGGTCTCGCGGTCCGCGCGCGACGCTCCGGTGTCCGTCTCGGGCGCGTCCACCAGCGTGTCCAGGTACTGATCGAGCATCTCGAGCGCGTACGACGACGCGCGCGGCGCATCGCGCAGCCGACCCTTCGCGCGGCCGCCCACGTCCGCGGTCAGCGGGCGCAGCCAGTCGGGCGCAGCCTCGAGACGCAGCTCGTCGCGTCCCCCGGTGCGGCGCGGGAACGCCCCGCTCTGAACGGCCGCCAGGGGCGTCGCGAAGCGTGCCTTCCAATCGTCCTCGCCGAGACGCGACGAGAGCACGTCGCAGTAGCTCGAGAGACCACCGGGCGAGAGCACCAGATCGTGCGCGAAGATGGGGGCCGCACGCCCATCGCGCGGGAACACCGCGAGCGCGAGCACCGCCACGATCGGCGGCATGCGCGCGTGCACGATCACCGCGCGCTCGATGACGTCGCTCGCGACCGCGTGGACCGCGACGCCCGCTCCCGGCCACGGGATCCGTGGCGGCGCGAACGCCAGATCCGGTGACACCGCGAGCGTGCACGCACCGGGTGTTCGGCGCAGGCGACGGACGGCGACGGCCGCGGCCGCACCGAGATCGAGCCCCGCGCGGGCCTCGGGCTGGAGAAAGAGCTGAAAGGGGCCGGCCGCCATCGCGCGCGTCGCGTAGCACGTCGAACGCGACGCGTCGTGCTATGTCGCTGCGGCAGTGCAATCCGGAGGGGCGTGGCTCGTGGCGGCGGCGTGCATCGCGATCGTCTCCGGGTGCGGGGACGACTCGGGCTCGACCGCGCCGGACGCCGCGACCGATGCCGACGCCGACGCCGCCGAGGAGGCTTCGGTCTCGCCCGACGCCGGGATCGCCGTCGCGCCGCCCAACCCGCCGACGCCGCCTGCGTTGCCCGCCATCACGCCGTGCGCCGACGGATGGCGGGAGGTCGAGTCGGGCTTCGAGGGCGCGGTCGGATGTGATCCATGGCCGGCTTCGGGCCGCATCGACGATTGCCCGGCCGGAGAGGCTCACTTTCCCGGTGAGCCGGGCTGCGCTCCGGTCGGCGCGCCGTGCCCGGCCGACGAGTGGCCCGCCGACATTCCCGCCGACGCGCGTGTGGTCTACGTGCGCTCCGGTGCGACCGACGGCGACGGAACGCGCGCGCGCCCGTTCGGAACGATCGCCGGCGGCGTGGCGGCCGCGGCCGGAGCGGTGGTCGCGCTCGCGAAGGGCACGTACGCGCTCGACGCGACCGTCACGCTGGCGTCGCGCACGTTGTGGGGAGCGTGCGCGGCCGAGACCACGATCGTCGGGATGGGGCTCGGACCCACCGACGCAGCGGTGGTCCTGCGCAACCGCGACGCCGCGCTCCGCAACCTGACCGTGCGCAGCTCGGGCACCGGGATCCTCGCGCTCGACGGCAGCAATCTCTCGGTCGACGGCGTCGTCGTGGATGCGCCGGGGTACTACGGGATCCACGCGTCGGGCGACGGCGCCGAGCTCGCGGTGCGCTCGGTCGTCGTGCGCGACACGCATCCGGTCGGGGGGGCGCCGACCTCCGACGCCACGGCGCTCTTCACCGAGCGCGGCGCGCACGTCACCGTCGAGCGCGCGCGCCTCGAAGGGTGCGTGGGCTACTGCGTGTTCGCCTGGCCCTCGACGCTCGAGCTGACGGGCGTCTCGATCGGTCGCGTCGCGCTCGCGCGCGAGTTCGACTCGGCCACCGGGGTCACGGCGTCCCAAGGCGCGGTGGTGCGCATCGTGCGCTCGGCGATCGAGCTCGACGAGCCGCCGGCCGACCGAGGCTCGACGGCCGTCTACGCCTCGATCGTCGCGCACATGGGATCCGACCTGAGCGTGGAGTCGAGCGTGCTCCGCGGAGGTGCCTTCGGTGCCGTCGCCGTCGCGAGCGCGACTGCCACGGTGTCGCGCAGCACGATGGATGGTTTCGACGAGGCGGCGGCCGAGGTGGTCAGCGACGCCTCGATGGCGCTCTCCGACGTGATCGTTCGCGGCGGCGGGCTGTCCGGCGACCGGACGGTCGGCGCAGGGATCGAGGTGTCGCGGGGTGCGCGCCTGACGGCGGCGCGCCTGGCCATGCGCGACGTCGCGTTGTCCGGCATCGTGCTGCACCCCGCGGAGGGGGAACCCTCGAGCGCGACGATCGAGGACGTGACGCTTCGCGACGTCCGTCCGGTGCTCGACACCACGTATGGGTCGTTCGGGATCGCAGCGACGCGAGGAAGCCAGCTCACGCTCCGGCGGGCTCGGCTCGAGCGTCCGGGCATGACCGGAGTCTCCATCGAGCTGGCCTCCGTCGGCGACATCGAGGATCTCGTCGTGATCGACGTCGAGTCGGCGGGACGTGGTGCGCCCGACGACCCGGGATACGCGGCCGGGGGCTTCGCGCTCAACGTGGCGATGGGCGGCCTGCTCACGGCCCGTCGCGTGGCGACCGAACGCGCGATGACCGCGAGCGTGGTCGTCTTTGGCGGCGGCTCGTCGCTCGACATCGAAGACCTCGACGTCGCCCAGACCGCGAGCCGCTACGAGTCCGGGCTCTTCGGCATCGGCGTCGTGGTGATGGACAGCCCGGCGCCCGAGGGTCCCGTCCGTGCGACCTTCCGGCGCACGCGCGTCGCCGCGAGCCGCGAGGTCGGGATCCTCGTGCAGGGCCGCGCGGTCACGAGCGATGTCGACGTGCAGGTCGATGCGAGCGATCTCGAGGTGCTCGACACGGCCGGCGCCGACTGTCTGCCCGACTGCGAGACGTCCGCGAGCGGCACGGCGCTCTCGGTCTCGTTCGGGGCGCGCCTGTCCGCGAGCGGCTTCCGGATCGCGCGCGCCGCGTACTCGGGCGTCCTCTTCGACGCGTCCACGACGGTGGCGCTCGCGCGAGGAGAGATCGTCGAGTCGCAGGTCGGGCTGCTCTACACGGGGCGCGACGCGTTCGACCCCGCGACGGTGCTCACCGAGGTCGCCTTCGCGGGCAACCTCGAGGACATCGTCACACGCCAGGTCGCGGTTCCGCGTCCCCCGGACTTCGCGGTGGAGCCGTGACGGGCGAGCTTCGGTCGTTCGCACGGAGCGCTGGCCGCGCGGCCCGCCATGCCGAACAATCGCGGGGTCGACGATGACCCTGGCCCGATCGAAGCCCGCGCCCTTGCCGATCGTCTGGCTGGTGACCGTCGCGCTGATGTCGGGCGGCTGCGGTGACGACGACGGACCGTCCGGCGCGCCCGATGGGGCAGCGGACGCCGCGCCGTCGTGCGACGTGGCGGAGGTGCGCGCGCGTCTCGTGGACGCGGCGGCGACGCCCGGCGCAGTCGTGGAGCTCGGCGCGTGCACGTACGAAGGTCCGCTCGAGGTGCCCCCGGGCGTGACCTTGCGCGGCCGCGGAAGTGACCAGACGACCCTCGCGTCCGGCGCCGACGTTCCCGCGATCGCGCTCCTGCCGGGCGCCGGATCGAGTCGCGTCGAGTCGCTCGCCCTTCGCGTCGATGGCCACGTGGGCGTGCTGGCCGAGGGGGAGGGTGCCGTCGCGATCCGCGACGTTCGGGTCACCGTCGAGCGCGGCATCGGAATCGCCGTCGGCGGTCGCGCGTCGCTCGTGCTCGAGGACGTCGAGCTGGCGAGCACCACCGATCGCGCGGCGCTCGGGGATCTCGCTCCCGACGTGGCGCGACGCGAAGCGCCGACCTACGGCCTCGTCGTGCTCGACGTCGGCGACGTGACGCTGACCCGCGTGAGCGCGCGCGCGTTCGCGCACGGAGGCGTGGTGGTCGTGCGCTCACCGCTCGTCTGGACGGACGGAGGCGTGAGCGACTCGCGCGGCGTAGGCATCGGCGTGTGGGCCTCGACTGCGAGGCTCGAGAACGTGCGCGTCGAGGGCACGGTGCGCGGCCGCGTCCTCTCGACGATGGCGATGCTCGCGGCGGACGGCGCGGCCCTCACGACCCTCGGCTGCGCGCTGGACGCGAACGATTCGATCGGGTTGCTCCACGACGCATCGACGGGCGTGCACGATTCGCTCGACGTGCAGGGCTCGCGCGGCCCGGCCGTGTGGACGCAGCGGAGCACGAGCCTCCGGGTGGAGGGCAGCACGTTGCGCGACAACCGGATCGCGGGCGTCATCGCGATCGACTCGTCGGGCGTGCAAGTCGTCGACACCGCCATCGAGAGCACCGAGCTCGGCGTGCCTCCGGGAGACTTCGGAGATCGCGCGCCCACCGGCGACGGAGTCCACGTGATCCGCGACGACGGCGAAGCGCTCGACGTCGTGCTCGACCGCGTCACGCTCGCGGGCAACGTGCGCGTCGGCGTGATGCTCGATGCGGCCGGCGGCGCGTTCGGGACCTCGAGCCTCGCGAGCGTCTCGGTGGACGGCAGCGGCGAAGCGCTCGGCGCCGTCGCCCAACGCATCGTGGATCTGCCCGTGGGCTGGGACGATTCCGTGGAGCGGCTCGGGGTGACGGCCGCCAACGACGAGCGCTTCGCCGACCTTCTCTCGGCCGTGGGCATCGTCATGCCTCCCGAGCTGCCCGCGGGGCTCGAGGACGGCATGCTCTCGACGCTGCTCGGTCCGTGACGATCCCGGCAGCCGCGCCCGTCGTCGCCGGTTATCGCCTCGAGACCCGGCTGGGCCAAGGCGGGATGGGAGCCGTCTATCGCGCCGTCGGGCCCGCGGGCGAGCGCGTCGCGCTCAAGATCCTCCACGCCCACGTGACCAGCGAGACGAGCGCGCGTCGATTCGGTCGCGAGCAAGCGATGCGCATCGAGCACCCGAACGTCGTGCGGACGCTGGGTGCGGGCGTCACCGAGGATGGCAGACCCTTCGTCGCGTTCGAGCTGCTCGAAGGAGAGAGCCTGGAGCAACGACTCCTGCGGGAGCGCCTCTCGCCCGAGGAGGCGACCGACGTCGGCGTGCAGGCGTGCCGCGGGCTGACCGCGATTCATGCCGCGGGCTTCGTCCATCGGGACATCAAACCGGGCAACCTCTTCTGGTGCAGCGACGGCACCGTGAAGGTGCTCGACCTCGGCGTGGCACGTGACGCGATGGCGTCCACGACGTTGACGACCACGGGTGCGGTCGTCGGCACGCCGCTCTACCTGTCGCCGGAGCAGGCGCGCGGTCAGGGCGACGTGGATGCCCGCTCGGACGTCTGGGCGCTCGGCGTCGTGCTCTACGAAGCCCTGGCCGGCAGGACCCCGTTCGGACGGGACTCGGCGCTCGCGACGATGCTCGCGATCGTGACCGAAGAAGCACCGCGTCTCTCTCTGCTCGCGCCGTGGGTGCCCCGTGCCCTCGCGTCCGACGTCGACCGCTGCCTGGAGAAGGACCGCGCCCATCGCTGGTCGAGCACCGAGCGGCTCGGCGAAGCGCTCGCGCGCGCCGATCTGGCGTCGCCCTCGGCCGTCGTCCCCGTCTCGATCGCACCCTCGCGCGCGAACGAGCAACGTCTCGCGGTCGTCGTGTTGGCCGAGGGCGTGAGCGACGCGCTCGGCGTCGAACGCGCGGTACGCGAGCAGGGCGGCCTCCACGTGCCCTTGCTCGGCCACCGTGCCGTCGCGCTGTTCGGCGCCGAGACGTGGACCGGCGCGGAGCTCGTCCGTGCCGCGAGCGCCGCGCTCGCCATCCGACGCCTGGCCTCGCGCGTCTCGCTCGCGTCGGGCCGCGCGATGCACGACGAAGGCAACGTCGCCGGCGACGCGCTCCGCGACGCAGAGCGCGGCTGTGCCCGCGAGCTGGCGGGCATCGCCGTGGACCCGAGGTCGGCGCGTGAGCTGGCGCGCTCGTTCCGCGTCGTGGATGCGGGCGACGTGCTCGAGCTCCGGCCCGACGATCTCGCGTCGAGCCCCATGCGCTCGAGCATCCCCGCGCGATTGCCGCTGATCGCTCGCGACGCGGAGCTCGGGCAGATCCGACGTGGGGTCGAGACGGCGCTGTCGTCGCGTCGTCCGTGGGTGCTGCTCTTGACGGGCGCACCCGGCATCGGCAAGAGCCGTCTGCTCGACGCGGTCCGCGACGAGCTCTCCGTGTTGCGCGCGCCCTTCGAGGTGCTCGTCGCTCGAGCCGACCCCGTCGGCACGCGGAGCGCCTACGCGTTGCTCGCTCGCGCGCTGCGACGACAGCTCGCGCGTGCGGGGTCGCGCCTGCGACAACGCGCCGTCGCGACGAGCGCGCGTCCCGAGGACACCTATCTCGCCATCGCGCACACGCTCGACGGGGGATCCGAAGGCCAGGCCGCCGTGTTGGCGGATCTGCTCGGCGAGCCCGCGGCCGAGAGCCCGGCGCTCGTCGCAGCGCGCACCGATCCGCGCCTGATGACCGACCGGACGCGATTGGCGCTGCTGGACTATCTGGAGGCGCTGTCCCGACGCTCGACGCTCGTCTTCGTGCTCGAGGATCTGCAGTGGGCCGATCCCGCGTCGCTCGAGCTGATCGACGATCTCATCGGGCGTTCGGAGGAGCGCGCGTTGCTGGTGCTCGGGACGAGCCGAGTCGAGCCGTCCGAGCTCGGCGCCGACGGGTTCCTCGGGCGCGACGTGATGCACGTGCGCCCGAGACCGCTGACGCGCGTCGAGGTCGACCGTCTCGCGTACGTGGTCGCCGGAAGGCCGCTGCCGCCCGAGGTGGTCACGGCGCTCGCGGCAAGGACCGAAGGCAACCCGCTGTACGTCGAGCAGACCGTGCTCGCGCTCCGCGACGAAGGGCGGCTCGGCGAGGTCACCGCGGACCTCCCTCTACCCGTGAGCGTGGAGGCGGCGGTGCAGGCGCGTCTCGATCTGCTCGCGCCCGCGGAGAAGGAAGCGTGCCGGAGAATCGCGGTGTTGCGGCGGCCCGTGACCGCGCAGGATCTCGAGGCGCTCGACGTGCCCGACGCGGCGCGCACGCTCGGCGCGCTCGCTCGCCGAGAGATCCTCGTTCGTGCGGGCGACGACGGCGGCGTCGATGTGCGCCGTTACACGTTCCGCAACGCGCTCGTCGGCGAGATCGCGTACCGGTCGCTCACGCCCGATCAACGCCTCTCCCTTCACGCGACTGCGGCTCGACACCTCGAGCGCACCACCTTCGGGGCATCGGAGGAGATCGCGTTCCACCACGATGCCGCGGGCGAGCCCGAGATCGCCGCCCGACACTTCGCCGACGCAGCGCTGACCGCTTCGGCGCGCGGCGACGGTCGATCGGTCCTTCGCAACGTGGCGTGCGCGCTCGAGCGCGGCGTCGCGCGCACCCGTCTGTTCGCGCTGCATCTCGCGCGCGCGGAGGCCGCGGCGTTTCTGGGTCAGCGCGAGATGCAGGGCGACGCGCTCGACGCTGCGCTCGCTGCGGCGATGACCGATGCGCAGCGCGCGCGGGCTCTGGCCGAGCGAGCCGCTTGGGCCGCGCGCGTAGGGCGTCCCGACGAGATCCTTCCCCTGCTCGACGGCGCGCTCGCGGCGGCGCAGGCCTGCGGTGACGAAGAGACGATCGCTCGAACCGTCGCGCGCCGTGCGGTCGAGCTCGCGTCGCTCGGTCGCGTGGACGACGCGGACACGACGCTCGAGACGTTGCCGGAGCTGTCGTCGCGCGTCGGTCTCCTGACGCGCGGCTTCGTCCAGGACGCCCGCGGATTCGTCGCAGCTGCCCGTGGAGATCACGGTGCGCGCCGCGACGCGTTCTCCTCGGCGCGCGATCTCTACGCCGAAGCCGGGGATCTGCGTCGTGCGGCGGGCGCCGAGACCAACCTCGCCGACGCGCTCAACCGTGTCGGCGCCTACGCGGATGCCATCGTCGCGCTGCGCGCTGCGCGCGACAAAGCACGGCGTCTGGGCAATCGCCTGACGGAGGCCTACGCGCTCGCGAACGTCGCCTACGCCGAGAGCCGGCTCGGCCATCCCGGCGCGGCTCTCGAAGCGCTCGACGAGGCGGAGCGCGTCGCGCCCTCGGCGCCCGGGACGCACCTGCGTCTGGCGCTCGCGCTCTACCGCGGGTGGGCACACCTGGCGCAGGGCGAACATACCGAGGCCGCGCGTCTCGCGCGCGAGGTCGCCGACGCGGCCGAAGACAGCGGGACTGCGGGGCTTCGCGTCGGTGCCTTCGTGCTCGCCGCGCGGGCGGGCCTCGCGGCCGGCGACGTCGAGGGTGCGCTGGCTGCGTCGGCCGACGCGCTCGCGCTCCGCGATCGGCTCGGCTCGGTCGAGGAGGACGAGGCCGAGGTCTACGTCGTGCGCGCGGCTGCCCTCGGCGCGGGCGCTCGGTACGACGAGGCCACCGCCGTGCGCGTCGCGGGGCGCGCGCGCGTCCTCGAGATGGCGGGACGCATCACGGATCCGGCGTGGCGCCAGCGTTTCCTCGCCGACGTGGACGCCCACCGGTTTCTGGTCGGCGGCACCGTCTGAAGCCGTCGTCGCGTTCGTCGCGACGTCGTGCGCGTCGTCCGGATGGATTGCGTGAGTAAGACGAGTAAGATGCCTCGATGCCGACGCTGACATCGACACTCTCCTCGAAAGGCCAGCTCGTCGTTCCGGCTCCGATCCGTGCCGCGCTGGGCATTCGATCGGGTGACAAGCTGACGCTCCGAGTCGAAGGCACCAACATCGTGATCACCAAGGCTGCGCCAGGATCGGCGGAGCTCATTCGCTCGAAACGAGTGGGGCGACGCGTCCTGAAGGCTCCGGCTGGCGCTCCTCCCATGACGAGCGCAGCGGTGAGCGCCTTGGCGGACGAGCTGCCGTGACGTTCCTCGTCGACGTCAACGTGCTGGTGGCGTGCGGATGGTCCTCGCACGTCGAGCACCGGCGAACCAGCAGATGGCTCTCGCGCACGCGAGACTTCGCAACGTGCTCCGTCACGCAGATGGGCTTCATGCGCGTCAGCTTGAGCCCAGCGTACCGAGCGTCTTTTCAAGACGCCCTCCTCGCGCTCGGCGACATCGTGGCGCTGCGAGGCCATCGGTTCGTCGGCGACGCGACCGCCGCTGTCGACCTGCCGGTCGTTCATGGCACGAAGGAGGTGACCGACGCCCATCTCGTGCAGCTCGCGCGGGCGCACGGGCTCGAGCTGGCCACCCTCGACGAGGCGCTTTGCGGGAAACCTTGGGCGCGCGGTACGGCCGTGCTGGTCCGCTGACTTCGATTGGGACGAACGACGCGCAGTGCGGTATGAGGCGCACGCCATGACCGAGACGCTCGTCGAGTGTGTCCCCAACTTCAGCGAGGGTCGCGACCCCGCGCTCATCGCGCAGATCACCGCGGCCATCGAGTCCGTGGACGGCGTCCTGTTGCTCGACGTCGATCCGGGGCGCGCGACGAACCGCACCGTCGTGACGTTCGTCGGACCGCCGGAGCCCGTGCTCGAGGCGGCGGTGCGCGCGGCGCGCAAGGCGGCAGAGCTCATCGACATGACGCGCCACCGCGGCGAGCACCCGCGCTTCGGCGGGCTCGACGTCTGCCCGCTCGTGCCGGTCGCGGGCATCACCATGGACGAGACGGTGGCGCTCGCTCGGACGCTCGGGAGACGCCTCGGCGACGAGGTGGGCCTGACCGTCTACTGCTACGAGCGCGCGGCGACCACGGCCGAGCGGCGCAATCTCGCCGTCGTGCGCGAGGGCGAGTACGAGGGCCTGCGCGAGAAGCTCGCGAAGCCCGAGTGGGCGCCCGATTTCGGTCCGGCGACCTTCCAGCCGCGCACCGGCGCCACGGCGGTCGGCGCGCGCGATTTCCTCGTCGCGTACAACGTCAATCTCAACACCACGTCCACACGCCGGGCCAATGCGATCGCATTCGACGTGCGCGAGAAGGGGCGCGAGACGCTCGACGCGCATGGCAAGAAGGTCCTCGATGCCGCGGGCAATCCCGTCTGGGCTCAGGGCACGCTGCGCGCGGTCAAGGGCATCGGCTGGTACATCGACGAGTACGGCATCGCGCAGGTGTCCCTCAATCTCACGGACATCTCGGTGACTCCCGTGCACGTCGCCTTCGACGAGTGCTGCCGCGCCGCCGACGCCCGCGGCGTGCGGGTGACCGGCTCCGAGCTCGTCGGGCTCATCCCGCTGCGCGCGATGCTGGACGCGGGACGGCATTACCTCCGCAAGCAGAAGCGCTCGACGGGCGTCTCGGACGACGAGCTCGTCAAGATTGCCGTCAAGTCGCTCGGGCTGTCCGACCTCTACGCATTCAAGCCCGAGGAGAAGATCGTCGAGCGCGCCATCACCGCGCGGCGCGGTGCTCGCGCGCCACGGCTCGTCGACAAGACCCTCCGCGCGTTCACCGAGGAGACCGCATCCGAGTCGCCCGCCCCCGGCGGCGGCTCGATCGCGGCGACGATGGGCGCGCTCGGCGCCGCGCTCGCGACGATGGTGGCGAATCTCTCGTCGCACAAACGCGGCTGGGATGCGCGATGGGAAGAGTTCTCGGATTGGGCCGATCGCGGCAAAGCCCACTACGTCGAGCTGCTTCGCCTCGTGGACGACGACACGGCAGCCTTCAATCGCGTCATGGACGCCTTCGGCCTTCCGAAAGGCAATCCCGAGGAGAAAGCCGCCCGCGACGCCGCAATCCAGCGAGCGACGCGCGAGGCCATCGACGTCCCGCTCCGCGTGATGGAGGTCGCGCTCGAGTCCATGGAGGTCATCGGCAAGATGGCGGAGATCGGCAATCCCGCGTCGGTCTCCGACGCGGGCGTCGGCGCCCTCTG
>JADZFZ010000287.1 GCA_020854145.1 Deltaproteobacteria bacterium | reverse complement strand
CGCCGGAGCGGCACTCGCCGACACCCGAGGTCCCGGGCGGGCCCTGATAACAAGACTGGCTCGAGCCGGGCGTGCAGCCGCAACCCTCGTCCACCTCGCCGTCCGCGTCGTCGTCGAGCCCGTTGCCGCAGAGGTCGGCACGAACGACGGAGCCGGGAGGCGGCTCCGGCGGCGAACCAGGCGGAGTCCCGGGAGGCGTGGTCGGCGGCGTGGTCGGGGGCGTCGTGCCTGCGTCACCGGTGTCCGGTGGCGTCCCTTCGGTCAGCGGCGCCGAAAGCGTCCCTCCATCGCATGCGACGAGGGCCATCACGATCAGGAGACCGAGAGGGGCACGGGACGTCATGCCTGTGCACTCGTGCATTCACCGTACCGGGCGCCGTGAGCGCCCACACGGGAGAATCTCCAATGATCTCCATCGAGCCGCCGGGGACGTGAGGCCCAGGATGAGACATTTTGCGGAGACAACAGTCCCCACCCGTCCCGTGTGGGATGCGCGTCGCGTCTGGAGATCGGGGGCTGCGCGCGAGCGTCCCAGGCGCCGAGCACAGACGCCGCGAGCTCGCCGACTCGATCTCGGCGAGACCCGGGCGGACGATTGCGAGCCGTCTCACTAATCCAGCATCGGGGCAGCCACGCGGGCTCGAGCCGAACGAGGGGGCCCTACGAGTGATGCGACTCTGGACGGCTTTGACCCGTGTGCTCCGATCGACCATCATGACCATCTGGAGATGACCAGATGACCAAACGCATGGGCGTGGGCGCAGTGAAGGCCCAGCTGACCGCCATCCTCCGCGACGTGGAAGCACACCGCGCGCGCGTCGTCATCGATCGACGGGGCCGGCCGGTTGCGATGCTCGTTCCGTACGACGAAGCCTCCGCCACCGAAGCCGAGCCACACTGGGCTGCCGAGCTCGACGGCGTCGCGTCGGACGTTCACGACTTCGACTCGACGATGCGCGACGTCGTTCGCTCGAGACGCCGCGCGAGACCGCGCGCCGTAGACCTGGGCTGAGCGTGTACGTCTTCGACACCGACGTTCTCAGCCTGTTGATGAAGGGCAAGCTCGCGCCCCGCGCGCGGGCACGGCTCGCCGCCGTCCCGGCCGACCGCGCGAAGACGACGACGATCACACTGGGAGAGCTGTACTACGGCGCGATGCGCTCCGCGGCGACCACTCGATGGCTCGAGGCCATCATGCGCGTCGAGGCGAGCCTCCCGCGGCTCGGGTTCGACGACGCCGCTGCCCGTTGCTACGGCGAGATCCGCGCACACCTCGAGTCGAAGGGTCGCCGCCTGGACGACGCCGATCTCCGGATCGCCGCCATCTGCATCGCGACCGATCACACGCTGGTCTCTGGGAACGAGGCTCACTTTGCCCGCGTCCCGCGGCTTCGATACGAGAACTGGCTCCGTTAGGATCCCACGCCGCGCACGACGTTGTACGCCCCGGAGCGCCAGGCGGGCGCACGGTTCGGCCAGCAGGTCGGCGCACCTCGAGAGTCCTTTCCCACCCGACGCTCTTGCCCGACGCGATGTTCGGGACGGCTCTGACACGCTGAGCACCGCGCCCGACCCTCCGCGCTCCACCATCCGCAATCATCCCTCGACGGATTGCACGCGTCGTGCGGTCATTGGGTGTGCTGCGCGGGTGTGTCGCCGTGCTCGTCGTCGTCGCATCGGTGCTCGTGGCTGCGGGCTGCAGCTGTGGGGACGTGGTCTCGCGCTGCGCACCGGGTAGGCCGGTTGCGTGTCGCTGCGCGAGCGGAGCGGACGGCGAGGCGACGTGCTCCCCGCTCGGCACCCCGGGCCCGTGCGCGTGCACCGGAGCCACACCGGCCGCAGGCGACATGGGCCCCCTCACGCCTGATCTCGGGCCACACGTTCCGGAGAACCGCGACGACGGAGCAAGCCCTTCGCCGCCCGGATCGGATGCGAGCATCGACGCGCCGCGATCGGACCCCGAGCCACGCGACGAGGCGGGGCCACCGACGGATCCCGACGCGGGCACGACGATGCGACCCGACGCGGGCACGACGATGCGACCCGATGGGGGCACGACGACGCGACCCGGTGGGGGCACGACGACGCGCGATGCGACGACGCCCGACGCGTCGGGACTGCCGTCGTGGGACGGCGGTGTGATCGCTGCGCCGCCGTACGTGCTCCTGATCGCCGACACGTCTGGCTCGATGGCGGCGGAGACCGGGCGCGGCACCAACCGGTGCGGCTACGATCAGACGCGCGCCAACGACCTCAAGTGCGCGCTCCGCACGGTGCTCGCCACGGGTGTGCCGGCAGTGCTGGGGCTCGCGCGGTTCCACGTCGACTCGTGCGAGACCACGTCGCGACCGACTGGCTGCACGACGGCGAGCTACAGCCCGTCGGGCGGGCGCTCCCACGGTGAGTACGGCAGCTGTCTCACCCCCTGCGTGCTGGGCGCCGCGTGCGACGACCGTTGCTGGCCGGACCTCACCGCGGATCCCGCGGACCCGGCGGATACGCGCGCCCGCACGCACGACGCCGCAGACGTCGTGGTGCCGATTGGTCCCGACAGCGCGGCGCGGATCGCGACGTGGACCGACGCGACCTGCTCCTTTCCCGACGACCCAGAGCTCGACGTCCACAACTGGACACCGCTGGCGGGCTCCCTCGGGACCGCGCTGCGTTACTTCGCGGGTCGCCTCTCGGCGACCGATCCCGCGCTCGAGTCGCCCATCCGATCGGATCCATCGCGTGCGTGCCGTCGCTACGCGGTGGTGCTGCTCACCGACGGCCTCGAGACCTGCGGAGGAGAGCCCGCGGCGCGGGCCGCCGACCTGCTCGCGACGACGGTCGACGGTGTCCCGCAGCCCGTCCGGACACACGTCATCGGAGTCGGCGTCGGCGCGGACATCGACGAGCGCATGGAGCTCGATGCCATCGCCGCGGCCGGCGACGGCGGAGAGCCGACGTTCGCCGCGACCGAGGACGACATCATTCGCGCGCTCTTCGACATCGTCGCGCGCGAAGCCATCGCATCTTGCCCCGGTTCCTGAGGGATCAGGTCGAGCAGAGGCGCTCGAGCTCGTCGACCTCTTTGGGGATGTCGTGGGTCAGCACACGTCGGCCCTCGGGCGTGACGACCACGTCGTCCTCGATGCGGATGCCGATGCCGCGCCAACGCGGCTCGACCTTGTCGTCTTTGAGCGAGACGTACACGCCGGGCTCGACCGTGATGACCATCCCGGGCTCGAGCGCGCGTGCGCTGCCGTCGCGCAGGTACGAGCCGACGTCGTGCACGTCCATGCCGAGCCAGTGCGACGTCTTGTGCACGAAGATCTTCTTGTACTTGCCCTCCGCGATCGCGGTCTCGGTCGGGCCCTCGACGAGCCCGAGCTTCACGAGACCTTCGGTGATCACCTCGGCGGCGGCCATGTGCACGTCCTCGAGCGACACGCCCGGGGCGGTCTTGTCGATGGCGGCCT
>JADZFZ010000286.1 GCA_020854145.1 Deltaproteobacteria bacterium | reverse complement strand
GAGCTCGCACGAACCTGGTCGCTCGGGTCGGCGGTGGGGTCCGACGTCGGAGAGCCTCTTGGCGACGCCGCCGAAGGGAGGGCCCTTCCACTCGACGAGGGCTGCGGCTGCGTGGCCACGACGACCGGACCCGCGGTGCGGCGGCCCACGAGGACACCGAGCGCAACCGCGACCGCCACGAGGACCACCACGGCAGCGCTCCCGGCGAGCGCGATGGCGAGCACCGGCACGCGAGGCGTCGGCAGGCGTGCGCGCACCGTCGGGGGCGCGGGCGGCTCGGTGATGCGCTCGGGCTCCTGCTCGGGAGCGAGCTGGATCTCCGTCGGCAGCGCGGTGCTCGCAGTCTCGATCCTGGGTGCGTCGGACGTCGCGTCGGACCGAGGAGGGGGCGGCGGCACGACCCGGCTCGTCGCGGGTGCAGGGATCACGGCGGGCGGAGCGGGCGGCAGCGAGCCGCGGTTGGCCGCGACGGCGATCGGCTCGCCGAGATCCGGCGACGACGTCCTGCCCGGCGCGCTCGCGATCGGATCGGGAACACGGCTGCGGAGCGAGCTCTGGCTGCCGGGTGAGCTGTCGCGCGACGGAGGCAGCGCGATCTCCTGGCTCGTCGGCTTGCGCAACATCGCGTCGCGCGTGCGCCGCTGCTCGCGAAACGTCTGGGCCATCCACGCGCCGACCTGCGCGTGGCCCGCGGGCTCTCCGAGCTGGAAGAGACAGCGGTCGAGCGCGTCGGCGAGGGCAGCCGCGCTGGCCGGGCGCTTGGACGCCGCGCGCTCGAGCACCGTCGCGACCAGCGTCGAGAGGTAGGTGGGACAGTCCTTGCGGACGTCGGCGAGCTTCGGGATGGGATCCTGCAGGATCGCGAGGACCATCGAGCCCTCGCTGTCCGACGTGAAGAGGCGGCGCCCGGCGACGGCTTCCCAGAGCACGACGCCGAGCGCCCAGACGTCGGTGCGCCGGTCGACCTGGCCGCGTCGGAGCTGCTCCGGCGCCATGTACGCGAGCTTGCCCTTGAGCTCGCCGCTCTTGGTGGTGGTGACCCGGTTGGTCGCGCGCGCGACGCCGAAGTCGACGACCTTCGCCGCACCTTCGTACTGGACGAACACGTTCTGAGGCGAGACGTCGCGGTGCACGAGGCCCATCGGCGCGCCGCTCTCGTCGGCGAGCTCGTGCGCCGCGTGCAGGCCGCGGGCGGCGTCCGCGACGACGCGCACGGCGATCCACCACGGCAGGCCGGGCGCGTCGCTCTCGTCCCAGGCGGCGTGGAGCACCGAGGCGAAGGGCTCGCCGTGCAAGTACTCCATGACGAGGAAGGGCGTGCCGTCCTGCTCACCGAAGTCGAGCACCGTGCACACGTGCGTGTGCTGGATGCGCGCGGCGATGCGTGCTTCGTCGAGGAACATGTCGACGACGCGCCGATCGCTGGCGAGGTGCGGGTGCATGATCTTGACGGCGACCCACTTGCCGAAGCCGTGCGGGCCGTCGAGCTGAGCGAGCCACACCTCGCCCATCCCGCCGCTCGCGACCTTCCATCGAAGTCGATAACGACCCAGCCATCGATCGCGCAGGGCGTCGGAGACCTCGGCAGCTACCACGCCTCTCCCATTCGGCTCGCTCCCTCGAATGGTATCCCCGTCGCGGGGATCGATCGAGAACGCTGGCGATTGCGAGGGCACATCCCCTTCGAAGTGCGCATCGGGTGCCAACGCTCGCACACGGTCGGAGGTGCCTGGCGTCACCACGGAAGCGACACTGGCGACAGTCGTCCCCCGGACCTTCCGTGATCCGAGACCCCAGCCCGATCGCGAGTTCGCGCAGTTTCCAGGGGTGTTTCGTCGGCACGACTCGTGAACAAGCCCAAGACGAAGGAGGCGCCCATGCGCATCGGTTCTCGAGGGTTGGCGTGGTCGGCAGCGTTTCTGATGGGTTGCGCTGCGCAGATCGGTGGAGGCACGGGAGAGGGCGAAGGCCCGACCGGTGACGCGCCCGCCGATCCGTTCGACGTCGATGTCGGGAGCACGAGCCAGGAGCTGACCCAGAACGTTCTCGAGCGTCGGGCGATCTTCCTCGGCAACAAGCTCGCGAGCTCGGTGTTCGAGGCCGCGTTGAACGCCGAGGTCATCCGCTTCGGCATGAGCGCGCAATACGTCGACGTCGCGATGACGCCGTCGGCGCCGCGCCAGGGCTACTTCCAGTCCTCGACGCTCGGCGAAGGCTCGTTCGCGCCGATCGACCCTGCGACGCCGGCCGCGGCGGCTGGGCGTTGCGTGTTCGCGACGCGCCCCGACGCGATCGACGCATCGGCGCTGTCGTGCCGGTTCGTGGCGCGCGAGGCGGGCGAGCGGGCGATCACGCGCGGCGTGCAGCGGATCGCGGAAGAGCCGCTCGATCCCGCGCTGATGGAGGACGCGCCCAACCCGGCGGAGGTCGCCGCGTGGTACGCGCGTGCGTTCGACTTCGGCCTGCTCTCGTCGCCCGAGATCGCGGTGAGCGCGCTGCGCAATGCGGGGCTCTGCGATCAGGAGCCCACGCAGGAAGCGGCGGCCTTCGAGCGCGGTGTCGAGCTCGGCCGCACCGCGATGCGCGAAGCCGCTGCGGCGCAGCAAGCGGTCACGCCGCGCACGGAGTGCAACGTGGACACGGGCATCGTGAACCCGGCGCGCGACGGAGCGCTCGGCACGGTGCCGTCGTTGGCGAACGCGAACCCGCTGTGCCCGGGCTACGTCCCGGCGGATGCCGCGGAGACCGGACGCCTCGCCGGCGCGACCGAAGAGCTCGAGGCGGGCATCCGCGCGGGCATCGACGAGCAGGCCCGTGAAGAGTCGGCGCGTCTCGTCCGCGAGTGGGTGTGCGAGATCCCGACGCCCGCGGGTGGCGGCGGCGGCGGCGGCGGCGGCGACCCGCTGGTGCTCGACATGGACGGCGACGGCGTGCACGTCGAGCCGATCGCGTACGGCGCCAACTACGACCTCGGCACCTCGAACGGCGAGCGCCGCATGCAGTGGATCCACGGCGACGCGTTCGTGGTCATGGACCGCGACGGAGACGGCCGCATCACGCACACGGAGCTCTTCGGCGACATCACCGTGACCGAAGACGGCGCGACGGCGCGTGACGGGTTCGCGGCGCTCATGCTGTACGACGCGATCAGCCGCGGTGGCAACGCGGACGGCTTGTTCGATCGCAACGACGCGGCGTACGACGCGCTCGCGTTGTGGATGGATCGCGACGGCGACGCGCGCACCGACGACGGCGAGCTCGTCTCGCTCCGTGACGCGGGCATCGCGGTGATCGACGTCGCACGCGGCCGCTGGCTCGACGCGGGTGGCGACGCCCACGCGGCGGTGGACGTGTGGTTCAACTGGGACTGAGTGATTGCGGGGGCTGTGCTCGCCCCCGCGGCCCCTCGCGGCAATGGGGGGTCGCGCTACGCGCGCGACCGCCCCCTTTGCAACCCCCCGGAAGAGCGAGTCCCGATTCACGATCCGTATCTGATCGAACGCCGGCACGTTCCGAACATCGAGGCGCGTTGGACTTGCGGGGGGCCGAGAGGCCCCCCGTCGTCTATTCTGGAGGGTGAAGATGCGTGCCTCCGTCGCATCGACCGTCGTCGTCGTGCTCGCGCTCTGCGCGACGTCCTGCACGGCCAACCTCATGACGGGAGGCCAGGCGATCGAGCTCGTCGAGCCCGAGGACGGCGCCACCCTGACGGGCACCATCGACGTGGTCATCCGGATCGCCGAGCCGGGGTTGCTCGGTCGCGTGGACCTCGACATCGACGGCACGACCTACGCGTCGTGGAACGACCCGCGCTCGCGGCTCGAGCATCGGCTCGACACGACGGTGCTCGAGGACGGGCTTCACACGTTGGCGCTGATGGACGGCGAGACGGCGCCGGCGCGCGAGCTGTTGCGTCGTGGCGTGATGGTCGACAACCACGGTCCCGAGGTGACGATCCTCGAGCCCGGGCCCTCGGTGTTCCTCGACGACGGACCGTTCCCGTTCGCGATCCGAGTGACCGATGTGTCGGCGGTGGAGCGCGTGCGCATGCGTGCGGGGCCGACGGTGGTGAGCGAAGCCGACGGCATCGGTCGCGAGGAGTGGGTCGTCGAGGTGGACCCGGCGATGATCCTCGGCGCCGAGACGACCGGAGAGATCCCGCTGGCCGTCGAAGCGTTCGACGTCACGGGCGCGCGCACGGAGGCGACGCACGTGGTGGACGTGCGGCGGCGCGAGCTCTGGTACGCCACCGAGGATCCCACGTCGGTCGCGCCGGCGATCGAGGGAGACGCCGTCGCGGTGGTCACCGACGACGGTCTCGCCGTCTACTCGTCCACGGGGACCGTGCGGTGCCGCGTGCCGGGGATCGGCGCATCGACCAGCCCCGTCGCGTTACCCGGGGATGGCGCCGTGGTCTGGAGCACGATCGAGCGCATCCGCATCGTGGAGCTGTCCGACTGCGCGATTCGCTGGGAGCGCATGTCGACCGCGAGCGACTTCGTGACGGCGGCGGCCGTGCACGAAGACCGCGTGTACGTCACGACGTTCACGGGCTCGCTGCTCTCGTTCGGCTTCGACGGCACCGGCCTCGAGACCGTCGCGCTCGCCGATGCGCTCGAGACGCCGCCCTCGACGTTCGAGATCGGGCGCGGTCTGGCGGTCGCGCCCGACGGGACCGTATGGGTCGGCGCGGCGCTCGGTGCGGCGCGCGGCGCAGTGTTCCAGATCTCGCCGACCGGGACGGTGCGCGCGCTCGAGATGCCGTCGCCGGTCGACGCCGGCATCACCGCGACCGACGACGGCGCCTTCGTCGGATCTCCCGACGGCCGTCTCTACAGGGTCGGCACCGACATGACGCGCGCGTGGCGCGAAGAGCCGCTCCTCAGCGAGGGCCACCCCCTCGAGTGCACCCCTCTCGCGCTCGAGGACGGCACGATCGTCACCTGCGACGGCGCCGGGCGCGTGCTCGGCATCTCGGCCGCCGACGGCCGCACGCTCTGGCAGTACGACGCGAGCCACGGCCGCGTACCGTTTCGGCTCCTCGGCGCGGGCGGCATGTCGCGTGGCGGAGCGGGCAACGGGCTTCTCGCCGTCGGCGACCGTCTGGGCATGCTCCACGTGCTCGACCTCGAGGGCAACCTGCGCTGGCGCAT
>JADZFZ010000285.1 GCA_020854145.1 Deltaproteobacteria bacterium | reverse complement strand
GGGACGTCGGGCGGCGTCGGCACGAACGAGCGCGCCGTCGCGGCGTCGTCGCGCATCCCCGCGTCCATGGACGCGTCGCCCGCGTCGCCGGCATCGTCGCGCGGCACCCTCGCGTCGTCGTCGCCGCAAGCGGTCGCGCCCACGAGCAGAGCGACGAGCACGGAGACGAGCGCACCGTGCGGCGCACGGGTCGGTGCACGGTGCGGTCGCGTGCGCGTCAGTCGCACGGCGTCGGGTACGCGGGCGGCAATCCGCCCATCTGCGGTCCGAGGTGCGGCAACGGCATGTCGCGCATCGCGTCGTTGGCGGCCGTGTCGCCGCCGCGGCTGACGCCGTCGTCCCAGCCGGCGGGCACCGTGCCTCCTTGTGCGACGGCACCGAACGAGTCGCCGTCGCCATCGACGCGAACGTTCTCGACGACCGCGCTCTCGAGCGATCCGCCGAGCAGCTCGACGAGCAGCCCCGTGCGCGCGTTGCCTCGCAAGTCGAGATCCTGCAGCACCAGGTTCGTCGCGGGGCCGACCAGCTGGATCCCGTCACCCACGCGGATCGTCCCGAAGTCGGGACCGAGGCGCATGCGGATCTCGGTCGCGTCGATGGTCGAGGCGCGGACCGCCATCGCCGTCGACTCCGAGGAGAAGATGCCCGCGATCGCGTTGCGCGCCACGTTCGCCTCCGCGAGGTCGAACGTGGATCCGTGCTGGAACCAGACGCCGACGTCGCCGTTGTCGCTCGCGTCGAGCTGCTCGTGCGTGGCGATCGCGGCGTCGTGCATCAACCCGAGCGACTCGCCGCCACCCACGCGCACTCCGGCGCTCGTGACCCGGCAGCCATCGAACACGCCGCCGAAGGCCAGTGACTTGACGCCACGCATGGTCGCGCCGAGATCGACGTCCGACAGCTCGAGCACTCCGCCCGACGCGAGCAGCCCGACGAACCGGTTGGCCGTGCTCGCGCCGCCGCGCCAACGCACCGTCGAGTCGCGCGTGTAGACGCCGACCTCGGCGAAGCCGCTCACGCGCAGCCTCTCGAGCTCGACGGGCGACTCCGCGCTGCCCGATGCGTCGACGACGACGCCGAAAGTCGCGCTCTCGGCCGACGTCGGGTCCATCGGCAAGGCGAGCACGTTGGCCGGCGTGACGGGCCCTTCGACGACGACGTCGAGCACGCGCACGCGCTCGGCCTCGTCGATCTCGATGCCGGCACCGAGGCTCACGTCGATCGCGAGCGACGAGAGCTCGAGCGCGCCCTCGCGCCCCGTCGCGAGCACGCCGAGACCGGGCCCGACCTGCTCGACGCGCAGCGTCGCGAGCGAAGTGGTCGCCTCGCCCGCGTCGAGCCGAACGGTCGGACCGGCGGTCCCGGCGCCGCGAATCGTCGTGAGGTCCGCTCCCGCACCCTCGAGCCGAACGCCGGGGCCCACCACGAACGGCCCATCCACGACGCAGGCCCCGATGCGAACCGTGTCGCCGGGTCGAGCCCCGGAGAGCGCGGCGAGCAGAGCCGCGCGATCGCACAGCGGGCCCCCTGCGCCGTCGCCGTCGCCGCATCCCGTGACGAAGAACGCGAGCCCGAGCATCCGCGCGACGACGACCGGACCGAGGATCGAGCGCTTCACGTCCTACGCGCCCTGCACGCGCCGTTCCCGCACGCGCCGTTCTTGCGCACGAGGCGAACGTACCGTGGCGTCGGCTCGACCATCAAGGCGCGTCGTCGAGCGGGCGCGGCCGATTCTTGCTAGCTCCCCGAGCGTGGAGCGAACGAAGCCCCGCACGTGGCGCTGCGCCGCGTCCGTCGTGCTCTGCGTCGCGTCGCTCGGCTGCGGCGACGACGATGGGCGCACCATGGCGGACGCGTCGGTGCCCGACGCGCCGAGCGACGCCGACCTCGGCCCCGCGGACGGCGACGCGGCGATCGAGCGCCCGACTGCCGAGCCTCCCGCCGCGCCGGATCCGGTCGCGATGACGCCGTGCCCGATGGGCTGGCGCGAGGTCCGCGATCCGGCCTTGCCCGGCGAGGTGGTGTGCGACCCGTGGCCACTCGAGGGGCGCTCCACGTGCGAAGACGGACAGGCGCACTTTCCCGGAGAGCCCGGTTGCACCGCGATCTCGCGCGCGTGCGCGGACGACGGCTGGCCCGCGGATCTGCCGGCGGATGGCACGATCGTGTTCGTTCGCGCCGATGCGGCAGGTGGCGGCGACGGGTCGCGCGACCGGCCGCTGACGAGCGTCGGCGCAGCGCTCGGTAGGGTCACCGCACCGGCGATCGTCGCGGTGGGCGCCGGCTCGTACGACGAAGCGATCACGGTGCCCGCCGGCGTCGAGGTCCGCGGTGCGTGCGCCGCGCGGACGACCCTCGCGCCGACCGCGCCGAGCGCGATGTCCCCGGTGGTGCTCCTGCGCGGACGAGCGCCCGTGCTGCGCGACGTCTCCGTGACGGGCGAGCGCCCGGGCGTCGTCGCCGCGGAGACCGTCGGCGCAGTCGTCGAGGGCGTTCGGATCCACGAGGCGATGGGCGCCGGCTTCGTCGCCGCCGGCGCTGCCGAGGCGACGCTGACGAGCGTCGCGATCCAGCGAACGCGGCGAGGATCGTCGAGCAGCGCACCGGGTCGCGGGATGGAGATCGGAACGGCGTCGATCGTCGAAGCGCGCGGGCTGATCGTCGAGTCGAGCCTCGAGGCCGGCGTCGTCGTGGCGCAGGGCGCATCGGCCACGCTGGAGCGTGCGGCCGTGATCGACACCCTGGCCGATCGCGACGGCACCGCAGGCAACGCGATCTCGGTGTTCGACGGCGGCGCCGTCGAGCTCTCCGCGAGCGTCGTCGAGCGCGCTCGGACCTACGCGATCGCCATGAACGGGAGCGCGTCGCGCGCGACCTTGCGCGACGTCGTGATCCGCGACGTGCTGCCGCAGGAGCGCGACGGGTTCGGAGGCCTCGGCATCCAGGTGGTTCGCGGAGCGCGTCTCGAGGGATCCCGGGTGCTCGTGGAGCGCGTACGGCACTTCGGGATCTTCGTCGCCGATCCGGGCAGCGACATCGCGATGGGGCAGCTTGCGATCCGCACCGTCGCGACGATCGAGACGAGCGGGGAGCTCGGCTGGGGGATCGCGGCGATCGGAGGCGCCACGCTCGGGCTCGACGGCCTCTCGATCGTGGGCGCACACGACATCGCGCTCCTGGTCGCGAGCGGAGCGCAGGCCCAGCTGTCGTCGGTCACCGTGCGCGGGACACGTGGCGGTCACGCCGACATGGGCCGTGCGATCGCCGTGCAGAGCGGGGCCTCGGCGACCGTTTCGCGCGTCCTGCTCGAAGGCAATCGCGAGAACGCGTTCTTCGTCGCTGCGGCGACCGTGGAAGCGTCCGACGTCGCGATCCGAGACACCGCGAGCAGCGAGGGCGGCGGCGTGGCGGGCCGTGGGATCGAGGCGCAATCGGGCGCGAGCGTGGTCCTGCGCCGTGTCGCGCTCGTGGGCAACCGCGAGGTAGGCCTGCTCGCGGTGGGAGAGGCCACGTCCATCGAAGCCTCGGATCTCGACGTCGAGCGAACGCAGGCGCAGGCGTGCGCGAGCAGCACGTGCGCCTCACGCGCAGGCGGCTTCGGTCTCGCGGTGGTCGGCGGCGCACGGCTGGTCGCGAGCGCTTTCCGCGTCGCGAGCAACGATCTCGCGGGCCTCGTGCTGGCCGGCGGCGGCGTCGCGGACCTGTCGCTCGGCACGATCGCGGACAATCCGATCGGCGTGAGCGTCCGTACCGACGGGTTCGATCTCGAGCGCGTGATGGACGGAGTCTTCTACGACCGCAACGAGCGCACGTTCGACGCGACCGAGCTGCCGGTCCCCGAGGCCGCGCCCCCATCGGTCGAGCCCGAGTGATGTCACGCGTCCACGCGTCGGAGCGCCGATCCGCTCGCGCCGATCTCGAGCCGCGCCGTGCCTTGACGCGATGCAGGCACCGCATACGGTACTTGCATGCAGTACACACTCCGAAACATCCCGAAGAGTCTCGATCGAGCGCTTCGCGAGAAGGCACGTCGCGAGCGCCGCAGCCTCAACGAGGTGGCCATCGAAGCCATGGCCACGGCCATCGGTCTTCGCGGAGAGCCTCCTCGCCAGCGGGATCTCGAGGAGATCGCCGGGAGCTGGGTTCGCGACGCGAAGGTCGAGCGCGCGCTCGACGAACAACGTCGGATCGACCCCGACGTGTGGCGATGAGGGTCGCGCTCGACACCAACCGGTATCGTGACCTCTGCGAAGGGCAGCGCGCCGTCGTGACGCTCCTGGAGCGAGCCGACGCCGTCTTCGTGCCGTTCGTGGTGCTCGCGGAGCTGCGCGCCGGCTTCGCGGTCGGTGGGCGCGGACGGGAGAACGAACGCGTCCTACGCCGCTTCTTGAACGAGCCGGGCGTGGACTTGCTCTTCGCGTCGGACGCGACCACCCGCGCGTACGCCGAGCTCTATCGCCAGCTGCGCACGCAAGGCACACCCATCCCGACCAACGATCTCTGGATCGCTGCGCTCGTCGTCGAGCACGACTTGTACCTCTGCTCGCGCGACGAGCACTTCCGCCACTTGCCGCAGCTCACCGTCGTGTGAAGGCGGCCCGCTCGCGCGACGACGGTGCGATCAGTCGTCGTCGCGGCGCGGACGGCGGTTGCACTCGAGCATGCGCTTGCGGACGCGCACGGCGTCCGGCGTGATCTCGACGAGCTCGTCCTTGTCGATCCACTCGAGCGCGGTCTCGATCGTCAGCATCCGAGGCGGCGTCAGGATGACGTTCTCGTCGCGCCCCGCCGCGCGGATGTTGGTGAGCTTCTTCTCGCGGCAAGCGTTGACGTCGAGATCGTTGGCGCGATTGTGCTCGCCCACGATCATGCCTTCGTAGACGTCCGTGCCGGGCGGGATGAACAGCACGCCGCGCGGCTCGAGGTGAAAGAGCGCGTAGGGCGTGGTCGTGCCCGCACGGTCGGAGACCATCGCGCCCGTGGGGCGCCGCAACATCGGGCCGCCGAAGGGCTCCCAACCCTCGAAGAGCGTGTTGAGCAGCCCCGTCCCGCGCGTCTCGGTGAGGAACTGCGAGCGGAAGCCGATGAGCCCGCGCGACGGCAGCACGAACTCCATGCGTGCGCGACCGAAGCCGAGGTTGGCCATCTTCATCATGCGGCCGCGCCGGCTGCCGAGGCTCGTCGTGACCGCGCCCACGTACGCTTCGGGCACGTCGACGACCACGCGCTCGACCGGCTCCGAGAGCACGCCGTTGACCTGGCGCGTGACGACCTCGGGCGTGCCGAGCGCGACCTCGTAGCCTTCGCGCCGCATGGTCTCGACGAGGATCGCGATCATCAGCTCGCCGCGGCCGAAGACGACGAAGGTGTCCGGCGAGTCCGTCTCCTCGAAGCGCATCGCGAGGTTCTTGCGCGCCTCGCGCTCGAGCCGCTCGCGCAGATGGCGCGACGTGACCCACCGGCCGCTGCGACCCGCGAAGGGAGACGTGTTGACCTGGAAGCGGACCTGGATGGTCGGCTCTTCGACGTGGATGCGCGGCAACGCGTCCGGCGTCGCCGGATCGCACAAGGTGTCGCCGATCTCCACGTGCTCGATTCCGGCGACGGCGACGATCTCGCCCGCCGGAGCGGTCTCGACGGTGGTGCGCGCGAGGCCGTCGTAGATGTACGCGGCGCTCACGCGTGCGTTCTCGGTGCTCCCGTCGCCGAGCCGCGCCACGGTCCCGCCGGTACGCACGGTGCCGCGTACGATGCGACCGATGGCGAGGCGCCCGACGTAGTCGTCGTGCTCGACGTTGGTCACGAGCATCTGGAAGGGCGCGTCCGCGTTCACGCGCGGCGGCGGGACGCGCGAGACGATCACGTCGAAGAGCGGCTCGAGGCTCGTGCCGCGCTCGGTCGGTTGCGGCGAGCAGACGCCGAGCTTCCCGACCGCGTAGAGGACCGGGAAGTCGGTCTGCAGGTCGGTCGCTTCGAGATCGCAGAAGAGATCGAAGACCTCGTTGAGCACCTCGTCGGAGCGTGCGTCGGGCCGGTCCATCTTGTTGATGACGACGATGACCGGCATCCCGAGCTCGAGCGCCTTCTTCAGCACGAAGCGCGTCTGCGGCAGCGGGCCCTCGGCGGCGTCGACGAGCAGGAGGGCGCCGTCGGCCATCATCAACGTGCGCTCGACCTCGCCGCCGAAGTCGGCGTGCCCGGGCGTGTCGATGATGTTGATCTTCGTGCCCTGATAGCGGACGGACGTGTTCTTCGCGAGGATCGTGATCCCGCGCTCGCGCTCGAGGTCGTTCGAGTCGAGCACGCGCTCGCCGACGTCCTCGTTGCGACGAAAGGTGCCGGTCTG
>JADZFZ010000284.1 GCA_020854145.1 Deltaproteobacteria bacterium | reverse complement strand
GGCCATCGACCACGACGTTGGCTCCCGGCACGTTGGTGGCGTCCACGAGCAGCTGCATGCGGGTGCCGGCCGGCGTGTCCGGATCGGCCGCGGTCAGGGGAGCGCTCGGCGGCTCCACCCGGAGCGGGCGGCGAGGGTCCTCCATCGTGCCCGGCGGCGGACCGCCGACGCGCAACGTGCGCGTGTCCGCGCCCGAGGCTGCGGCCACGCCGGCGTGGTAGGCGAAGATCCCCGCCGACACGAGGGCGCACGCCGCGGCGGCGATGCGGGCGCGCTCGGCCCAGGTCGCGATCGCGCTCATCGCAACCGCTCCGCGGCCGCGAGCGCCTCGTCTACCCCGACCTCCGCGCGTGCGACGCGGGCGAGCAGCTCCTCGCGCAGGCCCTGGTGACCTGCGGCGCGCAAGACCATCGCGATCGACGAGGTGCCCTTGCCGGACGCGAGCGCGCGACGCACGGGAGGGTCGACCACGACGAGCTCGGCGACGTTGCGCTCGCCGTCGTTGCCGCGACCGCCGCACCGGCCGCATCCCTTGGCTTCGAAGACCGGCTTGCGCCCGAGGTCGAGACCGAGCGCCTCGAAGCGCGCGCCGAGGAGCGCGTCCACCGCACGCGGCTCGCGGCAGCTCGAGCAGAGCGCGGGCACGGGCAGGAGCGCGAGCGCGCCGACCACGTAGGTAGCGGCCTCGGCGGGAGTCGGCGCGAAACCGGCGAACGCGCCGAGCGCAGAGGCGGCGTCGACCGACACGATCGGCGCGACGACGAGACGGTCGCGCGCCCGATTGAGCACGTGGGCCGCGGCTTCGCGCGACGCGATGGTGTGCACGGTGACGAGCCCTCGACGATTGGCGATGACGGTCGCGGCGTGCGGCGCGAGATCCGACTGGCGCGAGGCGACGAGCAGCACGCCGTGCGGCGTGAGGAGCAGCTTGTCGAGCTCCATCTCCGTCGCCGCGGAGAGCCCGATCTCCTCGCGCGAGGAGAGGTCCACCTCGGCGGGCGGAGGCGGACGCGAGGAGCGGCGCGACGGAGCGACCGCGGCATCCGTGCCTGCATCGATGGGCGCGACGTCGCGCGCGTGCGCTCGGATCTCGTCGGTGAGCGAGGAGCGCACCTCCGACTTGGTCCCGACGCGCTCGAGGAGGCTCAGCACGACGGCGGCGACCCCGACGCCCAGCGTGATGCGCACCGCGAGCGGAAAGAGCCAGCCACGGGACCACGCGACGCCCCAAACGTCGCGCATCCCGCCGATCGCGGTTCCATCGGGGTGCGCAGTGCCGGCGTATGCCGCGAGCAAGGCGCCCGCCGCCGCGACCACGATGGCCGCGAGGAGCAGTCGCCCTTCGATTCGAGACATTGTTGTCTCCCTTACGCCCCCTTGGGTACGCTACCACTCGGTGCTTGGACTGTCCGATTCCCGAGACGCGCCGATGACGGCGGCCATCGCGTGACGTCGAAGGGCGCGTTCGACGGCGATGCCCTCGAGGAGATGCTCGAGCGGGCGGGTCTCCCGGTCGCGAAGATCGCGGAGACCACGTGGCGCAGCCGTCTGCGCGGCACGACGGCGATGTTCTCGTTGTTCCTGCGGCTCGATCCGGGCTGGCTGACGTTCGCGATCCTTCCGTACGCGCGCTCGCCGCAGGAGGCGCCGGCGTCCGAGAAGCTCTATCGGCGGCTGCTCGAGCTGAACCACACGATCATGCTCGCGAAGTTCAGCATCGACGACGACCTCGACGTGATCTTGTCCGTCGAGCACCCGCTCGAGAACCTGGACGAGAGCGAGTTCCGTGATGCCATCGACGCGCTGACGTACTACGCGGACCGCCACTGGAAAGAGGTGGCCGAGCTCAGCGCGACCGCGGATCCGCCGAGCGGCTCGATGAAGGCGTTCGGCAAGGGCGCCGCGTCGCCGGGCAAGAAGGGCTGACCGCGGTCGAACCACGACCGTCGCCCGAGCGGAGTCGAGGGGCGCGATGTGCTTCGACGAGCTCGAGGTGTCGCGCGGATCAGCGCTTCGATTTGCCGGGCTTGCCGCCGGCAGCCGGTGAGCCCGCGGGCTTCGCTGCCGGTGCCGCGGGAGGCGGACGCGCGGCTCCCTGCTTCGCGAGGTTGAGCATGCCGGTGAGCGAGCCGATCGCGCCCTCGCGGACGATGCGGAAGATCTCGCCGACGAGATCGACGCGTACGTCGGGGTTGAGCTGGAAGAGCGGGAACGGATGGCCGACCTTGTCGGGCATCGGAGGCGCCCACTGCGCGGTCTTGAGCTGCCTGCGCAGCACCTCGCCCGAGTAGCAGCCGAAGAGCAACGCGAGCGGGATGAGGATGTTGCCGTAGCTCTCGCGCCAGTAGTGCGCGACGAGGACGCGCTCGCAGAGCTCGAGCGACGCCGGCGTGTAATCGAGCTTGGCGCCGAGGTGGCGCGCCGCGCACTGCACGAGCGTGTCGGCGTTCTCGGCGACGCTGGTGGAGTGGAGCATCTCGGCGGCGTTGAGCTCGAGGAGCACGTCGGGCGTGAGCGACGTGTACTTGAGCACCCACGGGCCGACGGGCGACGGAGCGAGGAACGAGACGTGGCCGTCGAAGTCGGTGCCGGCGAGCGCGACGAACCAGGTGAGCAGCTTGTTCTCGAGCGTGTTGTCGAGCGTCTCGCTGGTGAGCGCGACCGCGAGCTCCTGGTCGTCGTCGCCGTCGTTGCTCTGGCCGGCACGCGAGAGCGTGGCGCGCACGAACGGGCGCTCCGAGAGCGTCTCGATGCGCGCGCGGGTGACGCCCGGTCGCTGGGCGAGGGCCTCCACGATGCGCTCGGCCGCCTTCGCGTCGGTCTCGCCCTTGCGGGGACGGGGCAGATCGAGCGCGAGAAGGCGCAGGCGGTCGTCGCAGACGGTCGCGAGCGCGGGGTCGTTGCCGGCGAGCGCGTCGGCCCGGAGCGTCTCGTAGCGCGCGGCGCCGCGGTCGCGATCGAGCTGCTCGAGGAGCAACGCGTGCACGATGGCGGGCGTTCGACGCTCGGGAAGCGGGCGCTCCGCGAGACGCTCGAGGAGACGTTCGATGCGGACGGCCGCGGCCTCCCACTCGCCCGCAGCGGCCAGCAGTCGCGTCAGGCGCATCGTGCGCAGGCGCTGCTCCGGGAGGCGGGCGTCGAGCGCTTCGACGTGGCGCATGGCGCGCGGGATCTCGCGCTTGCCGAGGTGCAGCACGGCGAGGGCCTCGTGCGCCTCTTCGCTGGCGGGATCGAGCGCGACGGCGCG
Source organism: Deltaproteobacteria bacterium (assembly GCA_020854145.1). Taxonomy (GTDB): domain Bacteria; phylum Myxococcota_A; class Polyangia; order Polyangiales; family JADZFZ01; genus JADZFZ01. The sequence continues at coordinate 12,980 of JADZFZ010000284.1, read as the reverse complement.
CGCCAGGTGCTTGGCGCCTTCGTCGAGCTCGCCGGTGGAGAGGAAGGCGCGGCCGAGCGGAGCGAGCAGGCGCGGGTGCTCGGGCAGGATCTCGCGCGCCTTCTGCAGGAGCGCGAGGGCCTCGCGTGGACGGCCGCTGCGAAGCGCGAGCACGCCGGCGCGCAGGATGGACTCGCCCGCGTAGGGAACGAGCGCCTTCGCGTCGTCGCGCGACAGCGGAACGCGCAGGCCATCGCGCGAGACGGTCCAGTAGTCGAGCTTGAGCGGGATCGGCTCGTCGCGGGCGGCGGCGCCGACCACCTTGGCCTCGACGGAGAGGTCGAGCTCCGTGCTGGGCGACCAGCAACGCAGCTCGGCGCTCTGCAGACGCGCATCGCGAACCGGCTTCTTGCAGCGTTTGCAGGCGCCGTCGATGCGGAAACCCGAGACGATCGAGCCGACGGCGCGATCGAGCTCGGCCGCGTTGGTGAACCCGAAGCCGGCCAGGTGCGTCAGCAGCGAGAGGGGCTCGCCGCACGCGCACCGCCAGCGCATCTGGAGGACGTCTTCGGTGAGATGTCCGGTTTTGGCAATTGCTTCGGCGCGTTGCTTGTCGAGCGCGGACATCGGTTGCGCGGGGCCTACCGCAGGCGTGACGCGACGGCCAGCGTGCGCGGGGATGGGTGGCGTTTTCGAGGCCGGGCGCTATGCACGGCGCGATGAACGAGGCTCGCGAGAAGGTGCTGGGAGCGTTGGCGGGCGTGATGTCGCCGGTGCTGAAGCGGCCGCTGACGGACGCCGGGCTGATCAAAGAGGTCACCGTCGAGGGGACGACCGTGAGCCTTCGCGTGGTCGAGCTCGGCCAGGACGAGGAAGCGCGAGCCAGCGTCGAGAAGGAGATCCGAGCGGCGCTCGCGGGTGCCGGCTTCGAGGACGCGAAGGTCGCCTGGGAGACCCGGGTCTACGGGCGCGACATCGGGCCGGACGATCCGGTGCCCGAGGTGAAGAACATCGTGCTCGTCATGAGCGGCAAGGGGGGCGTCGGCAAGAGCACCGTCGCGTCGAACCTGACGATGGCGCTGCGGCGTGCGGGTTGGCCCGTCGGCTTGCTCGATGCGGACATCTACGGGCCGAGCGTGCCGACGATGTTCGGGATCATGGGCAAGCCGATGTCGAAGGACGGCGTGAAGATCGAGCCGCTCGAGCGATTCGGCGTGAAGCTGATGAGCATCGGCTTCCTGCTCGAGGACCCGAAGGCGGCCGTGATCTGGCGCGGCCCGATGCTGCACGGCGCGCTCACGCAGTTCTTGAAGGACGTCGCGTGGGGCAAGCTCGATTACCTCGTGATCGATCTGCCTCCGGGCACGGGCGACGTGGCGCTGACGTTGTCGCAGCGGGCGAAGGTCACCGGCGCGGTGATGGTGACGACGCCGCAGGAGGTGGCGCTCCAGGACGTCTACAAGGCCGTGTCGATGTGCGAGCGGCTGGGCATCCCCGTGCTCGGGGTCGTCGAGAACATGAGCTACTTCGTGGACACCGCCGGGGTGCGGCACGAGCTCTTCGGCGCCGGAGGTGGTGCGCGCGTGGCCGAGATGGCGAACGCACCGTTGCTCGGGCAGATCCCGATCGACCCGACGGTGCGCGAGTGCGGCGACGAGGGGACCCCGGTCGTGCAGGCGAAGCCGGCGTCTCCCATCGCGCAGTCGTTCGCGGCGGTCGCCAACGAGCTGACGTCGGTGATCGCGTCGCGCTACTTCCAGGAAGCGGGAGGCGCAGCCCCCACCGAGCGCAAGCGGCTCAAGATCGTGCGCTGAGCGGGGCATCTCGTTCACCGGGGGGAAAGAGCATGACGAAGCGTCCCGCGGACGCTCCGCACGCAGATGCCGGAGAAGGCCGCCGGCGGTTGCCGGTCGTTCGGAGCACCGCTTCGTCGACGCCGCTGCCGCCGCTCTACGCGGCCTGGCTCGACGAGCTGATCGGCGCTCCCACGCCGGCCGAGACCGATTCGACCTGCGAGGACTGCGCGATGTGTCGGCTGCCTCCGGTCGAGGAGCGGTGGGAGCCCTCGGTCAAGTGCTGCACGTACATGCCGTATCTGCCGAACTTCCTCGTCGGCGGGATCCTCGTGGATCGCCGGCTGAGAGGGGGCGCGAGCGTCCGCGCGCGCATCGAAGCGACCGACGGGATCACGCCGCTCGGCGCAGCGGCGACGACGCCCTATCGGGCGCTCTACCGGCAGTCGCGAGCGGCGTTCGGTCGCGCGGCGACCCTCCGTTGCCCGCATCTGGAGGACGACGGCACGTGTGGGATCTGGGCCTATCGCAACGGCGTGTGTGCCACGTACTTCTGCCTTCCGGTGCGCGACGAGGTCGGACGTCGGTTCTGGCATGCGACGCGCGAGCTCTTCGCGGAGCTCGAGGACGAGCTGGCGGTCTCGTGTCTGCTCGAGCTCGAGGTCGAGCCCGAGGTGATCGCGGCGTCGCTGCGCGGGCGTGATCGGCATCACGAGGCTGCACGCGACGAGCTCGGGAGCCTCGGCGGCGCCGTCGCGGTTCCCGATCGGCGACGCGTGTGGGGTCGCTGGATCGGCCGCGAGCGCGAGCTCTACGCGCGGTGCTTCGAGAAGGTCTCGGCGATGCGGTGGACCGACGTCTCGTCGCGATGCGGACCCCGCGTGAGCGCGCGGGCGGCCGCCGTGAAGCAGGCTCACGCGGAGCTGGTGTCGACATCGTTGCCCGAGAGGCTCCGGCTCGCACGCGTGCAGGTGGAGACGGTGCGGACCGAACCGCTCGTGCTGAGCCTGCAGGCGCCCGGCCGTTTCCGCGGGATCGAGGCCGAACAGGCGCTCTTCGACGCCCTCACCCGGTTCGACGGCCGGACGATCGACGACGTGCTCGCCGGCCTCGCGCGTGACGGCGTCCGGATCGAGCGGGCGACGGTCGCGACGTTGGTGGACCTCGGCATTCTGGTCGAGACGCAGGGCGCCGATTCGGCATCGGGCGCCACGCACGCGCCCGCGCCATCGACGCGGCGGCGACGTTGACGCGGGCACGCGGCTGCGCGGCGAGCAGGCGCCCAATCGAAATGGAAGTGCTCGTCTAGAAGACGTGCAATCTCGCGAGGTTCAAGAGGTCGATCCTGTCCCCCCTTCGGGGATGGGGGTCTTGCACTTGACCTCGGTGATGGAGGAGCGCTCGTCGTCGCCGTCGTTGATGCTGACGAGATCGGTGAACGCGGGACGGAGCGGGACGGGCGGGCGCACGAGGGTGCGGACGGGGTGGGTGACGCGGCGGCGGGTGGGGATCCCGTCGAAGGCGAGGCCGAACGCAGTCGAGGTGCGCCAGACGACGCTGCCGGGGAAGACGAACTCGTAGGCGGGCGGGATCTGGATGGCCACGAGGACGGGCGCGCCCACCGCGGGCGGGTGCGAGGCTTCGATGCGGGCGCCGCCGGCCGAGACGTCGGTGAGCTCGCCGGCGCCGATCGCGTTGTGCAACGTGTAGCGCACGAAGGCGCGCAGCTGTGCACGAGCCATCGCACGTCGCGGGTCGCGGTTGGGGTCCTCGTCGCCCGCGAGCAGCCGCTCGAGGCCTGCGAGCCTGCAGAGCTCGGCATCGCCGAGCGTGATCGCGAGCCGATCGGTCTTCGCTCGGAGAAGCCGGTACTCGAAGATCAGGGTCATGAGCTCGAGCATCGTCGTCTCGTCATTTCTGCCGCGCGGCGCGCGGCTCGTATCTCGTAGTCGTCTTGCACGGTCTCGAGCTCCAACCCACCTGGGGTCTCGATGGGGGACGCTCGCGAAGCAGCAACGCATGTGCCAGGAAAGTCGTTCCCGACGGGAGCGAGAATGTGGGGCCCGATCGTGAACGGTGGTGCATCGAGGTCTCGCGCGGTCCGACAGAAATGTCGTGGGGGTTCTTGGCTGCGTCCCAAACGCGGCACCTGCCCGACAGCTTTCGCTCCACCGAGAGCCCCTGGCGTCAGGCTTTCGCAAAGACGCAACCGTGGGCGCGATCGAGACACTATGCTGACGACCCTTCGTGGACCTGTTCGACCACCGCCTGAGCCGAGACCCGACGGGAGTGCCGCTCGCAGAGCGCATGCGGCCGCGGCGCCTCGCGGACGTGATCGGCCAGCGGCACCTGCTCGGCGAGGGCAAGCTCCTGGCGCGGGCGATCACGGGAGATCGCGCGCCGTCGCTCGTGTTGTGGGGCCCTCCGGGAAGCGGCAAGACCTCGGTGGCGCGCGCGATCGCCGCCGAGACGAGCGCGAGGTTCGAGTCGCTGTCGGCCGTGCTCGGGACCGTCGCCGACGTGCGACGCGTGGTGGCCGAGGCGGCCGAGCAGCGCAGGCTCCACGGCAAGCGGACGATCTTGTTCGTCGACGAGATCCATCGATTCCACAAGGCGCAGCAGGACGCGTTCTTGCCCCACGTGGAGCGCGGGACGATCACGCTGATCGGTGCGACGACCGAGAACCCGTCGTTCGCCGTCAACGCGGCGCTGCTCTCCCGGTGCCGCGTGTTCCACCTCGAGCCGCTCTCCGACGACGATCTCGTGGCGCTGCTCGAGCGCGCGCTCGGCGACGAGGATCGCGGGCTCGGCCGCCTGGGAGCCGCCGCGGATCGCGATGCGATCGCGTTGCTCGCCGCACGATCGGGCGGTGACGCGCGGCGGGCGCTCGACGCGCTCGAGCTCGTCGCGCGCCACGCGGTCGAGGGACGCGGCGCCCCCGACGCGACGCCGCGCCGGATCGATCGCGCGCTCGTGGAGGCCGCGCTCGATGGGCAGGTCCTCCCGCACGACAAGGCAGGCGAGGCCCACTACAACCTCGCGAGCGCGTTCATCAAGAGCATGCGGGGCAGCGATCCCGACGCGGCCGTCTACTACCTGGCGCGCCTGGTCGAGGCGGGAGAGGACCCGCTCTTCGTGCTACGGCGCATGCTGATCTTCGCGAGCGAGGACGTGGGTAACGCGGACCCGAACGCGCTGCGCGTGGTCACGTCTGCGGACGAGGCGTTCCGACGCATGGGGATGCCCGAGGGCGTGCTGCCGCTGACGCAGGCCGCGCTCTATCTCGCGTGTGCACCGAAGAGCAACGCGGTGCTGCGCGCTTGGTCGGCCGCTCAGGCGGACGTGCGCGCGAAGGGCGCCTTGCCGGTCCCGATGAAGCTCCGCAACGCGGCGACCGCCGTGATGCGCGAATGGGGCTACGGCGAAGGGTACGTGTACCCGCACGACGCGCCCGAGGGATGGGCGGAACGAGACTACCTGCCGGATGGTTTGCGCGGGCGGCGCTACTACGAGCCCACGACGTCGGGCATCGAAGCACGTATCCGCGAGCGGCTGGAGAAGCTGCGTGCGGCACGATCGACGAGCGGAGAGAACGGATGAGAGCGATGACGTGGTGCGGTGCGGGATGGGTCGTGTTGGCGGCGACCCTCGCGGTGTGTGCGCCGTGTGCCGCCGTGCGCGCGCAGGCTGCTCCTGCTCCCGCTGCAGCTGCGCCTGCGCCGTACGACGGTGTCGTGGCCCGCAGGATGGCCGAGGCGAGCCGCGCTCCAGGCGACCCGCGCTCCGCGCTGGCGTTGATCGACGCCTGGCGGCAGTGGGATCGCGCGACGCAGACGGAGACGGCGCGGCGCGTGGGCGAGCTCGCGAAGAACCGACGCGCGTCGGCGGCGATGCGCGGGCTCGCCGGCTACCTCGCGAGCAGGGCCGCGTTGCGGATGGGCCGCGTCGACGACGCGCGGCGCATGATCACGGAGCTCGGGTACCTGCGCGCGTGGCTCGTGGTCGGACCGTTCGACGACGAAGGCAAGCGCGGCTTCGCGCGCGAGTACGAGCCCGAGCGCCAACGATCGAGCCCACTCTCGACGAGCGCGACGTTCGAGGGACGCGAGCGCGCCGTGTCGTGGCGGGTCGCGCCGATCGAGGCGCCCGCCGGCTACGTGCCCATGGACGCGATGTTGCGACCGGCGCAGCACGTGTGCGGCTACGCCGAGACGTACGTGCGCTTCGAGCGCGCGCAGTGGGTGGCGTTGTGGAGCGGCGCCGGCGGGGCGCACAAGGTCTGGTGGAACGGGGATCTGGTCACGACGGACCCGCGGTACCGATCGCCCGATCCGGATCGTATGGCGAGCGTCGTGGCGGCGCGATCCGGGTGGAACCGCGTGCTCGTCAAGACGTGCGTCGAAGAAGGCAGCTGGGGCTTCTTCGTCCGGCTGACGGACGGATCGGGGCGACCGGTGAGCTTCTCGGTGGAGGCGAACCCGGAGCGTTCCGCCGGGGTCGTCGGCGACCGACCGACGAGCGCACGACCGTCGGCTCCGACGACCTTCCTCGCCGCGTTCGAGCGCGCGGCGACGCCGCCGGCAGGTGCGCCTGCGGCCGGCGCGCAACCGCCGGCGCGTGCGCCTGCGCGCGGCGCGCAACCTTCGGCGCGCGCGCTCGAGGATCTGGCGCGATTTCTCGTGTGGACGGCGGCCGACGATCCGGCCGAGCGCAGGGCACCCGATCTCGCGGCGCAGGCGGCGCGGCTCGAGCCGACGCCCGAGCGGCTCGTGCTCGCGGCCGAGCTCGCGTCGGAGCGGGCGGGCTCGATGGCGCACGTTCGTCGCGCGACCGAGCTGTTCCCCGACGAGCCCCGCGTGATGCTGCTCGAAGCGCGGATGCGCCACTCCGGCCCGTCGCCCGAGGACGCGCTGTCGGTCGTCGCGCGCATCCCCGAGACGGCTCCCGAGCGTTACGACGGCGCGCTCATCCGTGCGTCGATCCTGCGCGGGCTCGGGCTGCCGCTCATGGCCCGACGCGAGATCCACGCGTTACGCGCTCGCTACGGCAGCTGCGTCTCGCTGCTGCGCGAGCTCGCCGCGGCCGCCGACTCGGCCGCGCTCGCGGACGAAGGGATCGCGTTCCGGCGCGAGCTCGTCGCGACGCGCTTCGATCTGTCGTCCGAGCGTCGCGACCTCGCCGAGGACGCGTTGCGACGGGACGACGAGCCGACCGTGCGTCGCGAGCTCGAGACGGTCGCGACGTTGTGGCCCGACGATCCGGGCACGCTGGCGTGGTCGGCGCGCGTGTACGAGGCGCTCGGGGATCGCGAGCAGACGCTCGCGACGTTGCACCGTGCGACGCAGCTCGCGCCCGAGAGCCCGGTCGCGCTGACGGATCTCGCGCGCACGTTGCTGCGGCTCGGACAACGCGACCAGGCGGCCATCACGTTGCGACGCGTGCTCGCACTGACGCCGCAGAACGCCGAGGTGCGCGACCTGCTCGAGCAGCTCGCCCCCGCGACGCGGCCCGACGAGGCCTATGCGGAGGCGCCGCGCACGTTCCTCGCACGCCGCACGCGCGACCGCGGCTATCCGATCCGCTTCCTGCAGCGCCTGACCGTCAACACGGTCTTCGACAACGGGCTCGGCTCGACCTTCCGCCAAGTCGCGGTGCAGGTGAACGACGAGGAGGGCGCGCGCGCGTGGCGCTCGTACAGCATCCAGTTCGACCCCGAGAGCCAGCGCATCGAGGTGCGCTCGGCGCGCGTCTACCGGCGCGACGGTCGCGTGGACGAGGCCACGCGGCGCTTCGAGCGGTCGCTGTCGGAGCCCTGGTACTCCATCTATTACGACACGCGCGCGATGGTCGTGGTGTTCCCGGATCTGGAGCCCGGCGACTCGGTGGAGCTGCGCTACCGCATCGACGACGTCGCCCACCGCAACATGTTCGCGGACTACTACGGGGACCTCGAGTACCTGCAAGACGACGCGCCCATCGCGCACCTCGACCACGTGCTCATCACGCCGCGCGCGCGGACGTTCTACTTCAACCGGCCGGCGCTCCCGTCGCTGCGCCGCGAGGAGCAGGTGCGCGGCGAGCAACGCGTCTACCGCTTCACGGCCGACGACGTGCCCGCGGTCGAGGTCGAGGAGCGCGGCCCGGGGCCGAGCGACTTCTTGCCGTACCTGCACGTCTCGACGTACCGCACGTGGGCGGAGGTCGGCCGCTGGTACTGGGGGCTCGTCCGCGACCAGCTCGCGACCGACGACGCCATGCGCCGCACCGCGGCGGACCTCGTGCGCAACCTCCCCGACGAGCGCGCCAAGGTCGCCGCGATCTACGGCTACGTGCTCCGGAGCACGCGGTACGTGGGCCTCGAGTTCGGCATCCACGGCTACAAGCCGTATCGCGTGACGACGGTGCTGCAGCGCGGGTTCGGCGACTGCAAGGACAAGGCGTCGCTCATCGTGGCGCTCCTGCGCGAGGTCGGCATCGAAGCGCGTCTCGTGCTCGTGCGCACGCGTCGCAACGGCAACCTCACCGACGAGCCTGCGTCGCTCGCCATCTTCGATCACGCCATCGCGTACGTGCCCTCGCTCGACCTCTATCTCGACGGCACGGCCGAGCACAGCGGCAGCGCCGAGCTGCCCGAGGCCGATCAGAACGTGATGGTGCTCGTGGTCGAGCCCGAGGGCGAGTCGCGCATCCGACGGACTCCGGTGACGCCAGCATCGGAGAACCGAACGACGCGCACGCTGGGGATCGACCTGCAGGCCGACGGCAGCGCGCTCGTGGACACGCGCGAGGAGGTGCGCGGCGTCGAGGCAGCCGGGCTGCGCGACCGCTACGAGGCGGAAGGCACGCGGGCGGAGCGGCTCGAGCACGCGCTCGGTGCCGTGTTCCCCGGTGCGTCGCTCGAGAGCAGCCGGTTCGTGCAGCTCGCCGACATCGAGCGTCCCGTCGTCATCGAGCACCGACTGCGCGTCCCGCAGATCGCGCGGCGCGACGGCGATGCGCTCGTGCTCGCGCCGACGACGATCGGGCAGCTCACCCCGGCGTTCGCGACGCGCTCGTCGCGCCGGTTCCCGCTGGAGCTCGGCGCGACCACCGAGTACGTCGAGGAGCGCACCGTGAACGTGCCTGCCGGGATGCACGTGGAGTCGGTCCCGGCGGACGCGAACGTGCAGACCCCGTTCGGTGCGCTCGAGCTGCGCACCGAGCGCGCGGCGCGGCGCGTGATCGTGCGCGCGCGACTCGCGATCACCGTGGACCGGGTCCCACCCGATCGATACGGCGAGCTGCGCAGGTTCTTCGAGCGCGTCGACGAGGCGCTGCGACAGCGGATCACCTTCGCGCGTGGAGAGTCCCGATGAGCGCGACCCGAACGGTGTCGAGAGTCCGCCGAGAAGACGCGACCGTTCGCCCCGAGCGACGAGGGGCGCGATCGCGTGCCTCGACGAGCTCGGCTCGAACGGTTTCGTTCCAGGCGCTGAGGCCGGCAGCCCTCGTCTTGGTCGCTGCGGTCGCCGCTTCGTGCGGACCGCCGGCGCGCAGTCGGCACACCGAAGGCCCCGAGGCGTTCCGTGCAGCGTTGAGGGCGCGGCTCGCAAGCGATCCGAACGACGTGGACGCGCTGGTCACGCTCGCCGGCGAGGAGACGTTCTCGCCGCGCGGCAACGCCCAGGAGGCATCGCGTCTCGTCGCGCTCGCGGCGACGAAGGCACCGGAGGACGCGCGCACACGCTACCTCGTCGCGCTCGGCGCGGACCTGGCGGGCGATCGGCCGACGGCGCTCGAGGGTTATGCGAGCACAGTGCTCGCGGCGCGCCCCGATCGGCCGATCGATGCCGCGATCGCGGAGGTCGCCCTCGCGTCGCTCAGCGATCTCGAGGACGGGGTCGCGGGATGGGCTCCGCGCGTGGAGTCGCTCGCGCGCGAGCTCTCGTCGCGCTCGGAGCCGCTGCCGCCCGCGGCGTCCTTCGTGCTCGGCGCGCTGGCGCGTCGCGTGGCTTCGCGCAACGGCGACGCCGCGGCCGTTCGCGCCGACGCCGTCGCGCGTGGCTGCGTGACGAGCTGGCGCGTCGCGGGCCCATTCGGTCCGCGCGAGCTGCTCGCCTTCGATCGGGCATTCCCCCCGGAGAGGCGCGGCGCGCTCGCGGACGGTTACGACCTCGGCCCGGGCGTCGGACCGCGGCCCACGCGCACGATGGACGCACGTGGATGCGCGACGAACCTGGGCGCCGGGCTCGAGCTCGGCGGCGTGACGTACGCCGAGGCGTTCCTCGAGGTGCGCGGCGGCGGAGGTGAGGTCGTCCTGCGGATCGAGACGCCGAACCCGACGATCGTCTTCGTGGACGATCGTGCGCTCGTGCGGCGCGACGCCCGGAGCGAGCCGCTGCCCCGCACGACGTTCCACGCGGTGAGCCTCGCTCCGGGCAGGCACCGCGTGCTCGTGAAGGTCGTGACGCGGCATCCCAACCCCGTGCTCACGCTCAGCGCGCACGGTGGCGACACCCGATGGGTCGCCGCCGGCGAGTACGCGCGCGCGACGGGCGCAGCGACCGACGATCGGGAGAGCGACGAAGCGCTCCTCTCGACGGGGCTCGGCCGCTACGTGCTCGCGGCGCGGCGGCTGGCGCGCGGAGACGTGATCGGATCGCGCGAGATCCTCCGCCTGCCGGTGCGCACGCGCGATGCGACCAGCGCGTGGCTCCTCTTGCGCGGCCTCGTCGCGCTGCGCGATCCCGCGCGTAGCCGGGGCGAGGGGCGCGACGTGGCGCGAACCGCCTTCCGTCTCGTGGCGCAACGCGACTCGCGCTCGTGGCTGGCGCGTCTGCAGCTCGCGCGCCTCGAGGCAGGCGAAGGGGCGGTCGCGCGATCGCTCGACGCGCTTCGCGACATCGCGCGCGACTTCCCGACACTCATCGAGCCGCGCCTCGATCGTGCGGACGTGCTGGCCGAACGCGGATGGGAAGAGGAGTCGGTCGAGGAGCTGCGCGCAGCCGCCGAGGTCGTGCCCGACGGATGCCGCGCGACCGTGCGTCTCTTCCAGCAGGCGGCGCGGCGCGTCGCAGTCCGCGATGCTCGGCAATGGGCGGTCCGCGCGTTGCGGTGCGACCGATCGCTCGAGCTCGACTACCTGCAGTCGGTCGCCGCGCGACGATGGGACGAAGCGAGCCGCGAGGTCGAGCGGCTCGGCGCGTTCCATCCGCAGTCCGCGCCGATCGGCGTCATCAGCTCGGAGCTCGACATCGCGAGGGGTCGTGGTGATCTGACCCGCGTCGAGGAGCGACTGCGCGAGCTCGCACGCTGGCTGCCGCGTTCGTCGCGGGTCGTTCGCGAGATCGTCGACACGCGCCTCGGAGCCGGCGATACGCAGGGCGCGCTCTCGACCCTGGACGCCGCGCTCCGCTCGGACCCCACCGCGATGGTGGATCTGCGGCGCGTGCGCGACGCGCTCTCGGGCCAGCAGGAGCTCGCGCCCTTCCGGCTCGACGGCCTCGGGATCGTGCGCGGGTTCCTCGCGTCGGGCAGACGGTACGATCAGCCGAGCGTCCTCGTGCTCGACTACACGGTGGTGCGCGTGTACTCGGACGGCTCCTCGATCACGCTCACGCACAACATCTTCCGCGTGCAGTCCGAGGACACCGCGTCGCAGCTCGGCGAGTACCGGCCCCCGCGCGATGGCCGCGTGCTCGTGCTTCGCACGGTGAAGGCCGACGGCACCGTCCTCGAGCCCGACGAGATCGCGGGCAAGGAGACGATCTCGCTGCCCGACCTGGAGCCCGGCGACTTCGTCGAGCACGAGACGCTGACCTTCGAGGAGCCGCCGAGCGCCTACCCCGGCGGCTGGATCGGCGAGCGCTTCTTCTTCCGCGGCTTCGAGATGCCGTTCGACCGGAGCGAGCTGGTCGTCGTGATCCCGCACGACGCGCGCACGATCGTGGATCCGCGCGGCGAAGCGCCTGCGCTCCGCGAGGAGACGCAGGGCGATCTGCGCGTGATGCGCTGGCGCGTGGACGAGAGCCGACCCGCCGTCGAGGAGCCGGCTTCCGTCTCCACGCGCGAGTTCATGCCTTCGGTCCAGGTCGCCGTCTCGGCGACGTGGCCCGGCTACGTCGAGAGCTTCCGCGATGCGCTCGCAGACCGCGACATGCGCGATCCCGAGGCCGATCGCGTCCTCGCGAACGTGGTCCCGCGCGCAGATCGGGCGCCCGGGCGCGAGCTCTCCTGCGCGCGTCGCGCGTACGCGTGGGCGCTCGAGCACGTCGAGCACGGCGACGATCTGCTCGGCGCGGTGATGCCGATGATCGTCTCGCGCGCCGGCGACCGGGGGCGCGTCGTGCGGTTCCTCGCCGAGCGTTGCGGCGTGCCCGCGGAGCTGGCGCTCGTCGCGTCGGCGGGCGGAGATCGCAACGACGCGGTCGTGCCCGACGCGTCGGCCTACCCGTTCGTGCTCGTCCGGTTGCGTCCCGCCGGTGCCGAGCCCGTATGGTTGTGGACGAACGATCGCGGCACGCCCTTCGGTTACCTCCCGCCGGTCGTGCGCGGGCAACGTGCGCTCGTGCTCACCGAGGACGGCGACTCCACGACGACGCCCGCCACGGCGCGCGACGGCCTGTTCGACGATCGACGGACGCTCGAGCTCGACGTCGAGGTCGCACCGAACGGTTCGGCGCGCGTCGAGGCCGTCGAGCGGTACACGGGAGCGGGCGCGATCACGTGGCGCCGGTTGTTGGAGCGGATCCCCGAGGCGCAGCTCGAGCGCCGTTTCGAGGAGGCATACGTCGGCCGCATGATCGCGGGCGCCGAGCTGACGGGGCTGTCCATCGAGGGACGCCGCGACAACGACGCTCCCGTCGTGCTGCGATACGCGTACGACGTGCCCGCCTTCGGACGGCGGCAGGGTCAGCGATGGATCCTGCCGGGTCTCTATCCCGCGGGCCTCGCACAGGGTCTGGCACGGCGCGCGACGCGCACCACGCCGATGTACACCGGAGACGCGGTGGACATCGGGCTCGTGGCGCGCATCCGCGTGGCCGACGGCATGCGTCCGTTGGCGTTGCCCGAGGTGGCCGAGCTGACGGCGGGCGGCGCGCGCTTCACGTCCCGCTGGCGTCGCGAGGGCGCCGGTGGACGCACGCTCGTGCAGGAGCGTCGGTTGATCGTCCCGCCGGTGCGGATCGAGCCGGGCGACTACCCGCGGTTCGCGTCGTTCGCGCGGGC
>JADZFZ010000283.1 GCA_020854145.1 Deltaproteobacteria bacterium | reverse complement strand
TTCCTCGATCAGATGCCCAAACCGGACGTGGATCTCATCGAGGGGCTCTCGCCGGCGATCAGCATCGAGCAGAAGTCCATTGCGCGTAACCCGCGCTCCACGGTCGGCACGGTCACGGAGGTGCACGACTACCTGCGTCTGCTGTTCGCGCGCGTCGGCGACCCCCATTGTCCCGATTGTGGTCGACCGATTGCGGCAAAGACGGTGCAGCAGATGGTCGACACGATTCTCGGCTGGCCCGAGGGGACTCGGTTCTCTCTGCTCGCTCCGCTGTTTCGGGGGAAGAAAGGCGATTTGCGCCTCGAGCTCGAGCGATTGCGCCGGGACGGTTTCGTGCGCGTGCGCGTGGACGGCGAGGTGCACGACCTGGGCGACGAGATCGAGCTCGACAAGAGCCGGCCGCACGACCTCGAGGTCTACGTGGACAGGCTCGCCGTCAAGGACGGGATTCGCCAGCGCCTGTCCGACAGCCTCGAGCTCGCCCTCAAGCACGGCAAAGGTGTCGTGCTCGTGTCGCCCGTCGAGAGCGACGACGTCGTGATGTCGGAGCGATTCGCGTGCGCGTACGACGGCACGACGTTGCCCGAGCTGACACCACGATTGTTCTCGTTCAACAGCCCCGCCGGTGCGTGCCCGGCGTGCGGCGGGCTCGGCGAGGAGATGGTCTTCGACCCCGAGCGCATCGTGCCCGACGGGGGACTTTCGATTCGCCGCGGCGCCATCGCGCCTTGGCGCGGGAAGCGATTGCCCATCCAGCTCGCCCTGGAGACGCACGCGAGCCGGTTCGGAATCGACCTGGATGCCCCTTTCCGGAAGCTGGGCGCGGAGTCGCGGCGAATCGTGCTCCACGGCTCGGGACCCGCCGAGCCGTCGTTCGAGGGAGTGGTGCCCAATCTCGAACGGCGAATGCGCGAGTACGAGCGACGAAAGCGCGAAGAGGGCTACGAGACGGGCGACGTCTTCGAGCAGATCGAGGAGGAGTACACGCGTTGGATGTCACGGCGTGTCTGCGCGAGCTGCGGAGGCGCGCGGCTGCGACGCGAGGCGCTCGCGGTGAAGGTCGCCGGGCAGGACGTCCGCACGTTGACCTCGATGCCGCTCGGCGAGCTCCACGCGGCATTGTCGGATCTGCGGCTCGAGGCGCAGAAGGCCCCCATCGGCGAGCGAATCTTGCGCGAGATGGTCGCGCGATTGGGCTTCTTGCGCGACGTCGGTCTGGGTTATCTGACGCTCGAACGGTCGGTCGCGACGTTGTCCGGAGGCGAGGCACAGCGAATCCGGCTGGCGACGCAGATCGGCTCCGGGCTGGTCGGTGTGCTCTACGTGCTGGACGAGCCGAGCATCGGTCTGCATCCGCGCGACAACCGGCGATTGCTCGAGACCCTCGTGCACCTGCGCGATCTGGGGAACACCGTGCTCGTGGTCGAGCACGATCGCGACACGATCCTCGCTGCCGATTACGTGCTCGATCTGGGCCCGGGAGCCGGCGAGCACGGCGGCCATCTCGTCGCTTGCGGGACGCCGGCCGAGATCATGGCGTCGAAGGCGTCCATCACGGGCGCGTTCCTGTCGGGCGCGCGGAAGATCCCCGTCCCTGCGCGCCGTCGATTCGTGTCGAGCGAGCGCGCGGTCAAGATCGAGCACGCGACGATCCACAATCTGCGCAACGTGACGGTGGAGATCCCGCTGGGCGCGCTCGTCTGCGTCACGGGAGTCTCCGGAAGCGGCAAGTCGTCGCTCGTGGTCGACACGCTGCTCGAAGGCGCCCGCATGTACACGCTGCACGGACGGGTACCGCCGGATCTGCCCGCGAAGCTCCATGGGCTGAGCCAGCTCGACAAGGTGATCGACATCGACCAGAGCCCGATCGGGCGCACCCCGCGCTCGAACCCGGCTACGTACACCGACGTGTTCGGGGCGATCCGCGATCTGTTCTCGGCATTGCCGGAGAGCCGGGCGCGCGGCTACGCGAAGGGGCGCTACTCGTTCAACGTCAAAGGCGGCCGCTGCGAGGCTTGCCAGGGAGATGGGCTCATTCGCGTGGAGATGAGCTTCCTTCCGGACGTCTTCGTAGTCTGCGAGGTGTGCAATGGGCGCCGGTACAATCGAGAGACGCTCGAGGTCCGCTACAAAGGGCACAACATCGCCGACCTGCTCGAGATGACCGTCGAGGACGCCTGCTCGCTGCTCGCGAACGTGCCGAAGATCCGCGACGTCCTCGAGACGTTGCGTCGGGTGGGCCTCGGCTACGTGCGGCTCGGACAATCGGCGACCACGTTGTCCGGGGGAGAGGCGCAGCGAATCAAGCTCGCGCGCGAGCTCGCGCGCCGCTCGACGGGCAAGACGCTCTACGTGCTCGACGAGCCCACGACGGGCCTGCATTTCGCGGACGTCGAGATGCTGCTCGAGGTCCTGCACGCGCTCGTGGAAGCCGGCAACAGCGTCGTCGTCATCGAGCACAATCTCGACGTCGTCAAACAAGCCGACTGGATCATCGACATGGGGCCGGACGGCGGCGACAAGGGCGGCTGGGTCGTCGCCGAAGGCACGCCCGAGGAGGTCGCCGCGACCGAGAGCTCGCCGACCGGAGCGCATCTGAAGGCTGCGCTCGCCTGATCGACTCGCGGCCCGTGGGGCTCGCGCGACGCACGCGACCGCGCCCTACCGGCGGGACGGGCCCGATCGGCCCGGCGCGATGGGCGTCACCGCAATCGCCAGGTGGTGCCTTGGGGAGAGTCCTTCAGCTCGACGTCGCGTGCGAGCAGCTCGTCGCGGATGGCGTCGGCATCCGCGAATCGCTTCTCGCTGCGCGCCGTCTTGCGCGCCTCGATCTTCGACTCGATCCACGCTCGATCGACGCCGCTCCGGGCGAGCCGCCGCGCTTGGATCCGCCCGAGCATCGCGGCGGGCGAATCGCCGAGCACGCCGAGGAGCTGTCCGATCGTCTCGAAGAGCCGGCGTGCTGCGATGACCGAGGCTTTCGGGACTCCGCCCTTCTTGCGCTCGGCGCGGTCGGCGAGGTCGTTGGCGAGCTTGCCCAGATCGGCGAGCGCGGCGAGGACCTCGGCGGTGTTGAGATCGTCGGCCATCGCCTCTTCGACGCGCTTGCGCAACGCCTCGATGTCGGCGCTGCCGGGGCCGTCCACGAGGCGCGTGTCCTCGATGTCCGCGAGCCGCTGCTTCGTCGCGTAGAGGTACTCGAGGCGGCGCTCGGCGTCCTCGATCGAAGGGAAGCCGGTCGTCTTGCCGTCGTCGTCGGTGGTCCACTCGAAGTTGAGCGGGCTGCGGTAGTGGACCGTGTGGAAGAAGAAGCGGAGCGCCTCGGGCTCGACGTGCTTCAGCGCGGCGGAGATGGTGAAGAAGTCGCCGGTCGACTTCGACATCTTCGCCTTGTTCGTCTCGATGAACCCGTTGTGCATCCACGTGGCGCAGAACGGGACGCCGCTCGCAGCCTCGCTCTGCGCGATCTCGTTCTCGTGGTGTGGGAAGACGAGGTCGAGACCGCCGCCGTGCAGATCGAACCCGTTTCCCAGGTACTTCAGCGCCATCGCCGAGCACTCGATGTGCCATCCGGGACGGCCGGGCCCCCAAGGGCTCGACCACTGCGGCTCGCCGGGCTTGGCGGCTTTCCACAACGCGAAGTCGACCGGATCGCGCTTGCGCTCGTCGCGCTCGACCCGGGCGCCCGCGCGCAGGTCCTCGATCTTGCGGCCCGAGAGCTTGCCGTACCCGGGGAACGCCTTGACCGCGAAGTACACGTCGCCGTCGAGCTCGTAGGCAGCGCCCTTGGCGATGAGCGATTCGATGAGCGCGACGATCTCCGGGATGTGGTCGCTCACCTTCGGCTGCACGTCGGGGCGCAGGCAGCCGAGCGCGTCCATGTCCGCGAGGAACGAAGCGAAGTAGCGCTCGGCCACGTCGGTCGCCTTCTCTTCGCCTTCGTTCGCCCGCTTGATGATCTTGTCGTCCACGTCGGTGACGTTGCGGACGTAGCTCACGGTCAGGCCGCGGTGTCGCAGGTAGCGGACGAGCGTGTCGTAGATGACGTAACAACGTGCGTGCCCGATGTGCGACGGCGCGTACGGCGTCGGGCCGCACACGTAGATGTCGGCCTTGCCTGCGGTGCGAGGCCGGAAAGGCTCCTTCTGCTGCGTCATCGTGTTGTAGAGGCGAAGCTCGGTCACGCCCGACCCATAGCACTCGTGCTAGACGCCCGCCGCATGGACCTCTTCGATGCCGTCGCCGAGCGCAGGAGCGTTCGCGGGTTCCGATCGAGCCCGGTTTCGCGCCAGACGATGGAATCGCTGTTCACGCGGGCGCAGCGCGCGCCTTCCTGGTGCAACGTCCAGCCCTGGCGCGTCGTCGTGACGAGCGGCGAGGTCACGGAGCGGTTGCGCACGCGGCTCTTGCGCGCCTTCTCCGAGGAGTCGCCCTCGCCGGAGATCGCCATGCCGCCGGGTTACCCCGAGCCGTACGGGACGCATCGCCGCGAGTGCGGCCGTGTGCTCTACGAGGCGATGGGGATCGAGCGTAAGGACGCCACGGGCAAGGTCCGCGCGTGGCGCCGGAACTTCGAGCTCTTCGACGCGCCGCACGCGGTCATCGTGTCGTTCGACGATCGCTTCGGCATCTACGGCGCGCTCGACGTGGGCTGCTGGCTGCAGACGGTGCTCCTCGGCGCGGTCGCGCTCGGTCTCGCGTGCTGTCCGCAGGCGGCGCTCGCGAGCTACCCATCGGCGGTGCGCGAGGTGCTGCCCATCGCCGAGGGCACCAAGATCGCGTTCGGTATCTCGATCGGCGTCGAGGATCCGGACGTGCCGGCCAACCGTGCGCGCACGTCCCGCGCACCTCTCGAGGACAACGTGAAGCTCCTCGGCTTCGAGACGTGATGACGCTGCTCGCGATCCACGCCAAGGGCGAGCCGGGCTACGACGCTGCGCTGCGCACGCTCGACGCGCGCGGCGAGACCGACCTCGGCGCGGTGGAGCCGGCCGTGCGCGCCATCCTCGAAGAGGTGCGAGCCCGCGGCGACGACGCGCTCCGCGAGCTCACGGCGCGCTTTGAGTCGCGCGCGCTCGGTCCGATCGTGCTCGACGACGCGACGTGGCGCGGGCTCGCGCGCTCGGTGGAGCCGCGGGTGCGCGACGATCTCGTGGCGGCGGCCGCGCGCATCGAGCGTTACCACCGCCGCCAGATCGACGTCGGCTTCGCCTTCGAGGACGACGACGGCGCGCGCCTCGGCCTGCGCATCCTTCCCCTCGACGCGGCCGGCGTCTACGCGCCCGGCGGAAAGGCGCGTTACCCGTCGAGCGTCCTGATGGCGGCCGTGCCTGCGCGCGTCGCCGGTGTCGTGCGCATCGTGCTCGCCACGCCGTCGCCGACCGCCGAGGTCCTCGCCGCCGCGGAGGTCGCGGGTGTCACCGAGGTCGTCGATCTGGGCGGCGCGCAGGCCATCGCGGCGCTCGCGTTCGGGACGGGATCCGTCGTGCCGGTCTCCGTCATCGTCGGCCCCGGCAACTTGTACGTCGCGTGCGCGAAGAAGCTCGTCTCGGGTCGCGTCGCGATCGACGGCATCGCGGGCCCGAGCGAGATCCTCGTCGTGGCCGACGATCGCGCGAGCCCCGAGCTCGTCGCCGCCGACCTGCTCTCGCAAGCCGAGCACGACGAGGCCGCATACCCGCTGCTCGCGTGCGTCTCGCGCGCGTTCGCCGAGCGCGTCGCCGAGGCCGTCGAAGAGCAGCTCGCCACGTTGCCTCGACGTGCGATCGCCGAGGCGAGCGTGCGCGCGCACGGCGTCGCGCTCGTGTGCGGCTCGATCGACGAGGCCCTCGAGGTCGCCGACCGCATCGCTCCCGAGCACCTCGCGCTCGAGGTCGCCGATCCCGACGCCGTGTTGCCGCAGGTCGGGGCCGCGGGTGCCATATTCCTGGGCGATCACACGCCCGAGGCCGTCGGCGACTACGTCGCGGGGCCGAGCCACGTCCTTCCGACGGGAGGCGCGGCGCGCCACACGCCGCCGCTCGGTGTCTGGCACTTCGTGCGGCGCAGCAGCGTGATCGCGTACGACCGGCGAACGCTGCTCGCGCACGGTCCGCTCATCGAGCGTCTCGCGCGCATGGAGGGCCTCGAGGCCCACGCGCGCGCCGTCTCGCTGCGGACCAAGACGCGCCCGACCTGAGCGGCTCGCGCACGCGGCTCGCGCAACCGGCTCACGCGTCTCGCACCTCGAGCAGACCGTGACCGAGCGCCGAGCGCACGGCCGGCAAGCACATCGCGAACGCCTGATCGTGCGCGACCCCGGCGGCCTCTTCGAAACGCGCGACGGCGGAGCGCACGTCCGGCGCCTCGTGGACCATCGTGACGACGATGAGCATCTCGGTGCTCATCTCGATCGGCGGCACGAGCGCCTCGGGTCCGAATCGCGCGGAGATCGTCGAAGGCGCGTCGGGCCCGATCTCGCGCTGCTCCTGCGAGAGCGTGGTCCCTTCCGGGATGCGGAGCGTGGCGGCGAGCAGCCGGCCCTCGTCGGCGAGCAGCGCGCGTGCGGCGAGGATTCGATCGATCCGTTGCCCGGTGACGGCGATCGTGGAGAGCGGGCGGATGGCGATCTCCTCCGAGACGATCGGCGTCTCGCCGGCTCGCTGCACGACCGTCACGGTCGGCGAGACCCCAGAGATCCCCTGGCTCTCGAGGTGCTCCAGCCAGCACGACGCAGCGCGGTCGTAGGCATCATCGGCGTGCGGGTGCAGTCCGGCGGCGTAGCTCGACGCGTGCAACTCGGAGCTGACCGTCGGCGCCTTCAGCAACAAGACGTGCACATCGTCTCGACCCACGGCGTCGCGCACCCGAGGCAGCAGCGGATCGCCCGCGATCTCGGGCCACTCGACGAACATCACGGCACGCCCCGCGGGGTGCGAGAGCTGGTCCCCGACGCCACGGAGGACGGCGACGGCGAGCTCGTCGCCGCGGCGTCCGCCGAAGAGGAACGAGGAGTCGCCCTCGGTCGAGGGTCGTGACACGAACGGCGGTTGCGACACCACGAGATCGAACGTCTCGCCCGCGACGGGCTCGAACAGGCTCCCGACGCGCAGCTCGACGTTGGTGACCCCGTTGATCGCGGCGTTCGCACGCGCGAGCGTGATTGCGCGAGGGTTGATGTCCGTCGCGACCACGTGGTCCGCAGTGCGCGCGAGGGCGAACGCGACCGCCCCTGCCCCGCACCCGAGATCGAGCGCGCGCCGGACGCGTCGTGGTGGCAGTGCAGCGCGGCACAACGAGATCGTGGTCTCTCCGAGCCCCATCACCGCGTCGGAGCCCAGGCGGAGATCGTCGGCGAGCATGCAGATGTCGTCGAAGAGCGCGAAGCTGAAGGGCGACACGACGGATCCGTCGTCGCGTCGAACGAGAATGCCCGCGTCGAGCAACGGATCGAGCAGCGAGCCGAACGTCGCACGCGCCTCTTCGTCGTTCACGGGATCCGCGAAGACGAGCATGCGCAGCGCGCGCGCGACGGGCGTCGGCTGACGACGGAGGTGGTAGTTGCGAACGGGACGGCGGAGCGAAGGAGCCACGAGCGCGGCCTTCTCGGTGGCACGCGCTGCCGCCGTCAGGGTCAGCCCGATGTCTGCCAGGTGCTTGCCGAAGGCCCGTAGCAGCTCGGGAGCCGCTGCCGACAGCCGCGTCACGTCGGGAAGTGCCATCGCCCACTCCTGCTCGGTTTCCCGCGCGGGGCAAGTCGTCGCCGAGCGCACACCATCCGAGCTCTCCCCAATGCTCGGATGGCGTGAAAACGACGAAGCCGGCTCGAGGCCGGCTCCGTCGTGTCGGTGTGTGCGGCTCGCGGTCCCGGTGCCGCTACTCGTTGCGTGCTTCCCAGTCGTCCATGGCGAGGATGCCGCCCTCGTTCC
>JADZFZ010000282.1 GCA_020854145.1 Deltaproteobacteria bacterium | reverse complement strand
GTGCACGAGAGCGGCGGAGGCGCGATGCAGTCGTCGACCGGGCACGGATCGCCCATGCCGTCGACCCGCGGATCGCAGTGCATCCGGTATTGCGCTTGGCGACGCTCGACGGTGGCGCGGTTCTGCGGGATCGACGGGCACCCGAAGAGACAGATGCAGTCGCTGCGTTGCGTGATCTCGTGGTCGATCTCGCCCCACGCGCAATCGCTCGCCATCGTGCACGCGTTGTCCGGACCGGCGTCGATCGCGGGCCCGGTGTCGGCGGGCGGCGGGCCGGCGTCGATCACGGGCGGCCCCGAATCGACGGGTGACGGACCCGAGTCCGTGGGGCCCGGACCACCGTCGGTCGGCGGCGGCGGCGGCGGTCCCGAGTCGACACCCGGCAGCCCGAGATCCGTCCTGGGACCCGAGTCGGTCGTCGTCGAGCCATCGTCGTCACCGCACGCCGGCGCGAGCGCGAGCGTGACGAGAAGGACCGATCGAAGCGCGACGGAAGCAGCGTTGCTCACGTTGGCACGACGGAAAGAGCGCATGGACGCTCATCGTGCACGACACGGGCCGCACGTGCCCAGCGCCGCGTGGCTCGGCACGCCGCGAAGCGCAGACGCTCACCGTCGACGTCGAGCTCGCCGGCGCCGCACTGCCAACAGCGCGAGCCCGACGATCGCGACCGCAGCGTGAGCGCGCGACGAGCGCGGTCCGCCGGCCGCCGCGCAGCCACCCGCGAGCTCGGCCGTCCCGCTGCCGCCTCCGCTCGATGGGTCCGATCCCGGTGGGGCCGTCACGCGCGCGCCGGGCTCGCCGCCTGGCGCGGGCGCAGGACCCGTCGAGCCTCCAGGAGACGCGGGCGCGTCGTCTTCCCACGCGCCGCCTTCGGTGCCGCACGCGGTGACCTCGGCGTCGAAGCGCAGCTCCGGACCGAAGAAGCCGAACGCAGGGTCCACCAGCCGCCATCGGCTCGCGTGCACGCCCGGTAGCCCCGCCGTCGCGCGCAAGGTGAAGACCGTGCGACGACAGCCCGCGGCGTTGTTGCAGTCGGTGCCTCCGGGTCGGACGTCGACGTTGGTCGCGGAGAGGATCGAGACGTGGTCGAGCCCGGTGACCGGATCGGTGCTCGTGCTGAGCGCGCCGATGCCGACGCGATCGCCGACCGCAGCCGAGCTGGCGCCGAGGTCCGTCCATCGCGTGTTGCCGATGTTCTCGACGTCGAACCAGAAGACGAACGCGTCGCCGGCGCAGACGCGGCCCGAAGTCGCCGCACCGCTGGCCCCCGCCGCGAGGTCGGAGCCCTGCTCGACGATACGCGCGTCGAGGTTCGGCGCAGGGCCCGACGGCGGCGGCGGCGCCGGTGGAGGCGGCGGCGCAGGCGGAGGCGGCGGAGGCGGAGGTGGAGGCGGCGTGGGCGGTGGGGGCGGAGGAGCGGTCGGCCCATCCGTGAAGAAGGGTGTCGTCCGGTCGGCCGCCGCGAGGTTGATCTCGACGTGCAGGTGATCGACGTGCGGGTTCGGCCCGGTGTACGAGCGCGTCCGCGAGCTCGACCGGCTGCCGTTCCACGACATCTGGTCCCAGATGATGTACTGGACGCCGATCTCCGCGGAGTGCTCGACCAGCCAGTTCGCGACGGGATCACCCGCGTCGTTGTCGGCGGCTCCGCCCGAGGTCGGGATCATCACGTCGATGGCGCGACCCGTCCCGTGCATCGAGGTCTGGCTCGCGTTCGCGGTGTTCTGCCTGCACGAGTACCCCTGGATCTCGCTGATCTGCGGGAACATCTCGTTCAGGAAGTCGCGCAGGTCGGAGGCCCCGTCGGTGAACGTGCCGGAGCAGTTGGAGCCACCATCCCAGGGCGGCGCGTCGTCGTAGTCGACGAGGGTGCCCGGGTCGGTCCCCGCAGGGAGCGCCCAGCCGCCCGCCCTGCTCGCCGCCTGCGAGACCGAGCCGACCGGATCGTCGCCGTCCGCGTCGAGGCCCGGCTCCGGCGCGCAGCCGCTCCACCAGGCCACGGCCGAGACGGCTAGAGCGACGCGTGAGGACCATCGACCCATGCTGGTCCTCCTTCGCAAGCGCCGTGCACAGCCGTCGGGATCGACGAATCGCCCGAGATTCAGGGCTTGCGAACGATGCATCGGGCGAGCGCTGTCACCCGAGAGTCACAGCCGGAGCACGGCGTGCTCCAAGGGGACACCCGAGCGACGCCTCAGCAATCGGAGTCGGCGGCGTCGACGAGGCCGTCGCAGTCGTTGTCTTCGCCGTCGTCGCAGTCTTCGAGGACGCACCGGCCGCACCGGCGATGCGTCGCGCAGTCACCGTCGCGACAGTCGATGGCGCGATCGCAGTCGTCGTCCTCGTCGTTCTCACAGTTCTCGACGGTCGGACGGCAGTCGACGCACACGCTGCTGAGCCTGCAGTCGAGGTCGAGGCAATCGACCCAGGTGTCGCCGTCGTCGTCGATCATGTTCGCGCAGATCTCGCGCGGCGCGGCGCATCGCGGGTGGCGCTGGCAGTCGGGGTCGTCGCAGTCGACCAGCAGGTCGCCGTCGTCGTCGATCATGTTGGTGCACAGCTCGCGGATGCACGCCGGATCCGCGCGACAGTCCTCGTCCGCGCAGTCGGCGCGGCAGTCGCAGTCCTCGTCCGCCATGTCGATGCACGACAGCTCGCGCAGCGGCGCGTCGGCCGGGCAGCAGAGCAGATGGCAGCTGCAGTCCGAGTCCGCGCAGTCCACGCGGCCGTCGCGGTCGTCGTCGAGCCCGTTGTCGCAGGCCTCCGGTCGTCGGTCGGGTGGCAACATGCACCGCGGAAGGCTCGCGCAATCGGGGTCGGCGCAGTCCGGTAGGCAATCGAAGTCGTCGTCGATGCCGTTGTCGCAGAGCTCCATCGGGTTGCAGATGTCGAGGCGTGCGCACTCCGCGTCGTCGCAATCGCGCGCCTGGTCGCAGTCGTTGTCGAAGCCGTCGTCGCACACCTCGGACGTCGGGACGCAGCCCGGGCAGTCCGTGGTGCCGGCGCAGTCGCTGTCCGCGCAGTCGAAGAAGCAGTCGCAGTCGGCATCGTTGCCGCGACCGCAGAGCTCCGAGGCCTCGCACGACCGGCACGAGCGATTGCTCGCGCAGTCGGGGTCGGCGCAGTCGTAGAGACCGTCACGATCGTTGTCGAGACAGTCGCCGCACATCTCGGGTCGCACGATGCACGAGGGATCGGAGTCGCAGTCCTCGTCGTCGCAGTCGGAGCGGCAGTCGCAGTCGTTGTCGACCGCGTCGCCGCAGAGCTCGAGACGGCACGTTCCGAAGTTGCACTCGCGCTCGCTCGAGCAGACCGGATCGGAGCAGTCGAAGAGCCCGTTGCAGTCGTTGTCGACCCCGTCGAGGCACATCTCGCGACCCCGCGGGATGCAGATCTCGGGGCCCGTGTCGCGGCGTCCACCCTCCCCCAGCCCGCCATCGCGCCCGGTTCCCGAATCGCGCCGACGCCCGCCATCCATCGTCCGATCGGGTGGCCCCGCGCCCACTCCGTCTTCCTGACCGATCGGCGTCTTGCTGCCGCACCCGAGCAACACCGCGAGCGCGACGACGACGAGCGCGCCCCCCACCCGGAGGGTGGGATCTTCTTCGCTCACGGGTCGCAAGTGACCCGACCGTAGTTGCAGATCTCCGGCAACGTCCGCACACACGAACGGCAATCGATCGGCGCGTCCTGTCCGGGGTAACACCCTTGGTCCGCCGGAGCCCCTCCCCCACAGCAGTCTTCGCCCGGGATCGCGGGTGAGTCGCTCCCCTCGGGAAACGCCACGAGACATCCGAGGCAGAGGTTCACGACGAACGAGAAAGGCTCGCTCTCCACCTCGGTCGAGCCATCGGAGGCGGTCCCGATGAGCCGCGCCACCGACTGCAGGCGGAACTCCGGCGGGATGCGGCCCTCGCGCACCGCGCCATCCATGATCGTCTGGAAGTACCCGGTCACGAGGCGCGGCAGCACAGGCACCTCGAAGGAGCCGGACTCACCCGCAGCCACCGTCGGGCACGTGCCGCCCTCGCAGAGATCGATGTCCCAGGTCTCACAGCCCGTCGGGTTGTCGCACACGAAGTTGAGCCGGACGAAGACGCCGTCCTGGTCGTGATAGGACTCGAGCCGCACGGTGTTGAAGACCACGTCGTCGGCGCCGCGGTTCTCGACGAGCGGCGTCAGCGTGTAGCTGCTGCGATCTCCGAGGGCGAGATCGAACGTGCCGTCGTCGATGTGGTTGCGCGTCGCGCTCTGCGACAGCTCGCAGGTGCCCGCAGCCGGCGCCTGATTGTGGGTGATCTCGAGATCGGGAGGCTGACCCGCCGAGCCGCTGCACGCGGAAGCCGCGCAGGCCAGCGCTGCCGCGACCCACGACCCGCTGACCGATGCGCGCGTCATCCCTGCGTAGTCTCCCCGCACCACTTGGGCACCGAAGCCATTCAGCACGTGACGTGCCGCGTCACCGACGAGGCGCGCCGCACACGCGAGCGACGTCGGGCTGCGACACTTTTGCCCGCCTCTGGCACAACCGGTGACGGGTGTCGGTCCAGGGCCCCGACGCATGGCCGGCGGCTCATGCCGGACATCCTGGGTGGCCAATCGCTTAGCCATCGTGTTGGCGCCTCGGGTCTCCATCGCGACGAACGCGTGGAGGCCAGCTGCGAATAGCCCTGAATTCCACGCGCATTCCGCGGCGATACGATCGCCGGGTGGCCACCGACGATGGAACCAGTCTTGCGAGCTTCCGGGCATGGCCCTCGCTCGACGTCGACGTCCCTCCGTCCTCGCGCTGGTGCTCGTGCTGGGCGGGTGTGCCGCCGACGTGGCCACCGAGTCGCCTCCCGTCGACGTGCCGGCCGAGATCCCGACTCCGTCGATCGCCTCGCTCTCCGCGAGCGAGGTCGCCGTCGGAGAGGAGCTCCGCTTCCTCGGCGGGCGCTTCGTCGCGCCCGAGGACGGCTACGTCGAGGTCACGTTCCGCGGCACGTTCGAGCCCGCCGACGGGGGCACCGCCGAGATGGTGAACTTCACGACCGAGGTCGAGCCGACCGAGGACGGCGCGGTGACGTGGCATCGCTTCGGCCCGACGCGCATCCCGTTCACGCGCGCGGGCAACGTGCTCGGCGTGTTCCGCGGCCGGGTGTTCGCCACGAATCGTGGCTTCGACGGCCAGGAGCGGCGTCAGCCCGAGGACACGTGGCCGACCGTCGAGGTGCGCGTGAAGCCGTCGCTCGTGGTCACCGCGTTCCACCCGCAGGACGAGACGTGGACGGCCTCGTGCGTCACGACGTCGGCGCGGATGCTCAATCGGCTTCCGTACCGACTGCGCGTGGAGGCAGTCGGGTTCGACCCCGTGGACTTCGAGTACACCGTGTCGGCGGGTCTGCTCACCGAGGGCGACGAGCCGTCGGGCACGACCGAGCCCTCCGTCTTCCGACACGTCGCGACGGGCCGCAGCGATCTGCTCGGCGCCGCTGGGGAGCGCATCGCCTTCGCCGACGTGCCGTACGCGATCGATCGGTTCCGAGGCTCCATCGCCGTCGAGGCCACGGACGCTTCGGGCACGCGTCGCGCGTTGTTCCTCCCCGTCCTCGTGCATCGTCCGCTCGAGGTGCGATACGACGGCAACGTGCGCGTCGCGCAGATCTACGAGCCCGTGCCCGTCAGCGGCTGCATCCCCGGCGGCACGAACGGGCGCGACGTCACCTACTCGGAGAGCACGAGCGAGACGCGGTCACGCACGTTCTCGGTCGGATGGACCACGAACTGGACCGAGTCGTACACGAACGAGCACAGCGCGTCGTATGGCGAGGGCGGGACCGAGGCGAACTCGGTGGGCTTCTCGAGCGCCGACGGGACGAGCTGGAGCTGGGAGGTCCACGGCGAGGTCTACGGCGAAGGCGGCGTGAGCCTGGTCGCGAACGGCAAGGCGGGCTTCAAGCTCGGCGGCGGGTTCGGCGGCGGAGGCAGCCACACCGACACGCGCTCCGGCGAGCGGAGCTGGAGCGAGAGCCGGACGTTCACCGAGGCGCGCGCCGAGAGCGAGAGCATCGCGGCGAGCGAGAGCGAGTCGGCGAGCGAGTCGTGGACGGTCTCGTCGACCACGAGCGAGGCGCTCGACTTCCGCACGTTCCTGCTGCCGAACCGGTTCGGCGTCTTCTACCGGCAGACCACTCGGCTCGTTCGTGTCGGCGAGGTCATCGCCTACGACCTCTGCGGCAACGGCAGCGCCGTCGGCGAGATGACGCTCGACGACTACACGTGGGCGCCCGACCTCGCGATGGGCACCGAGTGCCCCGCCTTCCCCGAGTCCCAGCTGCCGCCCGCGCAGTGCCTCGTCCCTCCTTGTAGCCCCTGAGGCGTGCCCCGGCGGAGGCAGCTCGCGTTCCGACGGCGACCGGTTCGGCGCCGATCGCATCGAGTCGCGCAGTCGCAGGGCTCGCGTGCCGCGCGCGTGCGGTCCCACGTCGACGTGGGCGTCCATCCGCGACGCGCCACGAATCCAGACTGATCCGACGCGACGGCGCGTTGGTCCCGTGCCTGCACGAGACCGGCGCATGAACGCACTCCGACTCGCAGCGCTCGTCGTCGCGCTCGCGGCGTGTCGCAGCGACCGCCAGACGCACGTCACCCTCCATCCGCCTGCGGTCACGGTCGTCGCGCCGACGTCGCCGGGCGACGCCCCTCCGACGGTCTCCGACCCGCCGCCGACGTCGGCGGGCTCCGCGCCTTCGGAGGCGGATGCCGCAGGCGCCCGCGAGCCGCTCGGCGACACGGAGTTCGCGCGCGTGCTCGCCATCGTCGAAGCGCAGACGTTCCCGAGCCACCGCGTCTCCGAGATCAAACGGCTTGCGCCGCGCCATCGGTTCACCACGCGCCAGGCCATCGTCCTCGCGACGACCGTTCCTTTCTCGCAGATGCGCGTCGAAGCGCTCGGCGCGCTCTACCCGCGCGTCGTGGATCCCGAAGACTTCGATCAAGCGTTCACCGTCCTCGAGTGGGAGGACGACCGCCGGGCGCTGCGCGC
>JADZFZ010000281.1 GCA_020854145.1 Deltaproteobacteria bacterium | reverse complement strand
TGAACGGGGATCGAGCCATCGTCGAGCCCGTTGACGAGGAGCACGCCCCGGACGTCGAAGCCGATCAGCCAAGAACGGGACAGGTAGTACTGCCCTCCGATCGTTGCCAGAGGGCCGCCGAGGAAGGCGAGCTCTCCGCCGTGCACGGAGCCGAGCACGGCACCGCCGATGCCGGCGTACGGAACGAAGGACACCGCGTCGAGCACGTAGAGGATCTCCGTCCCCAGCTCGACGACGTGCCGCGGCTCGGAGGGAGCGGCGTGCAGGGCGTAATCGGCGTGGGCTCCGAGCGTCCAAGACGATGCGAGGCCGTAGGCGAAGTGGACGCCGGCGAGCCCTCCGGGCTCGTTCACGCCGAACGCGTGCGCGTACCCGCCTTCGATGCCCAACGACAGCTCGCCTTCGTAGGCGCGCGCTGCGGGCTGCGTCGCGAGATCTGCGACCACGAACGCACAGAGAGACAAGGCCCAACGAGCTCGTCGAGAAGACACGGCCCTTGATAACACGGGCACCTCTGCCTTGCTCGGCGCGCTACGCAGAAGCGCGCCGGGGCAAGAGCGCCTTGACCGCATCGGCCACGAGCACCGGTAACACGCCGACGGCCACCGCGAGCCCCAGATCGCGCGGCTCGAGCGGCGCGAACGAGAACAATGCCTGTAGAGGAGGCAGCAGGACCACTGCTGCGGTGACCGACAATGCGACGCCTCCCAGGATCGGGACTGCGTCGTTGCGCGAACGGACGAGAGGACCCCAGAAGGGCAGTGTCGCGCTGCGGCTCGCCAGCAGTATCGCGAGATTACCCAGCACGAGCGCGACGAACGCCATGCTGCGCAATGCCTCGAGCGACGCGCCTTGCGCCCGACCCCAAGCCAGCAGACCCATGGTGCTTCCCAGCGAGACGGCGCCGAGGAGCAGGCTCCACGTGATCCGGGTCCAGTCGAACAGACGGGTGTTGGCCGCGCGCGGCGGACGGTCCATGACGTCCGATTCCTCTGGCTCCATCTCGAACACGATGGAGCAAGAGGGGTCGATGATGAGCTCGAGGAACACCACGTGAGCGGGCGCCATCACCGCTCCCCAGCCGAGCAGAGCCGGAAGGAGGGAGAGCCCGGCAATCGGGATGTGGACCGCGACGATGTAGCTGATGGCTTTCCGGAGGTTGTCGTAGATGCGGCGCCCGATGCGGACTGCTTGCACGATGGCTCCGAAGTCGTCGTTCACGAGCACGAGCCCTGCGGCCTCGCGCGCGACGTCGGTTCCTCGTGCGCCCATGGCAATCCCGATGTCCGCGGCTTTGAGCGCCGGAGCGTCGTTGACCCCGTCTCCCGTCATGCCGGAGATCAGGCCTCGTGCCTTCAACGAACACACGATCCTGAGCTTCTGCGCCGGGACCGCGCGAGCCACGATGCTGGTCTCTTGGAGCGCATCGGCCAGCTCCGCGTCGCTCATGGCATCGATCTGGGGTCCCGTGATCACACGCTCGGAGTCGATCCCGGCAGCGCGGGCGATGGCACGTGCGGTGTCGGGGTGATCTCCGGTGATCATGAGAATCCGGATTCGAGCGCGGCGACACAGGGCCACCGCGTCGGGGACGTCGGGACGCACCGGATCCTGCAATCCCACGAGCCCGACCATCTCGAAAGCCAGGTCGTGCGGATGGCCCGGAGACTCGGTGAGCCGACCCGTGCTGCGCGCGACGCCGAGCACCCGGAGACCCTCGCGCGCCATCGACTCGGCGCGATCGCGCCAGACGGCGCGCGCGTCGTCGTCGAGGTGACAGAGGTCGAACACCGCCTCGGGAGCACCCTTGGTGGCGACGACGAGCGACCCAGGCGCCGGGCCCTCCGGCGCGCCCTCGGTCTGCTGCTCTTCC
Organism: Deltaproteobacteria bacterium; assembly: GCA_020854145.1. Classification (GTDB taxonomy): domain Bacteria; phylum Myxococcota_A; class Polyangia; order Polyangiales; family JADZFZ01; genus JADZFZ01. The sequence goes on along the minus strand of JADZFZ010000281.1, from coordinate 4,746 downwards.
GCGACGCGCCAGGCGTGCGTCACGGCCAGCAGGTCGGCGGTCAGCGGATACTCGCGCGTCGCCTCCCAACGCGGGTGCAGGTGCTCGGTGTCCCGCAGCGTACGTGCGCCGAGGTCGTGAAACGCCTTCTCCATCGGATCGAAGGGATCGCGCGGGCAAGCGAGTATCCCGAACTCCACCAGCCGGTGGACCGCTTCCGGGAGCTCTTCGGCAGGAGCCGTCGCGACGTCGAGGTCCGCATCGAGCGAGCGCAGGCGGCGAATCGTCATGCGATTCTCGGTGAGCGTTCCGGTCTTGTCGGTGCAGAGCACGTGCACCGCGCCGAGGGTCTCGACGGCAGCGACCCGCCGCGTGAGCACTTGGCTCGTCTGGGCGATGCGGCGCGCGCCGAGCGCGAGGAAGACCGTGAGCACGACCGGGAACTCCTCCGGCAGCAGCGCCATCGCCAGGGTGATCCCCGAGAGCGCTCCGCGCAGCCACTCGCCTTCGAGCAAGCCGCGGACGAGCACCAGCGTTGCCGACAGTCCGATTCCCACGACGGCGGTGCGCCGGACGACGACGTCCACCTCTCGCTGCAACGAGGTCCGCCCGGGCTTGAGCTCGCGGAGCGATGCGCCGATCTTGCCGAGCTCCGAGCGCGGTCCCGTCGCCACGACCTCGGCCACGCCGCGACCTCCCACGACGAGCGTGCCGGAGAACAACGATGCGCCCCCGTCGCCTCCCGGCGTTCCGGGTCGGTCGAGCGCCGCATCGGGCGCCTTCGTGACGGGCACCGACTCCCCGGTGAGCAAGGACTCGTCGACCGCGAGCGTGGTTCCCTCGCGGAGGATGGCGTCGCCGGCAACGCGGTCTCCTTCGGCCACTCGGATGATGTCGCCGCGTACGAGGTCGCGGCCGGCCACGGTCACGACCTCCCCGTCGCGCAGCACCTGGGCACGTGGGCTCGACAGATCCCGCAGCGCTTCCAGCGCGCGCTCGGTGCGGCCCTCCTGGACGACGGTGATCGTGATGATGACGACCACGAAACCGAGCAACGTGAGCGCTTCGCGGACGTCGCCGAACACGAGGTAGAGCCCGGCGGACGCCAGGAGCAGCAAGAACATCGGTTCCCGCACGACCTCCGACAGCAGCCGCAGCAGCGAGCGCGGCTCGTCTTGCGGGAGGCTGTTGGGGCCGTCGTGCGCGAGCCGTTTGGCGGCCTCTCGCGACGTCAGCCCCACCCATCGGTCGGGCTCCGCGGCAGGTCGCGCGCTCGGCGGCGGAAGCGTCACGGGCAGAGTGTGGCGGTTCGCGCTCGCAGTGCTCTTGCGTACGATCGTACGCGCGGGCGCCTGCCTCGACTCTTCAGCTCGGACGCGGCTTGAAGAGGGGGCCCGATACCGGGAGCACGGGGCGGCCCGCAGCGGGGTTCACCAAGAGCGCGAAGGCGATGTAGAGCGCGAGCCCCGCGAGCGCGACGGTCGCGATCGCGACGCCGAGGGACGCCGCGCGCGCGAAGGCGCCGTCCGGAGCGGCGAAGTGCCGCGCGATGCGCAGGACGTAGAGCAGATCGATGTCGAGGAGGAACACGAAGAGCAGCTTCGAGTAGAAGCCGAACGCGTACGTCAGCACGACGAAGATCACGATGAACGCGACGTCGACGGCGAGGCCCACGGTCGGGTCGGGCACGCGCCCGACGGACAGCTCGCGGAGCACCCACCAGTTGAACACCCAGTTGAACGAGAACGTGGTGAGCAGCGTGCCACCCAGCGTGTTCTTGTTCGCGAGCGACATCAGCCCCGAGAGGAACTGACAACCGGCTCCGAAGAGCAGGCAAAGCCACGATGCCGTGTCGAGCATGCGGGCGGCTGCGGCGGGATCCGCAGGCAACATCCCGAACGCGATCGGCACGAGCGATGCGCATCCGATCGCGAGCCCGATGAGGCCGAGAGGCGTCGGATCGCCGAAGGTCGGCGGAGCGGCGGGCGGAGCGGTCGTGGTCGAGTCCATCCGCGCGCGATACGGTGCGCCGCCGCGCGGGACAAGGGCTGTCTCGTTGGGGGTTGGTCCGGAAAGCCGGATCCCGATCACGAGCTCCGGGTTGCCGGCGACGGGACGTCGTGTGCGTCGGGGATCGACACCGTGAAGGTGGTGCCGCGCCCGAGCTCGCTCGTGACGGTGATCTCGCCCGAGTGCGCCTTGATGATGCGGTCGCAGATGGACAGCCCGAGGCCGGTGCCGACCTTCACGCCCTTCGTCGTGAACCCCGGGTCGAAGATCCGAGAGAGATGGTCGGGCGCGATGCCGCACCCGTCGTCGGTGACGGAGATGATGACCCGCCCGTTCTCGTGCCGGGTCTTGACGACGATGGTGCCGCGGTCGCCGATGGCCTGCTGCGCGTTGACGAGGAGGTTGAGCACGACCTGGTTCAGCTGGCCCGGGTAACACGCGATCTCGGGAAGGTCGCCGTAGTCCTTCTCGACGCGGACGTTGCCGAGCCGATGGGCCACCACCGCGAGCGTGTCCTCGATCCCGCGGTGGATGTCCGCCTTTTTCAGCTCCGCTTCGTCGAGCCGAGCGAAGCTCCTCAGCCGCGTGACGATCTCGGTCACGCGCTGGGCTGCCATCTTCAGGAGCCCAGAGGCTTGCTCCATGACGGCGAGCGTCTTGCCGACGCCCTCGGCCTCGAGCGCGCCCGGTTGCTGCTCGAGCGATCGACGGAGCTTGCCCTGGGCCGCGGCGAGCGTGTCGCTGGTGCTCGCGATCGCGCCGACGGGCGTGTTGATCTCGTGTGCGATCCCGGCCACGAGCATGCCGAGCGCAGCCATCTTCTCGGAGTGGATGAGCTGGCCCTGCGTCGCCAGGAGCTCGTCGTGCTTGTCCGACAGCTCGCGATGCGCCGCCGCGAGCTTCTCCGCGTCGGCGAGGGCCTGCGCGTTGCGGAGGTTCTCCTGCTCGAGCCGGACCCTGTCGACTGCGGCCTGCACCTTCTCCTCGGTGAGGTCGCGGACGGTTGCGCGCGACTCGTCGAGGTGCCGGTGGGTGCGGGCGAAGGAGCGGACGTTGTGCCACGAGATGGTGGCCATCAGACCGAACATACCGAGCGCGAAGGGGACCCCGAGACCGGTGTCCTCGGGCCGGACGACGATGCTGTGCATCCGCGCGGCCGTGCCGACGAGGAAGAGCGCCATCCCGGCGACCACCCACCCGATCCCCTCGTGCTTGCGCACGACCGCGATGGCGACGACGCGAGCGGAGTCGACCAGAGCGACCACGACGATCGCGGCGCTCGCGATGTGCGGCAGGATCCACGCGAACGCCGCGATCGCGACACCCGCCCAGGTGACCACCTTCGCGAACGGCCCGGGTACGCGCCCCGCGAGCGCGTAGAAGGTGCGCTGCAGGGAGATCGCGACGACGACGTTCGCCACGGCGATCACCTTGAGCGTCGTCAGCAGGGCCTCGGCTTCGGTGATGGGAACCCACGTGTTCGTCGCGAAGAGCAGGAACAACGTGCCGGCGAGCAGCCCGAACCAGAGGTTCTCGCTCTGGTCGCGGCGGAAGGCGAACATCAAGAGGTGCAGCAGCGTGAACGCTGCGAGGACCCCGACGATGGCGCCGTCGAAGGATTTGCGGCGCTCCAGCTTGGCCGTGCTCACCAAGGCATCGTCGAGCGAGGTGGGACGCAGGACGAAGCCCGCCATCCCGAGCTCACGCTGGGCGTCCCGCCACGCAGGGACCTCGCATCGCACCGCGAGCAGGTGCGGCCCGTCGCCCTCGAGATGCAGCGGTCGATGGATGGGGTCGTAGTTCGCGCCCGAGCCGTCGCGCCGTCCAGCGTGCTCGGGGCCGAGCACCAAGACGAGCCTGCCGTCGACGTAGATGCGCAGCCGGCAGATGTGCTGGATGCGCGCTGCGAGGTGCGGGGAGAGCGCGGCCGCGCGCGTCACGCGCTGGCGGAACCAGCCGACCGACTCGAACCCAGCGACGGGCTCGGCCAGCTCGCTGGGCGCCAGGCTCCACCGTCGGTCGTCGTAGGACGGATCAGCCCACGCGGGATCGTCCCCGGCACGGAATCGCCACTGGGCGTCGAGCTCGAGGTGCCCCGGCGACAAGTGCGCCCGCGCAGGCTCCGCATGCACCTCGGCGGCGCGCAGACAGCACGCGAGAACGAGCCCAACGACCAGCGCGAGCGGGGGCCGTCGCAACGGGCTCATCATCGGCGGAGTCGCGCTGCCGGGTCAACGAGCGCGGACCGTGAGCCTCCCGCCAGCCCTTCGGAGGGTCGTCGCTCAGAATACTGATCCCGCAGGGGTGTCAGGGGGCGCGTGCCCGCCCCCCTCCCAGCCACTCAGAACGCGGCGACCAGACCCAGGTGCACCGCGACGTCGTCGGAGAAGTCCGAGAAGTCCCAGAGCTCTCCGGAGAGCTTCACGCGCATGCCGCGGCTGACGACGAAGTTCGTGCCGAGCGTGTAGCGGAGGATGGCGCTCTCGCTCCGGAGCGCGGAGGCGATGGGGACGTTTCCGATTCGCCGCATCCCGTCGAACCGGGCGACGACCTCGATGTAGCGGCCGATGGGGTGGTCGAGCTCGACGTAGAAGCCGTCCTTCGTGAAGAAGTCGACGAAGTCTCCGTTGTCGTCGAAGCCGTCGTAGCGGAACTGCGACTGCGGATCGGCGCCGACGCCGAACTGCGTGCGACGGATGAGGTACTCGGCGCGCAGGTTGAGCGCGCCCATCCGGACGTACAGATCGGCGCCGAGGA
>JADZFZ010000280.1 GCA_020854145.1 Deltaproteobacteria bacterium | reverse complement strand
GGCGGTCCACGACGGTGCCGATGCGGCCGCGCGCGACGGGACGCCCCGGGCTGCCCGCGACGGGATCCCCCAGGCCGCGCGGCGCCGCGCCCCGCAGCTGGATGATCCCCGACTGCATCCAGAAGCGAACCTCCTCGGCGCGCCGCGCGTGGAAACGCAGGTCGACCTGATCGGCGACGCGCTCGAGATAGAGCTCGCGCGAGAGGGGCGAGTCCGTGGCCGCGAAGTACGCGCCCGTCGGTGACTCGGCCGACGGCGGCGCCACGGGCAAGGCCGCAGCGGTCGTCTCCTCGTCGTCGTCGCCGGCCTCCGGCGATGGCGTCGGCGAAGCCGTCGGCGGCGTGGGTGTCGGCGCTGCCGTCGGTGCGGGCGGCGGCGGCGCGGACGTCGCGGGCGTCACCGGCGCGGGCGTCGGCGGCGCGGGCGTCGGCGCAACCGTCGGTGCGGGCGTCGACGGCGGCGAAGGCGCGGGCGTCGTCGACGGCCCGCCGCCCGACTCCTCGCCGCCCGAGCACGACGCGAGCACGAGCACGAGCACCCAGCGCACGAGCCTCCAGCGCCTCGTCATCGGGGCGCGAGTCTACAGCGGCTGCAGATCTTGCTGGAGATCGGGTGCCGCGATAGTGTCCGCGCGCCGTGTCCGGGGGATTCCTTCGCGCGCTCGCCAAGATGAAGCTCGTCCAGCTCGACGAGGCGGACGAGAAGCGCGTCGCGAAAGCACCCGCTCCCGAGATGTCGATGGAGGAGATCGAGCGGATCATCGCGGAGGAGGACGCCGCGGAGGCCGCGCGCAAGGCCTCGGCGGGCGGATCCGCTGCGAAGCCCGCCGCACCTCCGCCGCGTGCCGCCGCCGCTCCCGCGCAACGGCCCGCCCAGGCACCCGGCCCACCGCCGTCCGCGGCGGGCCGGGCCGCCCCGCCGCGTGCACCGACGTCCCCTGCACAAGCACCCGTCGCCGTCGCCGCCGCTCCCGCGGGCATGGCGCAGCCCGGCGGCGGAACGGGGATCGCCGAGGGTCGCCCGCTCGACGAGTACTACGCGTTGGCGACCGTGCCCGCGAGCCCGTATCCCGCGGAGAAGCTCCTGCGTGTCATCGATGGTCTGCGCGCGCTCGACGCGGGCACCCGCAAGGCGGCCGTGCTCGCGATGGACGCCGCCGACGACGCGTGGTCCATCGCGGACGTGGTGCTCGACGCGCAGCGCAAGATCGCCGTGCTGACCGAGTCGCAGCGACGGCTGCAGGGCGAGCTCGAGGCCATCGGCGCGCGCACGATCGAAGAGCAGAAGAAGCTCGACGCGTATCTGACGCAGGCGACCGAGACCATCCGCACCAAGATCTTGGAGCTCGAGCAGAAGCTCCAGTCCGAGACGGCCGACGTCACCGCGCACAAGGCGCGGCTCGCAGCCCAGGTGGAAGCCGCGAGCGCATCCTGCGCACGCGAGGTCGCGCGCCTTCAGATCGAGCGCGATCGTCTTCAAGAGATCTGCTCGACGTTCATCGTCGAGCGAAGGGGCTGACCGGCGCTCGCGCTTCGCGAGCGCGTGGTCCGTCCGTCCGAGTCGACAGGAGGAGATGCCGTGGCAGAGGCGCGTCTGACACCCCTCGCGAAAGGCCTGATCGCCCTCGTCATCGTCGCGGTGACGGCGGCCGCCGCGTGGCATCTGGGCTTGAAGAACCTCTTCCGCGGCGAAGGCGGCGGCGCGGGCGGCGGCGGCGGTACGGTCGCTGCCGGCGGCGACGGCGGGGCCGCACGACCCGGAACGCCGGGCGGCGGCGGCGGTGGCACGGCCGCTCCGCCACCGTCGGGCGCGCTCGGCAGCGCGGGCAACCCGCTCAAGGTCTCGCTCGTCAGCTTCCACGGCTACGCGCCGGCGCTGCTCGCCAACGGCAAGTCGCTCCGCACGACGACCGGCAGCATCTTCGATCGCAACGGCGTGCAGGTGGAGTTCGTCATCCAGGACGACCTGCCCACGCTCACCACGATCTTCGAGTCCGGCGCCGCCCACTGTGCGTGGCGCACCAGCGACTTCTGGGCGCAGGAGCAGCCCAACCTGCGCAACTCGAGCCACGACGGGCGCGCGGTCATGATCGTCGACAACACGCAGGGCGCCGACGCGGTCATCGCGCGCGACCCGAACGTGCGACGCATCGAGGATCTCGTCGGCAAGCGCGTCGCGCTCCTCCAGTACACGCCCTCGCACGGCATGCTCATCGACGCGCTCGAGAACTCGAGCCTCACCGCGCGACAACGCTCGCAGGTCCAGCTCGTCTTCATCAACGCCGACGAAGGCACCGCCGGCGTCCGCGCGGCGTTCGCAGGCGGCCACGTCGATGCCGCCGTCATCTGGGATCCCGATCTCTCCCTCGCGCTCCGCGCGACCCCGGGCGCGCACGAGATCTACTCCACGCGCGTGGCGACCAACCTCATCTACGACGTCATCGTCTGCGATCAGCGCGTGCTGCGCGTGCCCGCGAACGAGCGCGTCATCCAGGCGTTCGTGAAGGGCTGGCTCGACGGCGTCACCGCTTCCGAAGCCCAGCCCGACGAGGCCGTCGACGCCCTCATCCGCACCGAGCAGTTCTTCGAGCTCCTCGCCCGCGAGCAGGGCCGGCCCTTCGTCCGCAACCTGCTGCGAAACCTCGTCTGGACGGGGCTCGACGACAACGCCCGCATCCTCGGTCTCGTCGGCGGCACCAACTACTACGAGAACGTCTACCGCCGCTTCGACCGCATCTACCGGACGGCCGGCGCGCTCGCGAACCCGGCCTCGCCCGTCATCAACCCGAGCGACTCGTTCGACTACCGTTTCGTCCGCAACCTGCTCGCGGCGCAACCCCAGGCACGCGTCGAGGCCGAGCGCCCGCAGTTCGTCTTCACCGAGCAACAGCGTACGGAGGCGGCCGCGCGGCCCGCCGCCGTCACGCGCCCCGTCATCGTCAACTTCGCGCCCGCGTCGGCCGAGCTCACGCGTCGCGCGCAGCAGGTCATCGATCAGGAGATGGTCCCGCTCGTCGAGTCGCACGGCTCGGCCTACTTCGAGGTCTCCGGCAACACCGACTCGACGGGCTCGCGCACCACCAACCAGCGGCTGTCGCTGCAGCGCGCGCAGGCCGTCGTGGACTACCTCGTCACGCAGTGGGAGTTCCCGCGCACGCGTTTCGTGGTCTCCGGCTACGGGCCCGATCGGCCGCTCTGCAACGAGGCGCAGCCCGAAGAAGGCATGTCGCTCGAGGACTGCCGCGGACGCAATCGCGCCACTCGCGTCGCCGTGCTCGCGCGCGAGCAGACGCCCTGACCGCACACACGATGTGGAACCCGTACCAGCAGCTGAGCGGCACCCAGCGACGCCTCCTCGGTTTCGGCTCGCTGGGTGTCGTGCTCCTCGCGTGGGGTCTGTTGACGGGCCTGGGCGTCGTGCGCCCGGCGCGCTTGCCCGCGCCCTGGGCCGTGGGCTCCGCGTTCCTGCGTCTGGCCTGGGATCCCGAGAAGGGCGAGAGCCCCCTGCTCGATCACACGCTCATGTCGCTCACGCGCATCGTCGTGGCCGGCGTGCTCGTCGTCGTGATCGGCCTCCCGATCGGCATCCTCATGGGCGCGTCTCCGCGCATCAACGCGGTGCTCTCGCCCCTCGTCGATCCGTTCCGCTCCGCACCCGTCGTCTCGCTCCTGCCGATCCTCGTCATCTGGCTCGGCATCGGCGAGACCATGAAGGTCGCCTTCCTCTTCCTCGGCGCCGTCGTCTTCCTCATCCCGATGGTGCGCGACGCGATCGTCTCGGTTCCCGAGGCCCACTGGATCTCCGCGCGCGACCTCGGGGCGACGCCCTGGGAGACGATCTGGCACGCCGTCGTCCCCATCGCGAAACCGCGTATCGCCGACGCCATCACGGTCTCCGTGTCGATCATGTGGACGTACATCACCGTGGCCGAGTACGTGAACGCGCAGGTCGGCCTCGGCGCGCTCATCCAGAACGCGCGCCGGTTCTCCGCGATGGACCAGGTGCTCGTCGGCATCGCGGTGATCATCGCGCTCGCCCTCGTCACGCACGCGGCGATGCGCGCCCTCAAGAAGCGGCTCTACCCGTGGGAGGTCGAGGTATGACCGCGGAGGCCGAGCCGAGCGCCGACACGGCGAGCCCCGCCGCGTCCGCCGAAGGAGCCGTCGCGCACGCGGACGCCGCGTCCGACTTCCCGTCCATCGAGCTGTCGGGGATCGTGCAGGAGTACCCGACGCCCGACGGCAAGACGCTGCGCGTGCTCGACGGCGTCGACCTCACGCTCGACAGGCCCGGGATCACGATGCTGCTCGGCCCCTCGGGCTGCGGGAAGTCCACGTTGCTCCGGATGATGGGCGGCGTGCGCCCGACGGGCGTGCAGACGCCCACGAAGGGCACCGTGCGGATCGGCGGCAAGCCGTGCGACGGGCCGCACGAGGACGCCGTCATGGTGTTCCAGCGCTACGCGAACCGACCCGATCTCAGCATCCACGAGAACGTCGCGCTGCCGTTCCGGTTCTCGATGTGGAAGAAGCGCGTGCCCCGGAGCGAGGTCAAGACGCGCGTGCGTGACATCCTCGCGGCCGTCGGCCTCGGCGACAAGCACGACCTCCGACCCGCGCAGCTCTCCGGCGGCCAGAACCAGCGCGTCGCTCTCGCGCGCGCCCTCGTGCTCCGACCCCGGATCCTCCTGATGGACGAGCCTTTCGGTGCCCTCGACGCGCAGACGCGCGAAGAGATGCAGCTGCTGCTCGGGAAGCTGCTCGTCGAGAACCCGTGTGTGGTGGTGTTCGTCACACACGACGTCAGCGAGGCGCTCGTGCTCGGCGACCGCGTGCTCGTGCTCTCGGCGAGCCCGGCCAAGATCGTCGACGACATCGCGCTCGACGAGCCGCGGCCCCGCTCGACGGCGTGGCTGATGTCGTCGGCCATCGTCGACGTCAAGGACCGCGTGCTCGAGCGCCTGCACGAGAGCCGTACCCACGGCCAAGTCAGACTGTCATTCTAGGCGGGCCGTATGTCGCGCTGGAGCACGAGCAGCAAGAAGGGCGGCTCCTACTTCATGGAGATGCTCGCCCACCGGTACAACCTGTACGGCCTGCTCGGCGCGGTCGGGGCCGGTGCGGCGCTCTCGATCCCATTCGGCCTCGGCCTCGCCTTCGTGCCCCTGCTGGGCTACCTCGCGACCACCTCCATCGCCGCGCTCTTCGTGCCCGGCTCGGCGTCGTTCCGCCGGAAGGTCGACGAACGGCGCCGCAAAGAGGCACGCGACGGCGTCCGCAACCATCTGCTGACCGAGATCCGCAAGCGCGTCGGCAACGAGCACGGCCTCTGGGGCGTCTATCACCGCATGCTCGAGCGTCGCGACGCGCTCGCCCGCCTCGCTCAACAATCGGAGAGCGCCATCCAGCCCGAGGAGGTCGAGCAGCTCGACGACTCGACCATCGACTTCCTCGGCCTCTGGCTCGGGCGCATCGCGATCGGCGAACGCGACAAGGCCTTCAGCGAGCAGGAGCTCAAGGGCCGCATCCACGACCTCGAGCGCGATCTCAAGACGCTCGAGGACGCAGCCGACAGGAAACGTCTGCTCAAGGCCAAGACCGATCTCGAGGGTCTCGTGAAGAGGCGTCAGGAGATGCGCTCGCGCGACCGCGCCGCCGAGGCCGCGATGATGTCGATGTCGGACGCCTTCGACGAGCTCTACCAGCGCGTGATGGCGAACCCGACGTCGCGCGACGCGGTGGCCGGCGAGCTTCGCTCGGCCGTCGAGCGACTCAACGTCGAAGAAGAGCTCGACACCGTTCTCTTCGACGAGGTCGAGGCGATGCTCAAGGAACCGCCCCAGGCCGTGCGAGTGGAGGAGCGACGATGATCACGCGCGAGCGGCTGCAGCAGGCATACGACTGGCGCGAGGCGGGCGAGGCCGCGCGCAGCGTGGTCGACGACGCCCTCGCCACGCTCCCCGGAACCGTGCGATTCCTCTATCGCTACGTCGCGTGGAACGCGTGCTTCGGCTCCGGCGTCTCCGCGCTCGCCGCCAAGATCGGCCGCAGCCGCGCGCTCTTCCTCGAGCCCGGATGGCACCCGGCGCTCGCCGACCGCAGCGTGCTCGTCGCGAGCTACGTGTTCGATGCCGCGCGCGACGAGTTCGACGATCGCTCGACGCCGTACCGCGACACCCACCGATGCCTCGCGCAGGCAACGCTCGCCGGCCTCGTCGAGCACGCGCGCTCGTCGGGGTTGAGCGCGACCGCGGTCGACGCGCTCCTGGCCGAGCCCGCATGGCTGGCGACGCTGCGCGATCGCATCGCGGATGGTTACGGCGTGCGCACGCCCGACGAGCGCGCGACGATCTTCCGCGGCATCGGCTACCACCTCGGCTCGGAGCTGCTCGCCGACCGCGAGTTCTCGGTGATCCACGAGGAGCTCCGCGCCAAGCAGCACGGCCTGCTCGCGGATCTCGCCGAGCGCACGGTCACGATCGCGGGCCAGCCGCATCCGTGCGCGATGTGGATCGAGGTCCACTCCGGCCACGGCGGCGGCGCCGAAGCCGACCACTTCGAGTGGGCCCTCGAAGGCGTCGGCCACGCGTTCGCCTACTCGCCCGCCTCGCTCCACGCCGAGCTCGAGGCCGCGCTCCTGGCCGGCTATCTCGAGTTCGTCGCGGACCACCGGACCTTCTTCGGCCGCGTCAACGAGAGCTGATCCGACGTTGACCTCGCGCGCGTCGTCGCACTCGCTCGCCGGCGCCCCATCGAGGGACGACGACGACCCCGTCCTCTCCATCGAGCACCTCAGCGTCCGCCTCCCCGGCGGCGGACGGCTGCTCGACGGCGTGGGCCTCGAAGTCCGCCGCGGCGAAGCGCTGGTGCTCGTCGGTCCTTCGGGAGCCGGCAAGAGCACGCTCCTTCGTGCGCTCTTCGATCCCGACGCGATGCGTGACGAGGGCTTCACCATCGAGTCGCGCGCCATCGTGATCGACGGCAGCCTGGGCCTCGTGCCGCAACGCGGCGCCCTCTTCGATCACCTCGACGCGGCGGGCAACGTCGAGCTCGCGCTCCGCTACGCGGATGCCCCGTCCGGGAGCTCGTCCGCCCTCACCCCGGCCCTCTCCGACTCGCCGAGCGGGCGCACGCGCACGGAGCAACGCGCCCGCAAGACGGCCGCCGATCGCGACGTCGCCGCGTGGCTCGACGTCGTCGATCTCGACACGGCGTGGGCCACGACGCGCAAGCCCGTCGGAGAGCTCTCGGGCGGTCAGGCCCAACGACTGGCCGTCGTGCGCGCGCTCGCGAGCGGCCGCCGCGTGCTCTTCCTCGACGAGCCCACGACGGGCCTCGATCCCGTGCGCGTGGCCCGACTGGCCGAGCAGCTGCGCGCCCTCGCCGACGACGAGTCCATCGCGCTCGTGGCCGTGACGCACGACACCGCGTTCGCCTCCGCGCTCGCCGACCGCGTCGTGCTTCTGCGCGATCGGCACCTCGCTCCCATCGAGCTTCCCGGACGCCCACCCACGGGCGTCCGCTCCGGCGACGTGCTCGAGCGAACGCGCAAGCGCCTCGAGGAGGAGCTGCACCGGGCGATCGAAGACGCGAGCCCGCGCGACGAGCCCCGCGACGATCGACGTCTCGCACGCACGCTGCTCTGGGCCTATCGGGCCTGGCTCGCGCCTTTCTCGATCGGCGCACGCGCGGCGATGTCGGCCGCGCTCCACGTCGCACGCCGTCCTCGCGATTTCGCGCACGTCGCCGTGCACGCCCTTCGGCAGAGCCTCATCCGTCCATTGCTCTTCTATCTGATTGTGTCGTTCCTGCTGGGCGCCACCGTCCTCTACGTGCTGACCACGTTCGGCGGCGACTTCGGCCCCGGTGAAGCCGTGCGCATCGTACGCGGCCTGCCGATGATCGCGCTCACGCCCCCGCTCTCCGCGTTCCTGTTCGTCGCGGCGAGCGCAAACGCCGTCAATGCTTGGCTCGGCGGCATGCGCCTCTCCCGCCAGGTCACCGCCCTCGAAGCCCTCGGCATCCCGCGCGCGCACTACCTGTGGGGCCCGTGCTGGGCCGCGCTCGTGCTCGCGTACCTCCTCGTCGCCGCGCTCTTCGCGTTCGGCTTCCTCGCGGGCAGCCTCGCCCTTTGCGGTTTTTACCGTATCGACGGCGCCTGGTACCTGCTCACGTCCGACCTCTTCGACCCCGTCCCCGAGCGCGCGCCGTATCGCATCCGCGCCGTGGCCATCGTCGTCTTCTACGCCATCGGCATCGCCTCCGACGCCGTCTCGCGCGCCGACGAGCCCAAGGAAGAGGCCGACCACGTGACGCGCGCCATGACCCGCAGCGTCGTCGCGTGCACCCTGTGGGTCGCCATCGTCGAGCTCGTCTCGCTCGTCCTGCTCCGCAACCTCACCGGCGGCGCGAGCCCCTTCTGACCCGCCTCCAGCAAGGCCGGTGCCGGCATCGTCCGCATCCACGCCGTCACCCGCGGCGCGAGATCTTCCCGCTCGCGCCAGGCCCGCTCGTTCCCTCCGTCAAGGCGCCGACGTCCCGTTCGAGCGCGACGGCGAGCGCACGGTCGAGCTCCACGAGCTGAGCGCGCCCCAGAGATCCGACGAAACCGGTGAGCTTCGACTTGAACAACAAGCAGAGGAAATCGCACCGAATGGCCGAGTGTTTGGGGACACCGTTGTCCGGTCCGACCTGCACTTCCGTCTCGAGACCCAGCAGCCGGCCGTAGACGGGCGCGCACACCACCGTGCCGACGTCGTCGTTCGCAGCCACGAACGACCGCGACACCACGACGTAGTAGCCGGGCTTGTCCCGCGCTCGGCCACGCGGTGGTGCGTGCGATAGATTTCGCCGCGAGTCACGGCTCGGCTTGCTCCTCGACGAGGGCACGGGCCTCTCGCGCGAACCGCTCCCGATGCTTGGCGAAGACGGCCGCATCCTTGGCTTCCTTGGAAGCGCGCATCTCTCGATCCAGCAGCTCTCGGACCGCCCGCCGGACGATCGCCGATCGGCTCCGTTCCTTGACGCTCCCGCCTGCCCGGACGCGCGCGTCCAGTCCTTGGAGCGTTGGAAGATCGATAGCAACTGCGATCGTTTTCATATTGAGAGTGTTGTCGACGCTATCCGTGTGATCAAGCTTCGGCGGCCCGGCGGTTTGCCGATCGTCCATCGGCCGTGGAGCCGTCATACTTCCTCCGTGCCTCGCGTCCTCGGCTCCGCCGTCGGCATCGTGCTGCTCGCGGGCCTCGCGTTCGGCGCGGCGGTGCTTCTCTCGCACTCCTTCCCGCGCTCGGACGTCGCGCTCGTCGTGCACGAAGCGCCGGTGCTGCTCGCGGGCGAGGGCGCGACACGATTGCAGGCGAGCCTCGGCGACGGGTTCGATGCGTCACGTGTCGTCGCCGAGCTCGATGGTCGGCATCCGCTTCGCGCCGCGGTCACCTCGCAGTGGGCGGGCTCCCGGCTCGACGTCGCGATCCCGCCGCTGACGCCCGGTGCCCACGTCGTGCGGGCCGGCATCGTGCACCGCGGACCCGTCGACCGTCGCGTCCCGTTGCCGTTCGTCGTCGGGCCGTTCGCCGCGCGCGGCGTGTGGCTCCCCCGTTCGGCCGAGCTCGTCATCGGTCCGCGCGACGTCGACGACGGCGACCCGCGCACGACGACCGATCTCGCGTCCGCCCTCGAGACCGCCCTCTCGAGCCGCCTCGTCGGCGTCTCGCACCCGACCATCGGGCGCGCGCAGCGTGCCGACGTCCGCATCACCCTGGACCACGCGACCCAGACCATCGGCGTGCGCGCGACGGTGCACTTCGCGGGCGCGCGCGTCCACGGAGCCGTCTCCGTGCGTCTCGAGCGCACCGGCGATCGCTCGCTGGCGATCCGCACGGCGAGCCCCGTCGCGATCTCGGTCGAGCTCGGCAACCTCAGTGGCGTCGGCAGCGCCGTGGGAAGCCAGATCGGCGGCAACCTCGTACCCGGTCTGGGCGACGCGATCGGCGGGATCCTCGGCGCGATCGGCGGGCAAGCCGCCGACACGCTCGGCCTGCGCTCGACCGTCGAGGCGATGGCGACCGACATCGCGCGCCAGGAGGTGCAGCGCCTGCTCGACGCGTGGCTCGCACGACTCTCGTCGGCGATGTTGCTCCCGGAGTCCGTCCCCGCCGGCGACTACGCCCGCGTCGCGCTCCGCTACGCCGACACGCCGCGTCTCGACGCGACGCGCGGCCTCGTCATCACCCTCGACGCCCGCGTCGTCGCGCCCGATCGGGCGGGCGTGGGGCCCCTCGTCTTCTCGCACGAGCTGCCTCCTTCGACGCCCGATCGCCGCTCGCATCTGCGCGCTTCTCCCGCGCTCGTCGCCGCCATCGCCGACGCGTGGGCACGCAGCGGCGCGCTCGAGCGACGCCTGAACGGGGCCATCGGCGACAACGCCGAGTCGTTGCGGCGCCTCCGTCCGCTCGTGCTCGTCTCGGTGCACCGTCCGCAGGTGCTGCTCGAGCGCCGCGTCACGCAGGAGGGTCGCGGCCGTCTCGCGTGGTCCATCCCCGAGGTCGAGCTCCGGACCAACCTGGCGCGCGACGTCCGCGTCTTCGCGCGCGGCACGATGACCCCCGAGGTCGGCCCCGACGCGACCAGCGTGCGCGTGCGCCTCGACGTGGACGACGTCGCGATCGGCTGCCGGCGTCGCCTCGACAATGGCGGCGTGAGCGTCGAGACGTGCCTCACCGACGCCACGACCGCGATTCCCGACATCCCCGCGCGCGTGAATCGATTGCTCGGTCCGGTCGACGTGCTCGGCGACGCGCTCGGCTCCATTCAATCGCTGGCAACCTCGGACGGTACCGTCCGATTGACCATTCGCCCGACTGCCGTCTCGGTCGGCACTCCCGACGGCGAGCCCGCCGTCGATCTGACCGTCTCCATCGCCGTCGACGCGGCGCAACCGTGAGGCAGCCGTAATCCCGATGCACGAGTTCGTAGAGCGATTGCTGGGCATCATGGAGCGAAAGGTCCATTGGGCGTGGCCCTCGTTCACTTCGGGCCTCGTGCCGAAGGACCGATTGCACATCCACCTCGAGCAGGAGTACGGCGTCTACGTCCGCGATTTCCCGGTCCTCGTCGGCCGCGCCTACGTGCAATGCCCGATTGCCGCCGTCCGCCGCGAGCTCGCCGAGAACATCTACGAAGAGGAGACCGGCGGGATTCGCGCCGGACGTCCGCACCCGGAGCTCTTCCTCGAGTACCCGCGCGGGCTCGGGATGGACCTCTCGCGATTCGACAATCCGATTCTCTTGCCGCAATCGCGCGCGTTCCGCGGATTGCTGGACGACGCGACCACGCAATGTGGCTGGGCGGTGGCGACCGCCGTCACGACGTTGTTCCTCGAGGGCACGTCCCACGACCGCAGCGTGCTCGATCCCAGCGCCCCGAGACGTCCCGAGCCTCCGTTCGAGGAGCACCCGCTCGTCAAGCACTACGGCCTTCCCCTGGAGTCCCTCGCGCTCAGCAAGGCGCACCGCAGCGTCGAGGGCGAGCACCGCGCGGCCGCGTGGGCAATCGCCCGCGACCACATTCCCGCCTCGGAGCACGCCCCCGTCATCGACACGATGGAAGCGGTTCTGGCCGCCTGGCTCGCTTATCGCGACGGAGTCGCCGAGGCCGTCGGTCTCGAGCAGCCCACGATCCGCGAGTGACGGTCCGACGGCGAGTCGGGATCGCGCTCGCCGTCGTTGGCGCCACCCTGTGCGCGGCGAGCTGCTCGAGCCCGTCGTCGATCGAGCCCCGCACCGCGGAGCTCACCCGCGAGCAGGGCGGCGTATCGACATGATGGAAGCCGTGCTCGCCGCCCGGCTCGCTTACCGCGACGGCGTCGCCGAGAGCTCGTCGAAGCACGCAATCGACCTTGCTCGGAGAACGGTTGGGGAGGGTCGCGTAGCCCCGCCCGTCGCCCCGCGGCACCCCTAGAAAATCCGATCCTCACCGTTAGGATTGCGAGGTAGCCTCGCAGCGTGAAGATCGCGCGCAGCCAGCACGTCTCCGCGATTCGGCGGGCGCTCCGCGCGAACCCCGTGGTTGCGCTGTTGGGACCTCGGCAGATCGGCAAGACCACGCTGGCTCGGGCCGTGGCTGCCGGCATCGGGGGATCGGTGACCTTCTTCGACCTCGAGGATCCCGCCGACGTCGGGCGGCTCGAGGAGGCTCGCCTCGTGCTCTCGCGCCTGCGGGGGCTCGTGGTGCTGGACGAGGTCCAGCGGAGACCGGACCTCTTCCCGATCCTGCGAGTGCTCGTCGATCGCCCCGGGCGGGTGGCTCGATTCCTCGTCCTCGGCAGCGCCTCGCCCCACTTGTTGCGGCAGGCATCCGAGACGCTCGCAGGGCGCATCACCTTCCACGAGCTGGCGGGCCTGCGGCTGGACGAGGTGGGCGACGTCGAGCGCCTGTGGAGTCGCGGTGGATTCCCGCGAGCCTACCTGGCGAGGTCCGCGGACGAGAGCGATCGATGGCGCCGGGACCTGCTGCGGACCTATCTCGAGCGGGATCTCCCGCAGCTCGGCGTGACGGTCCCCGCCGCGACCTTCCGTCGGTTCCTGTCCATGCTCGCCCACTACCACGGCCAGATCTGGAACGGAGCCGAGCTCGCGAGGGCGCTCGCGGTCTCCGAGCCTACGGTGCGTCGTTACGTCGACACGCTCGCATCGACCTTCGTCGTGCGGGTGCTGCCCCCCTTCTTCGAGAACCTCGCGAAACGCCAGATCAAGTCGCCCAAGGTCTACCTCGCCGACTCCGGGCTGCTCCACACGTTGCTCGACATCCGCACGCAGAGCGATCTCGAACGGCATCCGAAGCTCGGCGCGTCGTTCGAGGGATTCGTCATCGAGCAGATCGTCGGCGCCCTCGACGCCCACCGAGAGCAATGCTTCTTCTGGGGAACTCATGCAGGAGCCGAGATCGACCTCGTCGTCGTTCGCGGCCGCCAACGGCTCGGCTTCGAGATCAAGCGCACCGACGCTCCGCGCGTCACGCCCTCGATTCGAACCGCGATCGCCGACCTCGGGCTCGCGCGCGTCGACCTCGTTCACGCCGGGAGCGACACGTACCCGCTGGCCGAACGCGTCCGAGCGCTCGCCGTGCGCGATCTCTTCCGCGCGTTGCCGGGCCGCGCACGCGCCCCGACGAAACCCGGCTCCTGACTCCGCGAGGCCCGAGGTCCGACGTCAATCGGTCCGGGGCGTGGCGATCTCGCAGCGAAACGGGCGAACCGTGTCGTCGCGCATGATCGCGCGCCCGACCAGCGCACCGGCTTCGGCGCGCTCGCGTCCACGACGCGCCACCGAACGCGAAGGACGGGCGCACCCGCGGGCGACGTCCCCGAGTCGAGCGCAGCGTCGCCGTTCGGCCCGTGCACGACCGTCGTCCGAGGCGCGCGCAGCCCGCGTCCTCGGGGCCCGGGCGGGAACGCGGGCGCCGGGCTCGCCGCGCCGCTCGTGCACGTCAGCTGCGGGAGAAGCTCGACCGTCGTAGAGGGAGGGAACCTGTCCTCCGGTTCGCCGTGGTACGCGCCGAGGGGCGGCGCGGACGCTTCCGACGGCGCGTCGCGCAGCACGACCCCGGGCCCGACGATGCATCGCACGGCATCGCACCCGCCTCATCCTCGATCGGAACGGGGCTGCTCGCGTCCGCGTAGAAGGAGACTGGCTGCCACGACTCGCCGCCGTCGGTCGTTCGGTAGACGTGCACGAGATCGTTCCCGACCGCGACACCGAAACGCGCGTCGCCGAACGTCGCCTCGGCGGCGTCCTCGGGAAGCGTGCGGGTCACGAACGGCTCACCTGCGCGAGACGAGGTGGCGCGTCCCGCCCTCGTCCTCGATCGCAGTCCACCAGCTGCCGACCCACGGCAGCAGGTCGGCGTAGACCGGCGGCGTCTCGATCGGCTCGGGCGTCGCGGACGGCCGCGCGACCCGCCGCGTGCCGGCGCAACCGGCGCCGAGCGTCACGAGCACCCCCCAAAGGACTCCCGCGCGCCACCCCACCCGCCGAGAGCGCATCTCCATGGGCCATTGACGTATCGTGAAGGCCATGTCGCTCGCCAGCTGGATTCGCACGCCGCTCAAACCGCTGCCTTTTCTGGGGATCGGCACGGGCCTGATGGCGCTCAAGATCGGGCTCGATTACCTGATCGCGCAGATCTTCCAGCGGCCGTACTCGGTGCTCTTCTACGTGAGCCCCATGGACGCGCCGCTCTTCAAGCCCGGCGAGCACCCGACCTACTGGATCGCGATGTGGGCGCTCGCGCTGCCGTTCATCACGATCGGCGTGATCCTCACCGTGCGCCGGCTGCGCGACGCGGGACTGCCGCCTGCGCTCGTGGCGCTCTTCTTCGTGCCCTTCGCGAACCTGCTCTTCTTCCTCGCCGCGGGCGTCGTGCCCTCGAAACCGCCCAAGGAGCAGGCGGATGGGACGTATCGCGATGCCGCCAAGCCACCGCCGAAGGACAAGAGCTTCCTGACGGCGACCTTGATGTCGGCGGCCGCCGGAGCGGTCATCGCGCTCGGCGCGGGCGCGATCGGGATCGGTCTCATGAAGGAGTACGGCGCAGCCCTGTTCCTCGGTGGGCCCGCCATCAGCGGGTTCGTCGCGTCGCTCCTCTTCTGTCGATTGCACGAGCCGAAGCTCGTCGGCGTGATCACCGCGACCTTCCTCGCGCTGCTCGTCAGCTTCGGCGTGATGGTCGCCTTCGCGCTCGAGGGCATCGTGTGTCTCGTGATGGTCGCGCCGCTCGCGGGCGTCACCGCGCTCATCGGTGCGCTCGTCGGGTTCGCGGTCGCCTCGGGCACGGGCATCGCCCAACGTCCGAAGCCGGCGCCCATGGCGGCCTTCGTTCCGCTCTTCCTCGTCGCGGAGCTGGTCAATCCCATCCCGCACGACGCCCCCGCGCCCGTCGAGTCTCGGGTGGTCATCGACGCGCCGCCCGCCGTCGTGTGGCCTCACGTCATCGCCTTCCCGCGTCTCGACCCGCCGACCGAGCTCGTCTTTCGCGCAGGCGTCGCCGCGCCGCTCGGCGCCGTCATCGAAGGCCGAGGCGTCGGCGCGATCCGCCGGTGCCAGTTCACGACGGGCGAGTTCGTCGAGCCCATCGAGGTGTGGAACGAGCCGCGCGAGCTGACGTTCGGCGTGCTCGCGCAGCCCGATCCGATGCACGAGCTCACTCCCTGGCCCGGCCCGCGCCCGCCGCACCTCGACGGCTACATGCAGGTCTCGCGCGGCCAGTTTCTGCTTCGTCCGCTGCCCGGCAACCGCACGCTCCTGATCGGGCGCACGTATTACCGGGTCCGCATGGCGCCCGCGATCTACTGGCGCGCCTGGGCCGACGAGATCATCGGCAGCGTGCACGCCCGCGTGCTCGCCCAGGTCAAGCGCCGCGCGGAAGCCGCCGCCCGCCGGGTCGCATCGCGCTGATCGATCTCACGGACGCTCCAGCCTCGAGCCAAGTACCCTCGTGACTGATGCGCCGTTCATTTCTTCTCGGGTCCATCGTCCTCGGCGTCGGCTGCGCGAGCTTCGCGCTCGTCGCGTTCGCCCAGAACCCAGCGTGGCCGAATCGCTCCGCGTCGCGCGACGACCTCATGAACCCCGGCAACTGGCCAGACGATCCCGGCTACGGGTTCGACATCCTCGGCATGACCGAAGGCACCGGCGACGACAACGGCGGTGAGTGGGTCATGTGGTCGTGGGTGCCGCCGGCATCGATGACCGTCCCGGGCTTCCGCCGCGAGGAAGAGATGATGGGTGCGGGCATGCACATCGATCGCGCGTGGCAACGCACGATCGGCGATCCGCGCGTCATCATCGCCGTGCTCGACAGCGGCATCAAATGGGACGAGCGCGATCAGCGCAACAAGTGGTACCTGAGCGTCGCGGAGCTTCCCGAGCCGCAGAACGCCGACGGCACCAGCACGCCGGGCGTGCACGACCTCAACGGCGACGGCGTCTTCAACATGCGCGACTGGGACGCCGACGCGCGCGTGACCGATCTGAACGAGAACGGCTTCACCGATCCGCAGGACCTCATCGCGATCTTCAGCGACGGCGTGGACGACGACGCCAACGGGTACATCGACGACATCAGCGGCTGGGACTTCTTCCAGGACGACAACGACCCCGAGGACGAGACGCGCTTCGGTCACGGCACGGGCGAGGCGCGCGACTCGGGCTCCGAAGGCAACAACGGCATGGGCACGGTCGGCGTCTGCCCGCGCTGCACGCTGCTCATGGTGCGCGTGGGCGACTCCTTCGTGGTCGACGTCCAGGACTACGCGCGCGCCGTCGTCTTCGCGGTCGATTCGAACGCGAGCGTCGTGCAGGAGGCGCTCGGGTCGGTGAATCACTCGACCCTCATGCGCCGCGCGCACCGCTACGCCTACGAGAACGGTGTGGCGATCAGCGCCTCTGCGGCCGACGAGAACTCGCGGCACCACAACTTCCCGGGCACCTCGAATCACGTGATGTACGTCCACGCGATCGTGTTCGACGACAATCAGCCGCAGACGTCGACGACCTTCCTCAATTTCAACACCTGCACCAACTACGGCGGCCAATTGATGATGAGCGTCTCGGGCGAGGGCTGCTCGAGCGAGGCCGTCGGTCGCACCGCCGGCATGGCGGGCCTGCTCTACTCCGCCGCCATCTCGCCCGATCGCCCCGGAGGACCGCTCCATCCGGCGCTCTCCAACGAGGAGGTGCGCCAGCTCTTCATCGGCACCGTCGACGACATCGACATCCCCGAGAGCCAGCCCGATCACCCCGAGTGGGACGACAGCAAGTATCCGAGCAGCCCCGGTTGGGACCAGCGATTCGGCTACGGCCGTCCCAACGCGCGTGCCGCCGTGGACGCCATCTCGGAAGGGCGCATCCCGCCGGAGGTCCAGGTCGAGACACCGATCTGGTTCGACGTCCTCTACCCCGATCGCACGCCGACCGTCTCGCTCACCGGCGTCGCGCGCGCGCGCCGCGCCCCGAGCTTCGATCTCGAGGTCGCCTACGCGGCCGGCATCGAGCCCACCGAAGACGACTTCGAGCAGATCCGCATGGAGACCGGGCTGACCGAAGGCATCGACGGCGGCGAGATCGCGCGCTGGGACATCGGCAGCCTCGAGATCGACAATCCGGGTGAGGTCGAGAATCGCTACTCGG
>JADZFZ010000279.1 GCA_020854145.1 Deltaproteobacteria bacterium | reverse complement strand
TCGCGCTGCTCGACGCGCTCTATCGTCGTCCGGAGGCCGAGACGCGCGGCGCCGCGAGCTACCTCCTCGGCACGAACGCCCACCTCGCGCGTGCGCTTCGCGCCCGCGGCCGCCGGTGGCTGCGTCGCTGGGGACCCAACGATGGGTTGGTCATCGCGCCCGCTGCGAGCCCGGCCGTCCGCGCCGCGCTGGCCGAGCACGCCTTCGATCGCCGCGCCTTCTCGGCCACGGCGCTCGAGAAGTACGCGAAGTGCCCGTACGCGTTCTTCCTGAACACCGTGCACCGGCTCCGCGCGCGCGAGGTGCCCGAAGCCATCGAGGAGATGGACCCACTGTCGCGCGGCTCGCTCACCCACGAGGCGCAGTTCGCGACGCTGGTCGAGCTGCGATCGCGCGGGTGGCTGCCGATCACGCAGGCGAGGCTGGCCCTGGCGCTCGACGTGCTCGATCGCGAGCTCGACGCGGTCGCGGAGCGTTTCCACGACGATCTCGCGCCCGCCATCGAGCGCGTCTGGCAGGACGGCGTGTCCGAGATCCGCGCGGATCTGCGCGAGTGGCTTCACCGCACCGCGCACGAGACCGCGTGGGTTCCGTGGCGCTTCGAGCTGTCGTTCGGGTTGCCGGCGGAGCAGCGCGAGTCGCGCGACGCGCACAGCCAGCACGATCCCGTCACGCTCGCGAACGGTCTTCGGTTGCGCGGGTCGATCGATCTCGTGGAGGAGACTCCTGCGCACGACGCGCTCCGAGCGACCGACCACAAGACCGGCAAAGCGCACGTCGCACCGGGCGCAGTCGTCTTCGGAGGCACGGCGCTGCAGCCGCTGCTCTACGCGATGGCCCTCGAGTCGCTGTTCCCCGATCGGCGCGTCGACTCGGGCCGCCTCTCGTACTGCACGGTTCGCGGCGACTACGAAGAGCGCACGATGCCGCTCGACCCAGGCAGCCGCGCCGCCCTCGGCGAGGTGCTCGACACGATCCGCGGCGCGATCGAGGAGGGATTCCTGCCCGCGGCGCCGCGGCCCTCCGAGTGCCGATGGTGCGACTACGCGCGCGTCTGCGGTCCGCACGAGGAGCAACGCGTCGCGAAGAAACCTCCCGAGAAGCTGCGCCGGCTCGTGACCCTGCGAGGGATGCCATGAGCGCGCCGCTCGCCGATGCCGAGGCCCGGCGCCGGATCCGCGACGATCTCGACACGACGTTCGTCGTCGAGGCGGCCGCGGGAACGGGCAAGACGTCGGCGCTCGTCGAGCGCGTGCTCTCGGTGTTGCGCAGCGGGCGCGGCACGCTCCGCTCGGTCGTCGCGGTCACCTTCACCGAGAAGGCCGCCGGCGAGATGAAGCTGCGCCTGCGCGCGGAGATCGAGCGCGCACGCAACGACACGCGCGCCAGCCCGATCGAGCGCGACCGGCTCGACGCGTCGCTCGAGGAGCTCGAGACGGCACGCATCGGGACGATCCACTCGTTCTGTGCGGATCTGCTGCACGAGCGGCCGCTCGAGGCCGGTGTCGATCCGCTCTTCGAGGTCGCGGCGCAGGACGAGTCCGACGCGCTCTTCGAGGCGACGTTCGATCGGTGGTTCGAGAGGATCGTCGCGGATCCGCCTCCCGGGATCGCGCGGATCCTGCGGCGGCGGCCGCGAAGCAGTCAGGCGTCGGGACCGCGCGAGGAGCTGCTCGCGGCGGGGCTGCGCTCGATCGAGCACCGCGACTTCCCCACGCCGTGGCGCACGGAGCCCTTCGATCGCGAAGGGGCCGCCATCGAGCTCGTGGCGCGGCTGCGTGCGCTCGCGGCGTACGCCGGCCGGGCCGATTACCCCGACGACAAGCTGGGCGAGAACTTCGCGGAGATCGCGCGGTTCGTCCGCGAGCTCGATCATCGCGAGAAGGTCCGAGGACGCGACATCGACGGGCTCGAAGCCGAGCTGCGCGAGCTCGCGCGCCACTGGACGTGGAAGATGAGCGGTCGCCGCAAGCGCTACGGCGAAGGTCTGTCGCGCGAGGTGGTGGTCGCCGAGCGCGACGAGACCAAGGCGCTGCTCGCGACGTTCCTCGCACGCGCCGGAGCCCATCTCGCGGGGCTGCTGTCGTCGGAGCTCGCGCCGCTCGCCGCGGAGTACGCCCAGCTCATGGAGCGCGAGGGAAAGCTCGACTTCCTCGACCTGCTCCTGCGCGCCCGCGACCTGCTCCGAGGCCGCGACGACATCCGCGCCGAGCTCGCACGGCGCTTCACGCACGTGTTCGTCGACGAGCAGCAGGACACCGATCCGCTGCAGGCCGAGATCCTCCTCCTGCTCTGTGCGGACGACCCGGCCGAGCGCGACTGGACGCGCGTTCGACCGAAGCCCGGCAAGCTCTTCCTCGTCGGCGACCCGAAGCAATCCATCTATCGGTTCCGCCGTGCCGACATCGTGCTCTACGAGGCGACCAAGGCGCGCCTGCTCGCGCGCGGTGCGGAGCTGCTCCATCTGAGCAGCAGCTTCCGAGCGACCCCGTCGTTGCAGTCGCTCGTCAACGCGTCGTTCGAGCCCGTGATGCGCGCGGACGCGTCCCTCGCGCAACCCGGCTACGTCCCGCTCGGCCCCGTGCGCACGGACCCCGTCGGGCAGCCGTCGATCGTCGCGCTCCCCGTGCCGCGGCCCTACGGCGGATACGGCAAGGTCACGAACAAGGCCATCGACGATTCGCTGCCGGGCGCGGTCGCCGCTTTCGTCGAATGGATGGTGCGCGAGAGCGGCTGGACCGTGACCGAGCGCGACGCGAACGAGCGCGTGCCGGTCGGGCCCCGTCACATCTGCCTTCTTTTCAAGCGTTTCAGCGCGTACGGCGGCGACACGACGCGCGAGTACGTGCGGGCGCTCGAGGCACGCCGCATCCCGCACGTGCTCGTCGGCGGACGCTCCTTCCACGACCGCGAGGAGGTCATCGCCGTTCGCAACCTGCTCACCGCGGTCGAGTGGCCCGACGACGAGCTCGCGGTGTTCGCGACGTTGCGCGGGCCGTTTCTCGCGCTGTCCGACGAAGAGCTGCTCGTGTTCCGACACGTGCACGCGACGTTGCACCCGCTGGCGCCGATCGATCCGGCGAAGCTCGACGAGACGACGGCGCCGGTCGCGTCGGCGCTCGAGCTGCTCCGCACGTTGCACGTGGGTCGCAACCGGCGGCCGATCGCCGAGACGCTCGAGCTCTTTCTCTCGAGCGTCCGCGCGCACGCGGGCGTCGCCATCTGGCCGACCGGCGAGCAGGCGCTCGCCAACGTCTTGCGACTGCTCGATCTCGCGCGGCGCTTCGAGACGCGCGGAACGACGTCCTTTCGCGCGTTCGTCGAGAAGATCGAGCGAGACAGCGAGCTCGGCGAGGCCGCCGAGGCTCCCGTCGTCGAGGAGGGCACCGAAGGCGTCCGCATCATGACGGTGCACAAGGCCAAGGGGCTCGAGCTGCCGGTCGTGATCCTGTGCGATCCGACGGCAGCGCGCGCGCACGACCGGCCGTCACGTTGGATCGAGCCGGAGCGCGGTCTCTGGGTCGAAGGCCTCGCGGGCTGCGTCCCCGTCGAGCTCGAGGAGCACGCGACCGAGATCCGCCTGCAGGACGAGGCCGAAGCCATTCGCGTCGCGTACGTCGCCGCCACGCGTGCGCGCGACCTGCTCGTGGTGCCCGTCGT
>JADZFZ010000278.1 GCA_020854145.1 Deltaproteobacteria bacterium | reverse complement strand
TCTCAGGGGCAGGGCTGGGCGAAGCTCTCGGCGAGACCGAGGAGTTGCTGCGCAAACGCGTCGTTGTCGTCCGCCGACGAGTTGGGGCTCCGGAAGCCGGCTGCGGCCTGGTGGCTCGCGCTGTCGATCTGCCGCTCGAACAAGAACCCGAGCCGGGTGGCGCCACAGTCCCAGGTCGTCACCAGCGGATCCGGGTTGAAGCGCATCTCGCCGAGCGCGTCGGTGCCTCGATCGGGATCGTCGTACCGGCACAGCGCCGTCATGTGGCAGTCGTCGGACTCTCCGATGTCCGAGCTCGAGAGAGCCCAATCGCCCGCGGAGGTCGGAAACTGCGGTGGGCACGCGAGACCCGTCGCGAGGATCGTCGAACGACACGTCGATGCGTCGTCCGCACCCACGTCGGGGCCGCCGTCGCGGGACGTGCTGGCATCGAAGGCCGCGTCGAGGCCCGCGTCCGGCACGGAAGGAGGCTCGGGCGGGCACGGGTCTTGTTGCGGATTGAAGAGACTGGGACAGTTGTCATCCCGATCGGACCACGAGTCGAGATCGCTGTCGGCGTAGGGCGCGAGCCCGACCTGGTGGAGCGCGTTGCGCACGACTGCGCAGTCGTGGAACGTCACGCCATAGCTGTCTTCGCCGAAGAACTCGCGCAGACCGGCGAGCACCGTGCAGGCGTCGACGAGACCGATCGCGGTTTGCTGCAGCCACGTGCTCGCACCGAGGTACTGGTCGATGTAGTGGTGCACGATCGCTTGCGCTTTGTACTCGCCGATCGGGGCGACGCGCGCGCCTGCCACCGTGAGCCCCTGGCGCGTCGCGAGCCACAACCCGTGGCTCAGGATCACGCTGTTCGCGTGGACCTCGCCGGAGTCCTCCACGCCCACGACGAGGTCGTCGTAGTGCGCGGGCTTGGGGTGGAACGACATCGCGGGAGACGAGAGGTTGCGCTCGCCGTCCATGCCTGCGGCGATCACCCATCGCGCCGGACGCGTGACGAGCATCGCGAAGACGTCGGCGAGCGACTCGTGCACGGCGCCGGACTCGTACGAGTAGAGCAGGCTCGTGCCGCTGGTGCGCAACGACTTGTGATGAATGAGCGCGTGACCCAGCTCGTGGAGGAGAACGGTGTACCCGTCCGACCGCATGAGATCGCCCGGCGCGATCTCCAGCTTACCCTCCTCGTGTTGCGATCCCGTGTCTCCGTACCGGACATAGACGTTCAGGTCGCGGCATGGCGCGTCCTCGCCGAGCTGGCCTTCGAGGTAGTCGCAGGCCATGCCGGCGAGCTGCCACGCCGTCAGTGCCTCGCTCGGCGGCGCATCCGCCGGTGGTGGGCGGTCCTCGGTGTACACGGGAGACGTCCTGTGGATGAACTCCAGGTTCGCCAGATGATCGGCGTCCCAGATCGTCCTTCGTGTCAGCGGCACGATGCGTTCGTTGATGCCGATGATCGATCCCGACCTCGCGTCGACGTAGACGAGCGGCGCGGAATGGCCGTCGGACGACCGCGTGGACAACCGCCAAGCGAGCGCAGGGTCGCCGCGACCCCCGACGAGCAGATCCGGTTCCACGACGACCAGGGCGGGCGACCCGTCGATCACGAGGTCGGGGAGGGCCGCGACGACTCTCTCTGCCTCGGATCCGTCGATCTCGGGAGTCGTCGAGACGGGGGCGGAGGCAGGCGCATTGACCGACACGTAGAAAACGACGTCCTCCGTCAGCCGCACGCGGACCTCTGCGGCGTCGATCGGGACGGCGTCGACGGCCAGCCCGAACACCACGGTCTGGATCCCCGTTCCGAGGACGACCGGATCGAGCAGCGCCACGCGGTCGGGCAATCCGAGCGCCGCTCGGTGCGTCGCGACGAACGCTGCGGCGCGCGCCTCGGCGCTGGCTCCCGGCGGAGCCTCGAACTCTCCTCGAACCGCGCGGAGCCTCCCGCCGCCGCGGACCTCTTCGAATCCCGCTCGACTGGCTTCACGCAGCGTGGGCGGCGGGCCTGGAACGCTGGCATCGAGATGGGGCGCCGCGGACCGTGGGTCACCGCGCTCGCACCCATACAGAGCGACCACCACGAGCGCGCCGATGCCCCGTACTGCCGCCGTCATTCGTGCACCTCCTCGCGAAGCTCAGATGAGCT
Organism: Deltaproteobacteria bacterium; assembly: GCA_020854145.1. Taxonomy (GTDB): domain Bacteria; phylum Myxococcota_A; class Polyangia; order Polyangiales; family JADZFZ01; genus JADZFZ01. The sequence continues at coordinate 2,695 of JADZFZ010000278.1, read as the reverse complement.
CGGTGGCGCAACCGTAGGCGATGTTCACGCGGCCGCCCGGATCGCTGCCCAACAAGGTGCAAGACGACGGGCAGAGCAGGATGAGCGACGGGTTGGTGGCGTCGTCGTAGTACCAGCCTTCGGCGCCGCATCGGTCCGACGAGCCGACGCTCGGGATCGTGTCGGCGACACCCGTGCTCGAAGGCGTGTAGACCACGTTGACCCGATTGCGGTCGAAGCTCATCCCCATCGGCGGCGGAGGGATCTCGTAGCTGCAGGGAAGCGGCGTGGGAACCGCGACGACGGTCGTCAGATCGCGGAAGAGGCTCGTCCAGTCGCTCGTGCAGATGGAGAAGGTCAGGCCGCCCGTGTCGCGGGCGAGCTGGTAGTAGCGGTCTCCCGGGTTGGCTGCGCCCTCCGGAGGGAATCCCGTGCTGGTGACGCAGGCGCCCGTCGGGTTGGTGAAGCCGGGCGCGACACGTTCGCTGGCGATGGCGTGGAAGACGAACGTCTTGCCGAGCAGGTCGCGCATCCGACCGAGGAACGTGTCGGGCTCCAGGTCGCTCTCGTCGTCGGTGACGACCACGAAATGGGTCGTGGCCGCGGCACGCAGGAAGTCGCTGTAACGCGGGAACTCGTCCAGCAACGCCTGCAGCGACTCGTGCGAGTCCACGCCGCGATCCAGCAGTCGATACCGCGGTCCCGTGCCGAGCGGCGGCGGCACGGACACGAAGGACGACGTCGTGATCATCACGACGCGGTAGTCGAGATCGACCGCGTCCATCGCGGAAGAGAACGCATTGAGGTTCTCCTGCACGCGCATGGCCTCGTTCTCCATGCTGCCGGAGCTGTCGACGATCCAGATGATGTCGACCGGAACGAACGCCTGCTCGGCCGTGAACGCCTCGGCGACGCACCCCATGCCCCCGTCGCCTCCAGGCGGGACGGGAGGTGGCAGGGGCGGCGGAAACGGGGTGGGGGGCACGGCGCCATCGCCGGGCGGAGGCCCGGCGTCCCCTGGCGTCGGGCCGGAGTCGGTGCGGAATCGCGAGCCGGTGGTGCCCGAGTCCGGCGAGCACGCCAGCAGCGAAAGCACGGTTCCTACGACGACTACCCTCGTGCCTCCGCGCGGCATCGGCAACCTCCCCGACCTCCACCAGCCCGATCGGACGACGCGATCGCCTCCACCTCTCACGCGAGGTGGCTCGGACGGTCGCCCGCGTGCGGATCCAGAGCCTCAGACTATCAGCAAAACCACGTCGACATCTTGCCGAGCACGAAGACGCGGTAGCCGGCTTGCCGGAGGATCTCCTCGGCTCGCTCCCAGCGATCCTCCTCGTCGTCGTAGATGACGAGCACGACATCGCGCTCGAGCTCGTCGTGCATGCGCTCCTCGATGTCCTCGACCGGCATGTTGACCGCATCGGTGATGTGCTCTTGCGTGAAGGCGGATACCGGGCGGACGTCGAGGAGCACACCTCCCTCGTCCACGTATCGGTGCGCCTCGGTGGACGTCTCGCGACACTCTTGCGCGGCGCGTTCCTCGGGCGACAAGCCGCCGCATCCGCCCGACGCGCCCAGGCACAGCGTCATCCCGATCGTCACCGCCCACCATCGCCACGCCAAGATCCTCATCAGTCGTCTCCCGGTCTATCTCAGAATCGTCCTGCGCAGCTCACACCACCCAAGCCAGGTGCGCAACGAATCGACGCGTCTTCGGCGTCGCCGCTGCTGCCCGACGTCACGACCAGCACGATCCCCGTCGTGACGCCAATCAAACCGCCCACGCCGAGACCGATGGTCAGGCCCGCCGTCAGATCGCGATTGCGCTCCAGAGCGGTCTCGTTCATGCAGAACTCGCCCGAGGGCATTCCCGGCATGTCGGCTTCGCGACAATCCTCGAGCTCGCCGAGGTTGCGAACGAGGATGATGCCAGTCACCAGGCTTCCCACCAGCAACGCGCCGCCGGTCGCGGTCACCGCGATCCCGAGAGCGGGGCTGCCGCCTTCCTCGCCCGGACGCCGCCGTCGCCCGCGATTGGGGTCGAGCACGTCCTCGATGTCACCGCCGCCGCCGCCGCTGGCGGACTCGAGCTCGAGCGGCATCAGCAGCTCCTCGTCCTCGCCACCGCGTACGACGACTTGGCGCCGCGCGGTCCGGTATCCGACCATGGACGCGACGACCTCGTAGTTGCCGATCTCGAGCAGCAACGAGCCGTCGGACTCGAGCGTCGGCGCAGCGCCGCCGACGGTGACCTGCGCGTCGGGTGGTGAAGGCCGGAGACGAAACCGTGCGGTGAATCGACGAGTGCTCGCGAGGAGTCGGTCGACCTCCGCGCGCTGCTCGGGGGTGAGCGCACGCCGTTGGTCAGCGAGGGCTTGCTCGAGCGCTCGACGCGCATCGACGTAGAGCCGCAGCTCGAACGAAGCCATGCCGATGCCGCGCAACGTGCGCGCGTTGGGGATGACCTCGTGGGCCGCGCGGAAGTTACCGAGGGCCTCCTGCCAGCGCCCTTCGGAGAAGTCCGCGACCGCCTCGTCGATCAGCTGGCGGTACCGCGCCTCCTGAGCCGGCTGTTGAGCGGCCGCATGCGCAGTGGTGAGCAGCAGCGCTGCGGCGAGCCCCACCCCCGTACCTCGTCTCGACACCCAGGGCCTGCACATGGCCGCGTTGGTAGCACAGTCCGTCAGAACTCGTCGGGTCGGAGCTGGCCGGT
>JADZFZ010000277.1 GCA_020854145.1 Deltaproteobacteria bacterium | reverse complement strand
TGCCCGATGCGGGGCCCGACGCGGGCGATCCGAGCTGCCCGCTCGAGCGCTGGCCGACGGCAGTCTCCATCGTGACGGGTGCCGTGCTCGAGCCCGAGATCAGCCTCGCCACGAGCGAGACCGGCGAGCTCGGGCACGTCCACGTCGGCATGATCGCCAACGGCCGAGCACGCATCGTCACGCGCGACCTCGACGTTCTCGAGGCGCCCCGCGATCCGCCGTCCGACGACCTCGGCACGCGGTGGTCGTTGATCGCCGATCGCTCGATCGCGCTGCATCGCGACCGCGACGCGGGTGACGTGCACGTGCTCGTGCTGCACGACGGCATCGACGGCGACGACGGGGTCCGTGCGTCGGTGGGCAGCCTGAGCGCGGGCGCCGCATCGTCGACGACCGCGCCGACGCGGGTGATGGGCCCCGCCACGCACCTGACGCTCGGAAGGGCCGCGATCCTCGGAGGGACGGAGGGCCTGCCGAGGCGCTACGTGTGGCGAAACCGGATCGCCGTGGGCAACACGGTGCTCGCGTCGGTCGCCGAGGACGTTGCGAGCGACTACCACGAGGTCCCCGGTGTCTCGCACGAAGACCTCGCCGAGGTGCGCGGATCGAGCGGGCGCTGGACGCTCGCCGAGTCGCCGAGCGACGGGCTGCTCCTCTGGGATGGCAGCGCGGCGCCCCCGGAACCGGTGGCCGCGTCGGGCCGCGCATCGCGCATCGGCTTCGCCTACGAAGGTGGCGGCGCCTACCTGCTCGGCTACCACGACGGGGCCGTCATGCACGTGAGGCGAGCCGCGTGCAGCGAAGCGTGCGTCCTCGGGACCGAGTCCACCTATCCCATCGGCGCGCCGCCCGGAGCGCACGTGTCGCTCGAGCGACTGGCCGGCTACGTCGCGCTCGGGTACGCGAACCCCGCGAGGGTGGAGCTGCACATGCAGCTCCTGACGCCTGCGCTCGAGCAGGTCAGGGGCACCGAGACCCCGTTGAGCGTCGAGGTCCGGGTGGGCCGAGGGGTCGTCGACGTCGCGGTCGCGCGCGTCCGGCATCGCGGCGACGAGCACCTCGTGTTCGCCTACCTCGCCGGGCCCTCGGGATCCGCGCCCGACGAGGTGTACCTGACGGGCGCCCGGTTCCCGTCGAGCTGCCCGTGATCGCGCGTCGATGATGGAGCCCGGCTCGCTGGCGGAGGCCGTGACGCGCCACCGCCGAGGGGATCTCGACGGCGCCGAGCTGCTCTACCGCACGGTCGTCTCCGCGAGGCCGGACGACGCCGAGGCGCACCGCTGGCTCGCTCTGTTGCTGCACCAACGAGGACGAGACGCCGAGGCATGCGAGCTGCTCGAGCGCGCCGTGATCCTCGCGCCGGCGTCGGTCGAGCTGCACGTCGCACGCGCGATCGTGCTGCGTGGTTTGGGCGCACGCGAGGCGGCTCGAAGCGCTGCGGAGAAGGCGCTCTCGCTCGACGCGCGGGTGGCCGCCGCCTCGACGGTGCTCGCGCTGCTGGCTTCGGAGTCGGGCGATCTCGTCGCCGCGGCCGCGCATTATCGGGAGGCCGCGCGCCAGGCTCCCGAGGTCCGCGACACGCACCACAACCTGGGCGTCGTGCTCGCGCGCATGGGCCGCGACGAAGAGGCGATCGCCGCCTATCGCCGCGCGCTGGCCATCGATTCGCACCACGCGCCCGCCCTCGGCAACCTGGCGAACCTGCTGCGTCGCAACGACGCGCACGACGAAGCCTTGGCGCTCTACCGGCGCTTGCAGGAGCTCGAGCCCTCGAGCGGGTTGGCCCGGCACATGACGGCGGCCTTGTCGGGCGAGCGCGTGGCCCGATGTCCGGCGGACTACGTGTCCCGACTGTTCGACGAGTGCGCCGACGACTTCGACGAGCACCTCGTCGATCGCCTCGAGTACGGGACGCCGGCGCTGCTCGTCGCGTTGCTGCTCGAGTGTGCGACGCCGGCCGAGCGCGCGGCGGTTCGCACGGACCCTCCCTCGCGGGCGGGAGAAGAGCCCGCCGGCGGTCGGCGCTTCGACAGCGTGCTCGACCTGGGCTGCGGGACCGGGCTCGCCGGTCGCGTGATCCGCCCGCATTGTGGGCGACTGACCGGCATCGATCTGTCGGCGCGCATGATCGCGCACGCCGAGCGGACGGGGCTCTACGACGCGCTCGTGGTCGGCGACGTGCTCGATGCGCCGGCGCTCGCCGAGACCGATTGGGATCTCGCGCTCGCGGCCGATGCGGCGCCGTACGTCGGCGATCTCGCACCGTGGGTCCGCGCGGTGGGCGCGTCGCGTTCGCGTCGCTTGTGGCTCGCGTTCTCGGTCGAGGTGCCCACGCGGCCGACCGACGACTACGTCCTCTCGCACAACGGTCGATTCGCGCACGACGCCCGTCACGTCCGGCGGGTCGCCACCGATGCGGGGTTCGTGGTCCGTGCCTCGCGTCGCGCGACCTTGCGGCGCGAAGGCGACGGCGTCGTAGCGGGCGACCTCTGGGTGCTTTCGCGATCGTCGTGATTGCGTGTAGCGTCGAATGATCGCGATGCAGGCACCCCGTGCCGGTCACCCGCCCGCGCCCCCTCCGGGGGGCTCCGACGACGAGCACCCGACGTTCTCGGACGAGGCGGACGATCGCTCGCTCACCGCCACGCGCACCCTGGCCATCGAGAGCCACCGGACGCTCCACATCCGTCGGGCGCGGCTGCGCGTCACGGCGGGGGCGAGCCGCGGAGCGGAGCTGGTGACCGATCGGAGCCCCATCACGCTCGGTACGGCCAGAGAAGCCGATCTGCGTCTCGACGATCGCGCGGTGAGCCGGCGCCACGCGGCCATCGAGCTCGTGCCCAAGGGCTGGCTGCTGACGGATCTCGAGTCGCGCAACGGGACGTTCCTCGACGGCGCACGCATCGAGAAAGCGTACTTGCGCGCAGGCAGCGAGATTCGCGTCGGCGAGACGACCCTCCGGTTCGACCCGCGCGAAGAGCGTATCGACGTCGCCGCGGACGAGCACGGCGAGCTCGGCCCGATGATCGGGCGCAGCGTGCGGATGCGCGAGCTCTTCGGGCTGGTGCGACGCGTGGCCCCGATGGACGTGACCGTCCTGGTCACCGGCGAGACCGGCACGGGCAAGGAGCTCGTCGCCCGCGCGATCCACGACCTGTCGCCGCGCAAGGACGGCCCGTTCGTCGTCGTCGACTGCGGATCGATCCCGCCGACGCTCATCGAGAGCGAGCTGTTCGGCCACGAGAAGGGCGCGTTCACGGGCGCGACGGCCGCGTACGCGGGCGCGTTCGAGCGCGCCGACGGCGGCACCGTGTTCCTCGACGAGCTCGGCGAGCTGCGGCTCGATCTGCAGCCGAAGCTGCTGCGCGTGCTCGAGCAGCGCACCTTCCGCCGCGTCGGCGGCGCGCACACGAAGAAGGTCGACATCCGGGTGGTGGCTGCGACGCACCGCGATCTCGAGCGCGAGGTGCACGCAGGTCGATTCCGGAGCGACCTCTTCTTCCGGTTGTCGGTCATCCACATCGTCATCCCGCCGCTGCGCGAGCGACGCGACGACATCCCGTGGATCGTGCGCAAGGTGCTCGCGGACCCGAGGCTCGCGCCTCGGTTGGGGTCGGAGCCGAAGGCGATGGGCGACAGGACCGTCACGGACGCCGCCATGCACCGGCTGCTCGCGTACGACTGGCCCGGCAACGTGCGCGAGCTGCAGAACGTCGTGCACCAGATGGTCGCGCTCTCGGACGGTGCGCGCGTGGACGTCGAGCACCTTCCGCCTCGGCTCGCGGCGAGCGTCGCGGACGGGCGCGCGACGACGGTGGCGCTCGGGCTCGCGGACGCGACGTCGTTCAAGGACGCGCGCGACGGCGTGCTCGCCGCGTTCGAGAAGGAGTTCCTCTCGAGCCTTCTGCGCCGCAGCAAGGGCAACATCAGCGAAGCCGCGCGGCAGTGCGGCTTGCATCGCAAGACGGTCGAGCGGCTCGTGAGAGAGCACGGGATCGACGTGCACGCGATCGTGCGCCAGAAGGGAGACGACGAATGAACGAGCGCGGTTGGGTGGTCTTGGCGTTGTGCTCGGCGCTGGGGCTCGGCCTCGTGGGCTGCGGCGACGACGACGGCGGCGGCGGTGGCAACGGCGCCATCCAGATCGGCGGCTGTCCGACGTTCAGCGGCTGCGGCGGCGAGATCGAAGGGACGTGGTCGTACGACGGCGCGTGCATCGACGACGAGATGCCGTTCGACACGTCCTTCTGCCCGTCGATCCGCCTGGTCGACACCAACGGCGAGGTGTCGGGCACCTTGACGGTCGCAGACGGCCTGTTGACGCAGTCGACCACGGCGTCCTTCTCCGCGACCTTCGATCTGCCCGGGGAGTGCACCATGGGCCTCGCGTGCTCGATGATCGAGAGCGCGCTCGACGGCGCCGATGGCATCGACGGCTCCGCATGCTCGGAGGCAGGCGACGGCTGTCGCTGCACGATCACCACGGCCAACACGTCGATGAGCTCCGACATGGTCACGATCTCCGGCAACATCGCGACCACGGGAAGCGGTGAGCGCTACGAGTACTGCGTCTCGGGCGGGACGCTCCGATACCGGAACCTGGACGACGCCGACTTCGCCGGCGTCTTCACGCTGGTGCGTTAGAGCGCCGAACCGATCGCGCTCCGGTCATGCGTCGCGGCCGTCGTCGAGGGGCGGCGGCTCGGGTCCCGCGTCGGTGGCGGGGGGCGCGATGCCTTCGGGCAGATCCCCTCCTGCACAAGCACCTTCGTCGCAGTCGCCCGGCAGGCACATGGGCAGCGCGTCGGTGGGGCGCAGATCCAGGGTGATCCGGGGCGGGCTCGACGGCTCGACGCGCCCGCAGCCGCGCGCGAACCAACGGCACGATCGATCGCGTGCGCGGGCATGGAGGTACGTCGGTCGATCGACCTCGAGCGTTGCCGGCGAGCTGCCGGTCCGATCGAGCCGAAGCGCAGGTCGCGAAGGCTCCGATACCCGGGGGGCCGCGCAGCCCTCCAACCCGGCGTGGACCTCGACGAAGACGGCTTCGTCGCGCAGCTCCGGCGGATCGAACTCGAAGGACACCGAGACGGCCGTCGCGTCCGACGCACATCCGGCGACGAGCACGACGCAGAGCGCTCCGACGCGATGGGTCATCGTTCCGAGCCCATGCTCGACGAGAGCGCGAACGGGCTCGCGAAGGTCACGTGTGCGGCGCTCGGTGCGTCGTCGCTCTCGTGCGCGACCAGCACGATGCCGGCCGCCGCGCCGACGACCACGACGCCGAGGGCAGTCCACAACCAAGGGCTCTCGAGCACGCTCGAACCCCCCGCCGGCGTGTCAGGTCGTGAGGACGTGCCCGAAACGGAGATGCGCGAGGAGTCCGGTGCGCGGCGCAGCCGCACCGTCAACGTCTCGCGGCTGCCTCGCGCGAGGCGCAGCTCGCGGCGCTCGACGGCGTACCCTTCCCGAGAGACGACGACGTCGTGCTCGCCGGGCTCGAGCACCATCGGCTCGGTCATCGGGCTCGACCCGATCGGGCGTCCGTCCACGACGACGCTCGCGCCGCCGGGCGCGATGCGCAGCGACAGCTCGGCCACCTCGCGGCAGATCTGGCTGCGCTCGCGTTCGACCGCCGTTCGCCGTTCGCTCGGCAGGCCCTCGACGTCGCGGAGGTATCGACGCAGATCGCGGCACGCGAGCGCGGCCCGCCCGATCATGCGCTCCGCGACGGCGATGTTGTAGAGGACGGCAGGGGCCGCGCGCAGGCGGTAGCTCGCGCGAAATCGTGCGAGCGCCGCCTCGTAGTCGCCCGCGTCGAATGCCTCCACACCCGATCGGAACGCGGCCTCGGCGGGATCCGTCGTGCGCGGCGCGTCGGCGGGCGTGGCGCTCGAATCGGGTGGCGTCTGCGCGCTCGCGGCGCTCGTCGCACACGCCGAGAGACACCAGGCCAGCGTTGCCCAGACGCGACCCCTCCGCATGACGACCATCCTACGACGATCGAACGCGCGCGGTACAGATCGGGATCAATCAGCGGCAGAACCGTTTCCAGGCATCGGGCAGGCGTTGGCCGAGGATGCGCTCGGCCGCGTGCACGGCGGGCAACGCGTAGGTGACCGTGCCGGCGACACAGGCCGAGCCGAGCTGCTCGAGGGTCACCGCGATGGTGACTCGCCGGCTCTGCTCGTGGGTGATGCGCCCGCGCCCGACGATCTCGGTGCCGATGCGCACCGGCCGGTGGAGCTTGACCTCGAGCGCAGTGGTGAAACCCATTCGCGCGCGCAGACCGACCACGGTCCACGCGGCGAGCTCGTCGACCAGCGTCGCCTGCAAGCCCCCGTGCAGGATGCCCGGAGGTCCTTCGTAACCGAGACCCGGAGTGAATCGGGTCACGACCTCGTCGCCTTCGCGTCGGAAGCGCATGCGCAGGCCGACGGCGTTCTGCGGGCCGCACCCGAAGCAGAGCTGATCGGGCCCGAACGTCAGGGGATCGAGGTCGTGGTCGTGGTCGTGGTCGTGCGGAGGCTCCATCGGCGGGCGGGAGTGTAGCCGCCGGCCGCGTCCGTCGTGGCGGTCCCGATCAAAGACCGCGGGCGAGCTCGCGTGTGCGGTAGCCTCCGCTCGGTGGGCGACCCCGAGCCGGCGAGGGATCCGGGCGATCCGCGCGAAGCCTCGTCGCGGCGCGTGCGCCTTTCGGAGTCGCGAAGCTCGCGCCGTCCACCCTCGAGCGAAGGGCTCGGCGCGGGGACCGCGTCGCGGTCGGGGGACACGTCGCTCGCGGACCGGCTGGCGATCGGTGCGGTGGTGATGGCGGTCGCCGTCGCGCTCGCGTGGATGGCGCTGCCGCCGTCGTTCCGTCCGGCGGGGAAGCTGCCGGTCCCCGACGTCGTGGCCGGCGCGCTCGTGGGCGCGTCGCTCGTCATGGTCGCGCTCGCACGCGCGTGGCGAAATCGCCCGTCGGAGCTCGCCCTCGCGGCGCTCGCGTACGAGGTCGCGGCCTGCCTGGGGATCGCGCTCGTCGAGCAGTGGGTCCCGTGGCGACAGGACACGCTCGTCCGCGGCATCTCGTGGGTGTGCCTCGCGCTGCTCGCGTTCCGGTTGGCCGTCCCGATGCCCGCGCGTCGAGCGGCGGTGGTCGCCGTGCTCGGTGCGTCCACGGGTCCGCTGGCGATGGCCCTCTACGTCGGGGTCGCCGGACACGAGCCGCCGTCGTTCGCCACGTCGGTGGCCATCTTCGCGCCTCCGTACCTCGCGGCGGGGATCGCGGTCGCGTTGTCGATGCTGCTGACACGGCTCGACCGTGATGCGAGCGCGGCTCGGCACCTCGGTGGTTACCGGCTCGAGACGTTGCTCGGGCGCGGTGGGATGGGCGAGGTGTGGCGGGCGCGCCACCGTCTGCTCGCACGGCCGGCGGCGGTGAAGCTCATCCGCCCTTCGCGACTCGGGGAGGGTGTGGACGCCGAACGCGTCAAGCGGCGCTTCGAGCGCGAGGCGCAGGTCACCGCGACGTTGTCGTCACCGCACACGATCTCGCTCTACGACTTCGGCGTCGCGGACGACGGGACGTTTTACTACGTGATGGAGATGCTCGACGGCGTCGACCTCGAGCTGCTCGTCACGCAATACGGGCCCGTTCCCGCCGAACGCGCGGTCCATCTCCTGCTGCAGGCCTGCGAGTCGCTCGCCGACGCCCACCAAGCGGGCCTCGTGCACCGCGACATCAAGCCGGCGAACATCTACGTGTGCCGACGCGGCGTCCGCTTCGACTTCGTGAAGGTGCTGGATTTCGGGCTCGTCGCGCTGCGCGGCGCGGCGGGCGGCAGCGGGGGCGGCAAGGTCGGACGGCTCACCGAAGAAGGCTTCGCCGGCGGCACCCCTGCGTTCGTCGCGCCCGAGATGGTGCGTGGGGAGGACGACCTCGATGCGCGCGCCGACATCTACGCGCTCGGGTGCGTCGCGTACTGGCTGCTCACGGGGCACCTCGTCTTCGAGGAGAAGTCGCCGGTGAAGATGATGTTCGCGCACGTCGAGCACGCGCCCGTGCCTCCGTCGGAGCGAACGGAGAACGAGATCCCGCGCGACCTCGAGGAGGTGGTGCTCGCGTGCCTCGCGAAAGACCGCGCCAAGCGGCCCCAGTCCGCGCGCGAGCTGATCCGCCTCCTCGCCGCGACGAACGTGCACGGTCGATGGACGGAAGACGCGGCCGAGCGATGGTGGCGCTCGCACCTGCCCGATGCCGCGTCCACCGTGCGGATCGACGCGCCATCGTCGTAGGGTGAATCGAAGCCGGCGGGCGATGCGAGCCCCGCCAGCCGATCAGCTCGCGGGCTTCTCTTTGCGCGCGACGCGGCGGGAGGTGCCCTTGGCGGCCTTGGCTGCGCGCTCGAGGTGCTCCGTGCGGGCCGTGCGCTCGGCGGACTTCTTCTTGGCCTGCGCTTGGCGTCGGCGCATCTTCATCGATTGGCGGCGGTCGTGCTTGCCCATGGCTTCTCTCCGGGTCGGGGCGTCTACGCGAGCCGGGGTCGCGTGTCAAACCCGGAGGCCGCACCTACATCGTCGCCATTTTTTTGATTCGTGGATCTCGGGCTGGTACTCGGGGGTCATGTTCGACCGAGACCGCGACCGAGATCGATCCCGAGACCGCGACCGAGACCGTGATCGAGACCGCGATCGAGAGCCCGATCGCGACGCCACAGATCGCGTCCACACGCTCGGCGCGAGGGACAAGAAGAAGCCCTTCTCGTTCTTCCGCGCGGGGCGCGGCGAGGCCAGCGCCGCGAACAAGCCGATCCTCGTCTTCGAGGGCGTCTACAAGTACTTCAAACGCGACCAGCCAACGCTGCGCGACATCGACCTCGAGATCGAGCGCGGCGAGTTCGTGTTCGTCACGGGTCCGAGCGGGGCGGGCAAGAGCACGCTGCTCAAGCTCGTCTACCGCGCCGAGACCGTGGACGAGGGGCGGATCCTCTTCTGCGGACGCGACATCTCGCGCCTGACCGCGACGAGCATCCCGTTCCTGCGGCGCAACCTCGGAGTCGTCTTCCAGGACTTCAAGGTGGTGCCGCACTGGACGGTGTTCGAGAACGTCGCAGTGCCGCTCGAGATCATGAAGATGCCCGCGCGGCTCGTTCGCTCGCGCGTGGGAGAGGTGCTCGAGCGCGTCGGCCTGTCCGGGCGCGGCGACGAACGGACGGCGACCCTGTCGGGCGGCGAGCAGCAACGCGTGTCGGTCGCGCGCGCGATCGTCGGTGAGCCCGCGCTCGTGCTCGCGGACGAGCCGACGGGCAATCTCGATCCACAGCTCGCGGTCGACATCCTGACGCTCTTCGAAGAGATCCATCAGGCCGGCACGACGGTCGTCTTCGCGACCCACGATCGGTCGCTGCTCGAGACCCGGCCACACCGCCTGCTCATCATCGACGACTCGCGAATCATCGAGGCGCGCAGCGGCCTGACGCAGTGGGCCGAAGAGCAATCCGGCATCTCCGCTTTGCCCGCGCGCGGCGCGGCCTGATCGGGAGCACCGACCATGGACTTCACGACGGCGATCAAACGGGCGGCTCGGTCGGCACGCGAGGAAGCGCGCCTCTACCTCGTCGCCATCTCGAGCCTGGCAGTCGCGTTCCTCTGCCTGGGCGCGGCGCTCATCACCATCGCCAACCTCTCGGCGATCGCGGAGCGTTGGGGGCAGTCCGTGCGGCTGTCGATCTACCTCACGGACGGCGCCGACGCGGCCGACGTGACGCAGATGCGCGCGCTGCTCGATGCGTTGCCGGAGGTCACGAGCACGCAGCTCGTCTCGTCGGCGGACGCGCGACAGCAGTTCCTCGACGGCAACGAGGTCGGCCACGATCTCGCCGCGTTGCCCGCCGAGGTCTTCCCGTCGAGCGTCGAGGTCACGCTCTCGCCTGCGGCGGCGGAGAACCCGGCCATCATCTCGCAGATCGCCGAACGCGTGGCGCGTCTGCGCGGCGTCGAGCAGGTCGAGACGTACCGCACGTGGATGGATCGCCTCCGCATGTTGGTCGCGGGCGGGCGCTTCGGCGCGGGTGTCCTGGCGTTGCTCGTCGGCGTGTGCGTCCTGGCGATCGTGGGCAACACGATCCGGCTCTCCATCGCGAACCGCAAGACGGAGATCGAGGTGCTCAAGCTCTGCGGCGCGACCGACTCGTTCGTGCGCAGGCCGTTCCTCGTCGAAGGTGCGGCGCAAGGGCTGGTGGGCGCGGCGTTCGCCGTGTCGCTCTTGCTCGCGCTGTTCCTCTTCGCGTCGGGGGAGATCGCGCCGGCGTTCGCGGCGTTCACGGGCGTCCGACCGGTGTTCCTCACGGTGCCGATGATGGCGCTCGTCGTGGTGGGCGCGGTGGTCGTGGGCTCGGCCGGCAGCGCGCTCGCGCTCCGGCGTTACCTGGCGGAGCGTTGAACGTGGGCACGCGTCGCTCGATCCTGGGATGGTGTTCCATCGTGTGCGTGGCGGCGCTGCCGGCGCTCGCGTCCGGCCAGAGCGGGTACGGGTGGGGAGCGCCGCGACCGCAGCAGGGCTACCCGGGATACGGCGCGCAACCGGGATACGGCGGCGCGCCGGCACCCGGTTACGGCGCCGCGCCGGGTCATGGCCCGCAGATGCCCGCGGCGACGCCTCCGCGCGAGGACCTCGAGCTTCGCGTCGCACAGAACGACGCCGAGCTCGGCCGCGCGCTCAGCGAGATCGAGCGCGCCGAAGGGGAGCTCGTTCGCACGCAGTCGGAGCTCGGGTCGCTCGATCAGCGGCGGAGCCAGGCCTTCGGGATGCTGCGCGCGCGCGTGCGTGCGCTCTATCGGATCACGCGCGGGGGTCTCTTGCCCGCGAGCGGCGGGATCGACGCGCTCATGGCGCACGCGGCACGCGTCGAGCGGCTGCGTCGCATGGTGGCGCGCGACATCGAGTCGGTCACGGAGCTGCGGCAGCGCGGCACCGATCTGCGCGCGGCGCAGGCACGGCTGAACGAGCGCCTCTCGCAGGCGCGGCGTCAGCGGCAGACCTTCGAGGCGCGTAAACGCCAGCTCGAAGAAGAGCGCCGGCAGGCCGAGGTCTATGCGTACGCGCTCGCGATGGCGGGTGCTCAAGCCGCGGCGCAGCCGTGGGCCGCGAACCCGATGTCGATGCCTCAGCAGACGCAGCCGCAAGCGTCGCAAGGGCAAGTGCGCGATCTCGGCTACGGACAGATCGTGCTGCGTGGCGACGACCCGTCCGCCGACGCCGAGGAGGGCGACACCTTCGCGTCCATGCGCGGCAACCTCTCGTCGCCCGTCGCGGGGGAGGTCTCGCTGCGACGCGCGGCCGACGGCACCGGGCTCGATCTCGTCGCGCAGCCGGGCCGCGGCGTGCGCGCGGTCGCGCCGGGCACCGTGATCTTCGCGGGCCGCGACGGCGCCCGTGGGCTCAGCGTGATCCTCGATCACGGCGACCGTTACCAGAGCGTGTACGGCGGGCTTCGCAGCCTCGACCTCCAGGTCGGCGACCACGTAGGGCAAGGCGCGCGCGTGGGCACCATCGCCGGCGAGTCGGCCTACTTCGGGATCCGTCGCGGCAACCGCTCGCTCGACGCCCGCAGCTGGCTCGGGATGTAGCGCGCGGCCCGACGACGGGCTGAGCGCTTCGGGCGCGGCGGGTCGCCTCGATCTCAGGGCTTCTTCCGCTTCAGCTCGTGCAGGATGAGGGCGTTGCCCTCGGAGTCGAGGATCACCGACATCCGGCAGACGGGTGAGTGGATCATCGGCGCCTTGTACC
>JADZFZ010000276.1 GCA_020854145.1 Deltaproteobacteria bacterium | reverse complement strand
TTCGAGCGCCCGAAGAAGCCGCCCATCGCCCTGCACACCACGACGCTGTGGGACTACCCGTCGCAGCACTACGGACGCGGCATGCAGGGCGATCAGGCCTATCGAGGCGCGACGCCGTCGCACGTCGTCTGGAACGTCGTCTCGCGGTGGTCGCAGCCGGGCGAGCTCGTGGTCGATCCGATGTGCGGCAGCGGAACCACGATCGACGTCGCCCGCGAGCTCGGTCGCGAGGTCCGGGGCTTCGACGTCGCCCCGTACCGCGCCGACATCCAGAAGGGCGACGCCCGCGAGCTGCCGCTGCCCGCGGGTCGTGCGGACCTCGTGTTCTTCGACCCGCCGTACGGCGACCACATCCGCTACTCGGACGACACGCGCTGCATCGGCAAGCTGTCCGCGTACGACGAGCGGTTCTACGCGGCGCTCGATCGCGTCGTGGGCGAGGCGCATCGCGTGCTGCGCAAAGGAGGGCACCTGGCGATCTTCGTGTGCGACTACTTCGAGAAGAAGCACGGCTTCGCGCCCGTCGGCTTCGCATGCTTCGACGCGCTCGCGCGACGCTTCACCCCGGTCGACGTGATCGCCGTGGTGCGCCACGCCAAGACGCTCGAGATGGGCAACTACCACAAGGCCGCCGACGAAGGCGGCTTCTTCCTGCGGGGGTTCAGCTACCTGCTCGTGGGCCGCAAGGATCGGTGATCGGAGCAGCGGATCCCGCGCGAGGGGCGCGCGCTGCGGGCTACGTGGACCGCGAACGGAGCGACGGAAAGACGAAGGCCCGCTGCCTGGTGGCGGCGGGCCTCGTCGGTACCCTCGCGGGTGAAGAGCCCGATCAGGGGCGGCAGCCCCCGAGCCGGAGGCTCACAGGCAGCCAGGGTGAACGACCGGGCCGATCTCCTGCAGGGCGTGCGCCTCGTCGGCGAAGTCCTCGAACCAGTCGATGACGACGTACGGCAGGCGGAGGTCCGGCAGGCTCGCCTCGATGTCGACGCCGGTGCCGGGGATCGCGGCGCCGGGAACGACGCCGGTGTCGACGCCGCCAGGGGTCGTCGTGTTGCCGGCCGGCGTGCTGGGACGCTCGGGCGTCTCCGGGGCGACCACCGAGCCACGCTCTTCCGCGGCACGACCGAGCAGCCGCCACATCGCGACCTCGGAGCCATCGACGCCGATCTGCGGGCGGCCGAACGGAGCCGACCACGCGACCGCGTGGGTGTCGTAGAAGACGACCGCCACGGGGATGGCGCGGCTCGTGTCGCCCATCTGTTCCGCCGTCATCGGTCGCGGCGAAACGCTCTTGTCGAGGTACATGATGCGTCCCTCGAAGTCCGCGGGGCGCACGTACTCCAGCGCCGTGGTGCTGCCGCCGGTCTCGTCGCCGTCGTTCGCGCAGCCGATCAGGCCCGCCATCGAGAGCACCGCGATCAGTACTGCCGTCACTCGTCGCATCATCGCCTCCTCTGTCCGCTTCCGCTTCGCTCAGCCTAGCGCTTCTCGCGCACTAACGACTCGCCTCTGTTGCGGGCGCCCTAGCAGCAATCGCCATGCCCGCCAGCCCCCCGCCGTCGCCCCCCGAAAACGCCGAGAAAATGGGCATTCCGGAACGAGGCGGGCGCATCCTAGCGCGCCATCCCGACACGCCGTCAAGGGCCTAACAGATCCGCGTCGTCCGACGCGCGTCCGCCTGCCTGCGTCCCCCGGAGCGCCCTCGTCGCGCGCGACGTCTTCGCGGCAAGTCCCCCTCTCCCCCTCGGGGAGAGGGAGTTGCGGCGGTCCTCAGCGCGTGAAGCTCTCGACCGCGCGGTACTCGGCCGTCCGTTCGCCGAGGCGCGTCCGAACCCAACGTTTCGTCGCGTTACGTGCGCGTGCGTCGACCCATGCGTCGATCGACGGGTGCCACCGGCGCACGGTCTCGAGCGCGAGCACCTCGGGGACGTCGAGCGCCGGCAGCACACGCCAGATGCCGGGCCGCGGCAAGTCGTACTCGCGATAGGAGCGCGCCGGCAGGAAGAGGCTCACGAAGCCGAGCTGTCTGCGATAGTCCCACGCCTTCGCGAGCCTCGCCCTCCCGCGATCGTGCTCGGCCGGCGCGTAGGACGCGAGATACGACCGCGCCAGGTGCTTCGCGTCGTCGCCCGCGCGGCGGACGCCCTTGACCTGCGACGTGAATGCGAGCCCGAGCGCGTCTTCGATCGTGTCGGGGTACCAGCGGGGCTGCACGCCGACCAGGTGACCCACGTAGCGCCAGAAGTGGAGCGTGGCCTCGATGTCCTCGCGGCTGTTGCGGTACCCGAGCAGCTTGAGCAAGTACCCGGGGATGAAGCTGCCGCCGAGCAGCGTGAGCATCGCGTCGGCTTGGCTGATCGGCACGCCCCACGCCGCGAGGTCCCATGCGGGATGGGCCAGCAGTCGACGGCGCACGAAGACGTGCATGATGCGCACGCGAAGGCAGGTCTGGACTCCGCGTCCGCCGCGCTCGAGGCCGCCGGGCTCGGAGACGTCGATCCAGAACTGCGCGGTCTCGAGGAATCGCCGGTTGGCGGACTCGCCGGTGTACGCGCCCGTGAACGCGAGCGGCTTGGCGACCGAGCACTCCTGGTAACCCTCGCACGTGATGGCGCCCGCGAGGCTGTAGAGGTGCGTGCCCCAGCGACGAAACACGCGCGCGCCGTGCTCCATCTTGCGGACGTCGAGCCACGCGGGCCGCGTCTCGATCTCGCCGAACAGGCGGACGAGCGACGCGGGCGCATCCGCGATCGCTGCGACGCCGTGCTCGATCGCTCGATCGAGCATCGCGCGGCCTGCCTTCTGACCGCGCGTCATGTAGACGTCGTCGACGAAGGCCTCGGCGACGGGGTCGGCGTCGTAGTACGCGCGAGCGAACTCGCGCACGATCGCGTCGGGCAGGATCGGGTCGACACCGAAAATCCAGTGGAGCACGCGTCGCGCACGACGCGCCCACGGCGCATCGAGGTTCGTCCAGTACTGGAACTCCGACGGGATACGATCGGGGTCGCCCTTGCGTCCGGCTGCGAGCACGGCCGTGCACGCTACCACTGCGCGCGCGGTGCGCGTGGGCGGCCCGCGCGCGGTCCGCGTCGTTCCGAGCCGAGCCACGGGATCTCGCCACGGAACGCATCGATGGTCTCCCGATCCCGGTGGCATCGCGGTTGCCGTACGCGACGCCATGCGCTCGCGGGGGATGTTCGATCACGGCGCGCTTCCCGACGACGCGAGGGTGAGCCGCATCGTCGCGCGCGAGGGCCTGTCGGTCCTCGACGACGTCGAGGTCGAGGTCATGAGCCGCGATCCGCACGTCGAGCTCGAGGAGATGCTCGGGACGCGCGGGGCGGTGGGTGTCGCCCACGAGGGCGACGACGAGCCGCGGCTCTTCCACGGTGTGGTGGACGAAGCCGCCTTCGTCGGCACGCGCCAGGGCGCCTGCCGTTACCGTTTCCGCCTCCGACCCGCGCTCCATCTGCTCGCGAGGCGAGTCCGCAGCCGCGCCTTCCAGAGCCTGACCGTGCCCGACGTCGTGTGCTCGGTGCTCGAAGGCGCGGGGATCGGCGCCGCGACGGTCTCACGCGTGCTCGACGAGGACTACCCGCGACGCGAGTACACGGTGCAATGGAAGGAGAGCGAGCTCGCGTTCGTCTGCCGGCTTCTCGAGAGCGAAGGGATCTTCTTCCGATTCGAGCACGGCGCCACGGACTGCGTGCTCGAGCTCCGCGACTCGATGCGCGGAGCCGTGCCCATCGACGGCGACCCGGTGCTGGTGCTCGCCGATCGAACGAGCGAGCACGAGCAGACCGTCCGCGACCTCACGTTCACGCAGCGCGTCTGTCCCGATCGCTACCTCGCGCGCGACTGGAGCTTCGAGCGCCCCGAGACGCCTCGTCAGGGAGAAGCGTCCAGGGCGAACGACGGCGGCCTGCTCGTCTACGAGTATCCCGGAGGCTTCGCGGACGACGCCCGCGGCGACGCGCTCGCGGCCCGGAGGCTCCAGGAGCTGCTCACGCACGAGCGCGTGCTCCGGGGCATCACCCCTCGTCGGCGTCTCGCCCCCGGACGTCTCGTCACGGTCGTGGGATGCGAGGACGAGCCCTGGATCGAAGGCGAGCACCTCGTCACCAAGGTCGAGCACCGATTCCACGACCATGGGCTCCGCGGTGGCTCGAGCGAGCCCCGATACGAGGCCCGTTTCGAGGCGATCCCCAGGGAGACTCCGTTCCGTGCTCCGCGCACGACGCCGCGTCCACGGATCGCCGGCCGCGAGACGGCGGTGGTCACGGGGCCGCCCGGCGAGGAGATTCACGTGGACGCCTACGGGCGCGTCCGGGTGCGCTTCTACTGGGACCGCGAAGGCCCGAGCGACGACGGGTCGTCGTGCTGGCTGCGTGTCCAGCAGCTCAACACGTCCGGCAGCATGTTCCTGCCGCGTGTCGGATGGGAGGTCGAGGTCGGCTTCCTCGATGGCGATCCCGATCGACCGGTCGTGCTCTCGCGTGCCTACGAAGCCGACTCGCTGCCACCCTACGGGCTGCCTGCGTCCAAGACGCGAAACGCATTGCAGACCGCCAGCTCGCCCGGCGGGGGAGGCACCCACGAGATCCGTACCGAGGACGCCAACGGCGCCATGGAGCTCTTCGTCCACGCATCGCGCGATCACTCGGTCAACGTGGGTCACGACTGCCGCGAAGACGTGAAGGTCGCCGCCTCCGACAGCGTGGGACTGACCTTGACCGCCAACGTCGCGCTCACGGAGACCGTCGTCGTCGGCGGCGACCAATGCATCAACGTCACCGGGCAGCGAATCGACGAGACCGGAGGCGACCGCAACGAGGCCATCGGACCGCTCGACGACTGGGGCGTCAAAGGCAACCTGCAGATGAAGAACGACGGGATGCGGACGGAGACGGTCGGCTCGACCTTGCTGGCGCTCGCCAATCAGGTCGCAGAGACCTTCAATGCCGACTACCGTCGCGACGTCACGGGGATGCAGGGCTACGCGACGCCGAGCTCCATCGTCGAATCGGTGGCAGGCACCAAGCGCGAGCTCGTGGGCGGAGCGAAGCTCGAGGTCATCCGGGGAGCCAAGGGCGAGACGATCGGTGAGGCCAAGGCGCTGACGAGCGGAGCGCTGAAGATCTCGACGGGCGCCGACGTCACCTACGCGGCCGAAGGCGCACTGACCCTGCGCGCCGGCAGCATCGAAGAAGACGTCGGGGGCGTCTGGTCGCTTGCTGCCAAGAGCGTCCACATCGATGCGAGCGGCAGAGCGTTGCTCCGAGCGGGTGGCGTCTCGTTCACGGTGGAGTCGGGCAAGCTCGCGTCGAAGGGCGGCAAGATGGGAGTCGCCGCGAACAGCGTCAGGCTGAAGGCCAAGAAGATCCGGTGGAAGTGATGGAAGCCTCGTTTCTCCGGGTGTCGGTCGAGGTCGCCGGCGAGGCGATCGCCGACGCCGTGGTCATGCGGTTTCGCGTCGAGGAGAGGGCGTCCGAGGTGGGCCGTGTGGTCGTGTCGCTGGCCAGCGAGGAGCCGATCGCGGCGCAGCCGATGCTGGGGCGCCCGGCGGCGTTGCGGATCGAGCGGCTGGGTGGCGACCGCTCGTTCCACGGCGTCGTGTGGTCGTGTCGAACCAGCCCACCCCGACACGACCAGAGCGAGTGGCACGTCGAGCTCGAGATTCGACCCAGGCTAGGGCTCCTGGCGCTGGGCCGCACGTCCCGCACGTTCCAGCAGGTGACGACGCGCGACGTGGTCAGCCGGGTCTTGGCCTCTCGCGGTCTCACCGCCGAAGACACGACATGGGCATTGATCGATCGATACCCGCCTCGGCCCTGGGTGGTGCAGCACGGCGAGAGCGACCTCGAGCTCGTCACTCGGCTTCTCGCGGCCGACGGGATCGCATATGCCATCGAGCACGAGGGAGGGAGCGATCGAGTCCTGTTGTTCGACGCGCCCCCTGCGACGCCGATCGAGGGAGCCTCGGAGCTCCGCGACCGCGACGCGACGCGACTCGACCACGACGTGGTGTACGACGTCGAGCAGACGCTCGCGGCGCGTCCCGACGAGGTGGCGCTCCGTGACTACGATTTCCAGCATCCCCGCCTCGATCTGACCGTTCGCGAGAGGACACCGGGGTCGAGCCGTGCCGAGGTCTACGAGCACCCGGGCGGCTACGTGGAGATCGCCGACGGTCGCCGGCGCGCGAGACGGCTTCTCGAGCGACTGCGCACCGACGCTCACGTCGTGTGCGGCTGGAGCGATTGCGTGCGTCTGGCGCCGGGTAGGAGCTTCACGATCCAGGGGCACCCGCGTGCTGCGCTCGATGCCACCTACCTCGTGACCTCCGTGGTCCACGAGGGCGAGCCGTGCGCCAGCGCCGATCCCGAGAGCACCCCCTATCGGTGCCGCTTCGAGGCGGTCCCGGCGGGGGTTGCCCCGAGGCCGCGCGACGTTCCTCCGAAGCCGGTCGTCGGGGGCGTGCACCTGGCGTTCGCGACCACGCCCGCGGGCGAGGAGATCCACTGCGACCCTCACGGTCGAGCCACAGCCCGGTTCGTCTGGGACCGAGATGCGCCGCGCGACGACGGCAGCTCTGCTCCCATGCGGGTCGGCCAGCTCGGGCTGGGAGGCAGCATGACGTTGCCGCGCGGAGGCTTCGAGATCGTCACGACGTTCGAGCTCGGTGATCTGGACAGGCCGTTCGTCGCCGGTCACCTGTACAACGCCGAGGCGCCTCCGCCGTACGAGCTGCCCGCAGGGAAGACCCGAACCGCGTTCCGGACCGACACCACCGAAGGAGGTGGCGGCGTCAACGAGATAAGGTTCGAGGACGCGGCGGGACACGAGGAGATGCTCTTCTGCGCTTCGAGGGACCTCACCGTTCGCGTGGAGAACGACCAGGTGACGAGCGTGGCACGCGACGAGACGGTCACGGTGGGCGGCCCGTCGCGCGTCACGGTGGGAACGGTCCTGACGACCACCGTGGGTGACAGCCGAACCTTCCTGTGTCGATCGAGCCAGCGCATCGACGTCGGCAAGGATCTCAGCATGGCCGTGGGTGGCGTGCTCGGCGTCACCGTCCGAGGCACGCGCAAGGTGACGGTCGGAGGAGATTGGCTGGAGACCACGAAAGGCACGTTCGATCGGAGCGTGAGCGACGCTCAGGTCATCACGACGGTCGCGGGATACGGCCGGAGCGTCGTCGGCAGCTCGTCGATCACGGTGCTCGGCGCGTGGGCCGAGGCGTGCGGCAAGTCGCGGTCGGTCGAGGCCAAGAACCTGTTCGAGACGGTCGTCGGGGCGAAGGTGATCAAGGCCCAGTCGGTGAGCGTGGGATGTGGCGCCGGATGTGCAGAGACCGCCACGCGAGAGAACGTGACCTGCAAAGGCAATCGCAACGACAGCGCAGGGGCGGCGCTCGGAGTCACCGGCAAGAAGTCGGTGTCGGCCAAGGCAGACAGCGTCACCGTGACCGCCGAGGACGACATTCGCCTCGTGGCGGGCAAGGTCGAGATCAGCCTGAAGAAGGACGGCAGCATCCGAGTGAAGGGGAAGAAGCTCGATCTCCGACAGGTGAAGAACATCCACGGAGAGCACAGGAGCAACTGACGTGTACGACGGACCGTGGAGCGGGCGCCTCGACGCCTCGTTGCTCCTCGCGGGGCACGCGGACGACCTGGCGGTCCACGCGATTCGTGGCGAGGAGGTCGTGTCGCGCGCCTTCCGGTTCGAGGTCGACTTCTCCGGGCGCGGCGTCGATCTGGCGGGGTGCGTTCGGCGAGAGTCCCAGATTGCGATCGAGGCGCCGACCGGCGAGCGCCGATGGATCTCCGGGCTCGTGGAGGAGGCGAGCGTGGCCCCGTCGCGCCGTGGCAGGAGCCGCTTCCGCATCGTGGTCGGGCCGCGCCCGTCGCTCCTGAGATGGCGGGTGGGCTACCGCGTCTTTCGCGACAAGAGCGTGCCCGAGATCGTGCGAGCGGTGTGCGCGGACGCCGGGCTCCCGGACGACGGTTTCGAGTGGCTGCTGACCCGGGCCTACCCGAAGCGCGACTACACGGTTCAGCACGAAGAGAGCGAATGGAGCTTCGTGTGCCGGCTGCTCGAGGAAGAGGGGATCTGGTTCCACTTCCGACACGACGAGACCGGCCACGTGATGGTGCTTCGCGACGACTCGACCGCGAGCGAGAGAGTGGGACCGATGGAGCTCCGGTACAGCGCGGAGCCGATCGTGCGAGGGAGCGACGTGCGGGCGTGGGACGGTCTCGGGGAGCGCCGATTGGCCGAGACCACGGTCACGCTGGACGACTACGACATGTTGCACCCGTCCAACGATCTGCGCGCCGACGCGCGCGTCGAGGACGCCGTGAGCGCGGAGTGGTACGAGCATCCCGGCAAGTACGACGACGCGCGCGTCGGCAAGCGCCTCGCCGAGACACGACTCCGCGAGAGGCGGCTCGGCTGCGATCGGCTCGCGCTCACGGCCAACGCGGTCTCCGTGACGGCCGGTGGGCTGCTCGAGCTGGTCGATCACCCCGACTCCTCGGGAGTGCGATTCGTGGTGTCGTCGGAGCTCGAGGTGCGTCTGGACGCCGAAGACGACGGGGAGGGACCCCTCGTGACGCCGTCGTCGTCGCAAGCGTGCGTGGTGCGCCTCGACACGGTGCCTGTCTCGGCGGTCTTCGTCCCGCCGCGCGTCACGCCCCGACCGCAGGTGATCGGGATGCGCACGGCGCGCGTGGTCGGCCCCGAGGGAGAAGAGATCCACTGCGACGAGCACGGCCGCGTTCGACTCGAGCAGCACTGGGATCTCGAGGGCGGGCTCGACGGGCGGAGCTCGCCCTGGGTCCGTGTCACCCAGCCGCACACGACCGGATCGGTCCTCATCCCGCGCATCGGCTGGGAGGTGCTCGTCGAGCACGTCGACGGCGATCCGGACCGGCCGCTCTGCCTCGGACGCCTGTACGACGCGCTGCACCCGCCGGCATACCGGCTGCCAGAGGAGAAGACCGTGAGCGGGATCCGCTCCGACTCGTCCCCGGGCGCAGGGGGCATTCACGAGATCCGCATGGACGATACCGCCGGCGGAGAGCTCTTGTCCGTGGTCGCGAAGCGCGACGTCACGACGATGGTTGCCAACGATCGCAGACAGCAGATCGAGAAGACGGCGAGCCGGAAGGTGGGGCGCCACCGTCGCGTGGAGATCGGAGGCACCGAGACCGTGACCGTCGGAGAGGACGAGAACGCCCGCGTCAAGACCACTCACGCGATCGAGGTGATCGGCAGCAGGACGGTTCGCGTGTCGGGAGGCGGTTCGTTCGAGGTCACCCGAGACGTGGTCGTGGACGTGAAGGGACGAGAGCAGCTCCGCGTCGGCAATCCCCTCGATGCCGTGCTGAAGATGGCCAAAGACGCTGCCATCCAGGCTGCGCAGGGGCTGGCCGCGAAGGGTGTGAGCGCGACGGTCGATTCGCTCGGGCCGATGGCCGTGATGAACGCGGCGCGTGGCGAGCTCGGTGGCCTGGGCGGCTCGTTCTCCGGCAAGTCGCTGCTCGGTGCGGGCGCGGCGTCGTCGCAGGGCTCCGGGGTAGCGTCGCCGTTGCGAGCGGCAACCTCGCCGTCGTGGGGGCCGGGCGGCGCGTTCCGGGGCCGAGGCGCGGGAGGTGCCGACCTTCTCGGCGGTCTCGGGCTGCCGACCGGCGTGCCGGGACTGCCCGTGCTCGGCGCGGACGCTCCGATGGACGATCCCGCCGTCGCGGCAGCAGGGCTCGCGGCGAGCGTGGTGGACGGGGCCTTCGAGAGGCTGGGTCTCGGAGGCGGAGACGCCGGAGGAGGCGGCGGCGCCGACGGCTCCGGCAAGGGCACCGGGACGTGGGGTGTCGTGGTGGAGAAGAACGTTCGAGAGGACGTCGGGGGTGCGGCGTCGATTGCCTCGGGTGCGGGGATCTCCTTCCAGATCGGGGGCGACTCGAGCGAGAAGGTGGGACTCGCACGAACCGAGGTCATCCGCGGTGGCAAGTCCGAGAGCGTCACCGAGAAGAAGGTCGAGACCGTCGGGTCGTACGCGGTCGAGAGCAAGACGAGCCTCGCCGTGACCGCGAAGCTCGCGATCGTTCGCACCATCGAGGGTGCGCAGAAGCAGAAGATCACGGGGGGTCACGCGCTCTCCGCGAAGCTCGTAGCGGATCTCTCGACCGCGGATCTGACTCTGGACGCCAAGCAACGGATCACGCTGACGTGCGGAGAGAGCGAGATCGTCGTCGGAGCCGACGGCGTGTCGATCAAAGGCAAAGAGATCGTCTTCGAGGCCGACGAGATCCTCGTCGAGCCGCCTGCCATCAAGAAGAAGTGAGGAGCACGCAATGAGACAGTCGTCGTCGCGTCGCAGGGTGGAGCCGTCGTCGGCGGTCGTGGCCAAACAGGAGAGCACCGGAGCTCGCGTGGTGTACGCGGCGCTGCCGTTCCTGCTCGCGCGCGTTCAGCGTCGCGAAGGCGACCGCTGTCGGGTGACGACCGCTGACGGACGCGCGTTCGAGGCGGGGATCGACACGGCCGTCGATCCCGCGCTCGTCGACGAGGCCGGGACGACGGGAGCCCGCGTGATCGTCGAGATGGGGGAGTCGGCGACGATCGCGGGAGTGCTCCTCGTGTCTCGGCCGCTGTCGATCGGGCGGGATCGGAGGGTCGATGCGGAGGTCGAGAGCTTCACGGTGTCCGCGCGGGAATCGGCGACGCTCAAGACGTCCTCCGCATTCGTGCAGGTGAAGGCACGCGAGGTCGAGCT
>JADZFZ010000275.1 GCA_020854145.1 Deltaproteobacteria bacterium | reverse complement strand
TTGAGGGCGCCGCGTCCGAGATAGACCGCGGCCGCGCCGAGCTGCTCCTCGATTCGCAGGAGCTGATTGTACTTCGCGATGCGGTCCGACCGGCTGAGGCTGCCCGTCTTGATCATCCCGCAATTGGTCGCGACGGCGAGATCGGCGATGAAAGCGTCCTCCGTCTCGCCGCTTCGGTGCGAGGCGATGGACGTGAAACCGGCTCGCGTCGCCATGGCGATGGCGTCGAGCGTCTCCGAGACCGTGCCGATCTGATTGAGCTTGATGAGGATGCTGTTGGCGATGCCCTCGCGGATCCCGCGGCCGAGGCGCTCGATGTTCGTGACGAACAGGTCGTCGCCCACGAGCTGGACGCGGTCGCCCATTCGCTTCGTCATCTGGGCCCATCCGTCCCAGTCGTCCTCGCCGCAACCGTCCTCGATGGACAGCAATGGGTACTTCTCGGTCCAGGCCGCGTAGACGTCGATCATCTGCTCGGACGTCAGCTCCTTGCCCTCGAACCGATATCGGCGTGAGCCCTTGTCGAAGAACTCGCTCGCCGCCACGTCGAGCGCGAGCACGAAGTCCTTGCCGAGCGAGTAGCCCGCGGCCTCCACGGCCTTCGCGATGTACGCGAGCGCGGACTCGTTGGTCGGCAGCCGCGGCGCGAACCCGCCCTCGTCGCCGACGCCGGTCGCCATGCCGTCGGTCTTGAGAATCTTCTTGAGCGCGTGGAACACCTCGGCGCCCGCGCGGAGCGCCTCGCGGAAGCTCGGTCGTCCCGAGGGCACGATCATGAACTCCTGCACGGCGAGACCGTTGTCCGCGTGTGCGCCGCCGTTGACCACGTTCATCAGGGGTACCGGGAGCACCCGCGCGGACGCACCGCCGAGATATCGCCAGAGCGGCAGCCCCACCGAGCTGGCGGCTGCGCGCGCGGTCGCCATCGAGACGGCGAGGATCGCGTTGGCGCCGAGCTTCGACTTCGTCGGCGTTCCGTCGAGCTCGATCATCGCGCGGTCGACCGAATGCTGGTCGAGCGCGTCGAGCCCGACGACCGCGGACGCGAGCTCGCCACCGACGTTCTCCACCGCCTTGAGAACGCCCTTGCCGAGATAACGGGCCTTGTCGCCGTCGCGCAGCTCGAGGGCCTCGTGCTCGCCGGTGCTCGCGCCCGACGGCACCGCAGCGCGCCCCGCCGCGCCGCTCTCGAGCTCGACCTCGACCTCGACGGTCGGATTGCCACGCGAATCGAGAATCTCGCGTGCAAAGACGCCCTGAATGATGTGCTCCATGACTCGCTCCCCTGGCCGATCGGACCGACTTGGATGCGCGGCGCGACGCTCGCGCGAGACCGCGCGGCGCTTCTAGCAGCCCCGCCCCCGAACGTCAGCTGCCCGTGCTGGCTACCGAACGTCGGCGATGGGCAGGTCAACCGCCTCGGTGGCGCCTCGCGGCAACATCACTCCCGGACCGCGGCCGTCCGATCCGAAGAGGCGCACGCGCGTGTCGGCGTCACCGAGCGACGCCCGCAACGCTGCAGCCGCGCCACGCAGGACGATGCGCTGTCGATCCTCGGGGAATCGGTGGGCGTCCGCTACGTGGAGGATGGCCTCGATTCGCTCGAGCGGCCCCGCAATCTCTCCGCGTGCGGGTATCCCGCGCACTGCGTCGACGCGCACGCCGACCCGCGCATCGGGCCAGCTCGCGCGCACGTCCTGCAGGATGATCCCTGCCGCCGTGCTCGCGGGCGGCTCCGAGCCTTCCGCCAGCCCGATCGGCACTGCCCTGGCGCGCCTGCGGACGTCTGCGCTCGCATTCATGTCCGCGACGAAGTCCGGCGCGCGCGCGGGAGGCTCTCCACTGGCGAGCACCGCCACCGCGCCGACCGCGATCAGCACGGCTCCCGCGGCGAGCCACGCCACCCACGCACCGAACGCAGCAAACCGCCACGTGCTCCCGCTGCTTCCGTAGCGTCGCTGCTGCTCGCCGTTGTCGCGCAGCACACGCAACGTCTCGCCGGGGCCACGCGGGATGGCCCACCATCCGAGCATCAACGTGAGCAACGTCGGCGCGAATCCAGCGCGCGCCTGGCACGCGTCGCACGCCAGCAGCAGTGCGTCGCTGACCTTGACGCGCACGCCGAGCCCCACGGCACGCCGGTAACGCGTCGAGGTCAGCCTGCCCTTCCGCCCGCAGCGCGAGCACGTTCCCTCGATCTCCGCCACGGGGAGATGATGCACCGGCGCGGGCCGCTGCGGTCACCTCGAAAGCAGATTCACGCCCTTCGCTGGACGCGATCCCTCTCCCGTGCCCGTCACTCGGCGGCGATGGGGGTGTCCTGATAGGTGTTGATCGCCGGCTGGGTCACCGAGGGCTCTTCGTAGCGCTCGAACCGCGCGCCGAGCTTGGTCATCAGAGGCTCGAGCTGCTCGAGCGCCTTGCCGCGTGCGAGGTCGCGGACGAGCTCGATGTCGTAGCGGATCCGCTCGCGCACCTGGGGATCGGTCACGAGATGCCGGGCCTTGCCGACGAAGCCCGGGACCGAGCCGACGGCGCCCACGATCGCGCCGAGCGCGGACTTGGCCTTGCCGACCATTCGCTCCGCGCGCGACTGCGTGATGTACGGCGCGACCTCGTAGACGAGATTCGCCGCGGTCGAAGAGACCGTGTGCGCCGGGTAGTAGAGGGGGTTCTTGTGCTTCGGGCTGGCGTCCACGAACGCACGCACCTGCTCGAGGGTCACGCCCGTGTCGGCCAGCGCCTTCTCGAGCTCCGCCTCGGCGGCGATTCGCGCCTTGAACATGTACATCTGGATTCGCGAGTAGAAGTTCGCGGCGCCGTCGCCGCTCGTCTCCACCGCGCAGAAGATCGTTCCCGGGAATCGCGCAGTGATGAGCGACTGCACGCCGTCCGACACACCGGACGAGGGCATGCAGCCGAAGGGCTTCACGCTGACGGTGATGTTCGCCTTCGACTTGAGGGCGTTGACGATCAGCTTGCCGACCTCCATGTGGCCTTCGCCGCCGCGGAGATCGTTCGAGTAGTGCTCGTTGGCGACCTCTGCGACGAGGTCCATGTCCGGAAGGTGGTAACCGTGCAGACCCGCGGGCTGCGCGAAGCACTGGAAGCCGACCCGCAGGCCTAGCTCCGCGAGCCGGAGCGTCGCCAGGCGCTTGGCCACACCGATCTCGTCGAGCTCCGCCAGACCGTGCTTGCCGCCGTCCGCACCGCGCAGGTCGCGGCGCTCGCGCGTGTCGCGGGCGACCTCCCAGATGTTGTAGAGGAGCCACGCGGTCGTCAGCTGGATGTCGTTCTCGGCGCCCTCCGACTCGAGGAACTTCTGCAGCTGGTAGTTGCCGTCGCCCTCGGTCGTCATCGCCCAGAACTCGCCGATGATCGACGTCTTCGCACGCGGACGGAGGCGGTCGACCTCCACCCTCTTCATCACTTGGCGCGCCTTCCACAGCGCCACGAAGACGTTCGTCTTGTCGTGGAGCGCCGCGTAGACGATCTTCTTCGCCTCCTCGAGAGCGCGATTGGTCGCCCCGGCCTCGACCTCGTACGGGCGAATCCGGTACCCGAGCGCATTGAGGACGTCACCGCAGACGACGGCCTTGACGATCGCGATGAAGAACTCGGGGTTCATCTCGAGCCCGACGTCTTCACCGGTCGCCTGCGAGAGCCCACCCTGCTGCTGGAACAGCATCACGCGGAACCCGTCGAAGCCCGCGTCTCGGAGCGCCTTGCGATACTCGGTGACGTACATGCCGAATCGACAGGGACCACACGCTCCTGCCGTGACGAACACGTAATCGTCGATGATCTGCTGCGCGGTCTTGCCCTCCTGATCGCGCATGCGCTGCAGCTCTTTCACGAGCCCGCCGACTGTGAAATAGGTCGGGTTGCACTGCGCGCGATTGCCGAACTCCTTGCCTACCTGGAGCGCGGCATTGTCGGGACAATCGAGGTGGCGCGCCTTGTACCCGAGGCCACCAATCGCACCCTCGATGAGGAAGTCCTGCGCCGCCGTCAGCCCGCCCATCAACAGCGTCACGCGGTCGCGTTCCTTCTTCTTCATCTGCGGATCGAGCATGGTGTCGGCCCACTGCCGACGCTCGCGCTTGATCTGCAGGCGCTCGCGCTCTCCCTCCTCGAACGCCGCGAGCTGTGCCTCGATCTCGGCGTCGGTCAGCTCCGCGGACGGCGCCTGACGATCACCGAGGATCGGCAAGCGGGCTCTCTTCGGCTCGGTCACGTGCTCCATCGGATCTCCCTTCCGGCTTCCATCAGGCTGCGGACACGGGCGCGAGGGTCCCGTCCGATTGTTTCCTCTTGAGCTGCACGAGCCCTTTGACGGGCTCCGGGACGTCGGGCCGCTCGGGCGCGGTGTAGTTGCGGACTCGCTCCGCGAGCTCGGCAATCTGCCGGTCGAGCTCCACGTCGTCCCGCTGGCGCGCGCGCAGCTGCGAACGTTTGAGCTCGAGCAGCTCGAGACGCTTCTTGTCGAGGCTCACCGCGAGCTCGACCTTCTTGCGCGTCGAGTCCTCGAGCGCCTCTTCGTGCAGCTTCAAGCTGTGCGCGTAGGTCTTGACGCGGATCTTGATGCTTCCGCCCGGCTTGTTCGCGTCGATGTCGTGGAGCGCGGCGTAGGGCACGCCGCTCGTCCCCACGATGCTCTCGACGATCCCGTACGTGGGCGCGTCGTGGCCGCACTTGAAGCTCGACAGATCCAGCAGCGCGACGTTCGGGTGACGCGACGCGAACTTCACCGCCCACACCTTCTGCGCGCTGTTGGCGGAGTAGTTCTCCGGCCAGACGTCGTTGATGTCGAGCGGGTGCTGGCCGCGCGCGAACTCCTCGCGGAAGTACCGCTTCAGGTAGTCCGAGTCGCGCGGGATCGAACGCACCGAGAGAATCGGGTAGCCGAGAACCTGGAACTCTTCGGGGATGCCGTGATTGAGCCCCGGATCGGAGTGGTACGGACGCGAGACCATGAGAATCGCGATTCGATTCTCGGCCTCCACCGTCTCCAGGATTGCCCTGCCCTTGTCCTGCAGATCACGCTCGAACTGCTCGAGCGCGCGCATGCCCTCGCGGTGCGCGTGATCGCTCTCGTCCTCGGTGATGCCCAGACGCGGGCCCCACGTCTCGAACATGCGGCGCGCCGTCAGGTGCGGCTCGGAGAAGGTCAGCGCCGGATCGAGATACTCGATGCCCCGCGTCGCGAAGAAGTCGAGCTCCTTCGTGAACGCGGCCTTCATGACGTCGGGCACGCCCGCCACGATGGGGCAGCTCGTCTTGTCCATCACGCCTTCGCCGAAGCTCGGAACGTGCGTGAGGATCGGGAAGAAGATGTACCGGAGAGCCTTCTTGTCCTCCGGCTTGTGGTGATGGAACAGCAGGTTGTGGATGTGCGCCTGCGCCACCTTCGACGGGAAGCACGGATCGATCGAGCCGTACTTGCCGCCCTCGACCCACATCTCCTCGCTCGTGGCGTCGCTGAAGACGACGTTCTGCTTCGGCATCCCGAGCGCCTCGAAGTACGTCCGCAGGTACGGCGCCGTCGAGTACATGTTCAGCACGCGCGGCATGCCGATTCGCACGCGACGGAGATTGTCGCGCGCCGCGGCGGACGCGCGGCGGAACGGCCGGGGCGTCTTCACGCGCCGCAATCCCAAGAACCCGCGTT
The DNA here is from genome assembly GCA_020854145.1 of Deltaproteobacteria bacterium. GTDB lineage: Bacteria > Myxococcota_A > Polyangia > Polyangiales > JADZFZ01 > JADZFZ01. Next base: position 3,017 of record JADZFZ010000275.1, on the reverse strand, counting down.
TGACCACGACGTCCTCGACCGGCGCGCCCTCCGCGGGCATCGGCGCCGGCTCGTAGAAGTGCATGAACGCGCGCTTGGCTTCGTAGTCGACGAGGTTCGGGAACTGCTTGGCAATCTTCTTCCGCTCGGCGACGAGGTCGAGCATCGCCTGCTCGCTCTCCACCGTGCCCTTCTCGCAGGAGAATCCCGAGATGTACCGTGCGGTCGATCCGTCCGGGCGGAACGCGTCGATGAAGGTGCGCTTGCACTCGTTCGGGCAGAAGTGGCAGACGGTCTCCTCGTCGTTCTTCGACGCGTACTCGAGGGCGATCGCGGCGTCGAGCCCGATGAACGTCGAATGGCCCCTGCGCTTGACGACGCGGAGCGTCTCGAACGCCGCGCCGAGCGCGCCGGCCTCCCCGGTGTGCGGGTGCACGAAGATCTCGGAGTCGGGCACCCGCTCCTTGATGTAATCGACCTGCGCCTTGACGGCGGCGAGATTGTATTGCGTGCCACCCTGCAGGACGTATCGCCGGCCGAGCGCGGCCAATCGCGGGATCTGCACCACGTATTGCCAGACGTTCTTCGGCAGCACCTGCGCGAGCCCGGCGAGGAGCTCTTCCTTGGAGAATCCCTCTTTCTGGAAGTTGACCCGATCCGTGTCGAGGAACACCGCGCAGCCGTAGCTGAACTTCGGGGCGAGCTCGGCCTGGAATGCCGTCTCGGCGTAATCGGTCACCTTGAGGCCGAACTGATCGGCCATCGCTTGGAGCAACATCCCGTTGCCCGCCGAGCACGAGTTCGACAATCGGAAGTTGGCGATGTCGCCGTTCTTCATGAACAGGACCTTGATGTCCTGTCCGCCGATGTCGCAGATGACGTCGACGTCGCCGAAGTAGCGGACGGCGCTCATCATGTGCGCGACCGTCTCGACGACGTTGACGTCGGCGCGCAGCGTCTCCTGGAGCACGTCCGCCGCGTAGCCCGTCGCGCCGAAGCCGAGCACCTCGAGCTCCGCGCCATGGCTCTGGACGTGCTCTCGCAGCTGCGCGAGGAGCTCTCTCATGTCCTGGATCGGGTTGCCCTTGGAGAGCTGATACGCCTTGCAGACGATCTCTCCCTGCTCGTCGACGAGCACGGCCTTCGACGACGTCGAGCCGCCGTCGAGCCCGATGACGGCGCGGATCTTCTGCCCAGGCTCCAGCTTCGGCGGCGTGAACTTCGGGATGCTGAAGAGCTTCTGGAAGTCGGCGACCTCGTCCTGGTTCTTCACGAGCGGCGGGCCGGCGCTCTCGCCGAGACGCGCCTTGCGCCCGTTCTGCATGTACTCGACGAGGCCGGGCGTTCCCGCGTAGAGGCCGACGTGCTCCGACTCCGCGAGGCCGTACACGCACGCGCCGAACGCCGCGTAGTACTGCGCGTTGTCGGGGACGAAGATGGTCTCTTCGACCGGGCGGTCCTTCGGCCACGCGTATCCGCGCTCGTCCCAGGTCTCGGGGATGCGCTTGCGCCAGCACTCCTGCAGGAAAGGCAGGTACGTGTTGGGACCGCCGAGGAGCAGGACCTTGTGCTTGAGGGTCGAGCCACGCGTCAGGACCGACAGGTTCTGCAGGACGATGGCGTCCGCGAGCGAGCAGAGGATCTCCATCGAGGGGATGCCGCTCTTGACCAGGTTGACGATGTCGGTCTCGGCGAAGACGCCGCACTTCGCAGCGACGTGGTGGAGCTTGCTGTCGTCGAAGTGGATGCCGCAGACGATCTCGGGCGCGAGGCCGACCTTGATCATGCACTTGTCGATGGTCGCCCCCGTGCCCGAGGCGCACTTGTCGTTCATCGACGGCGCGGCGGTCTTCTCGCCGGTCTGCTCGTTCTTCTGGAAGATGATGATCTTCGCGTCCTGCCCGCCGAGCTCGATCACGCTGCCCACGTCGGGGTGGAGCTTCTCGACGGCCAGCGTGACCGCGTTGACCTCCTGGACGAACTTCGCGCCGAGAGACGGAGTGAGCGGCGCCGCGCCCGAGCCCGTCATGAACACGCGCCAGCGGTCTTTCGGCGAGGCCGGGAAGCTGCGCTCGATCTCCTGGATCAGCTCGAGCACCTTCTCCGGCTGCTTCGTCTGATGGCGCTGATAGTCGCTCCACAGGATCTCGAGCGTCTCGGGATCGAGGACGACCGCCTTGACGGTGGTCGACCCGACGTCGATGCCGACGACGACAGGCTCCGATCGGTTGCTGGCCATCCGCGCTCCTCCTCGAACCGGCAGCTCGAGCCCGAGGGCATCGAGGAGGTGCGCGCGAGACGCCCCGGCGCACGACTGACCGGTCAGTCAGTGGCTACTACAGCCCGGCGCCGGAATCAACGTTCGAGAACGTGACGTTACGTCATCGGTTCGTCACGGCAGCCTCGGGCGCGTGCCGCGCGCCGGCGTCGTGCGTGTTACACCCCGGCCTCGGTGGACAAGGCGCAACGACGCGAAGAGCTCCTGCGTGCGGCGCGCGACGTGTTCGCGTCCAAGGGCTACCACGACGCGAAGATCGACGACATCGTGGCGGCGGCGGGCGTCGCAAAGGGCACCTTCTACCTGTATTTCCCGGACAAACGCTCCGTGCTCGAGGAGCTCGTCGATGGCCTCTTCGGACGGATGGGCGGCGCGATCCTCAAGGTCGACCCGGGCTCGGACGTCACCAGCCAGGTCAAGCACAACATTCGCGCGGTGCTCGCGGTCCTGCTCGACGATCCGGGCATGACCCAGGTGCTCTTGTCGTACGCCGCCGGGCTCGACCCGGCGTTCCTGGAGAAGATCCGGTCGTTCTACGGAGGCGCGAAGGTGCTGCTCGAGCGCGCGCTCGCGGAAGGCCAGGAGCTCGGCATCGTCGCGCCCGGCGACACCGAGATGTTCGCCACCTTCACGATCGGCGCGCTCAAGGAGATGTTGTCGGATCTGCCCAGATCCGGCCGCGTTCGCACGCGCGAGGCGCTCGTCGAGGAGATCTTCGGCTTCCTCGAGAAGGGATACCTGCGGAGCCCTCCGGCGCGCG
>JADZFZ010000274.1 GCA_020854145.1 Deltaproteobacteria bacterium | reverse complement strand
GCGCGGTAGAACGCGGGCGCGATGAACGAACGCGTCACCGACTACGACCTGCACCTGCTCGGCGAAGGTACGCATCTCTACGCGTACGAGAAGCTCGGCGCGCACCCCACGAGCACGGGCGTGCACTTCGCGGTGTGGGCGCCGAACGCTCGGGCCGTCTCGGTCGTGGGCGACTTCAACGGGTGGTCCGATCAGGCGACGCCGCTCGTGCGGCGCGACGGTGGCGTCTGGACCGGGCTCGTGCCGGGCCTGCTGCTCGGCAGCGTGTACAAGTACGCGGTGCTCGGCGCCGATGGCGTGTTGCGCGAGAAGGCGGACCCGTACGCCTTCGCGTCGGAGCTACGGCCGAAGACGGCCTCCGTCGTGACGGCGCTCGGCGGCTACGCCTGGGGCGACCACGGCTGGATGCGGGCGCGTGCGAAGAAGAACGCGCTCGATGCGCCCATCTCCATCTACGAGGTTCACCTCGGGAGCTTTCGGAGGGTTCCGGAAGAGGGAAATCGGTGGCTCACGTACGCAGAGCTCGCCGAGCGGCTGGCCGATTACGCGAGCACGATGGGATACACGCACGTCGAGCTGCTGCCCATCACCGAGCACCCGTTCGACGGCAGCTGGGGATACCAGGTGACCGGCTATTACGCGCCCACCGCGCGATTCGGGACACCGCACGACTTCAAGCGATTCGTGGACGTGCTCCATCAGCGGGGGATCGGCGTCATCCTCGATTGGGTGCCTTCCCACTTCCCTCGGGACGGGCACGCGCTCGGAACGTTCGACGGCACGCACCTCTACGAGCATGCCGATCCGCGACAGGGCGAGCACCGCGAATGGGACACCTACGTCTTCAACTATGGTCGTCGCGAGGTCGCGAGCTTCCTGCTGTCCAACGCTCTCTACTGGCTTCGCGAGTACCACCTCGACGGCTTGCGGGTAGACGCCGTCGCTTCGATGCTCTACCTCGACTACAACCGGAAGCCGGGAGAATGGGTGCCCAATGCCTATGGGGGCAGAGAGAACCTGGAGGCTGTCAGCTTCCTGCGGCGCCTGAACGAGCACGTCTACGGCGAGCTGCCCGACGTGCTGATGATCGCGGAAGAATCGACGTCGTGGCCGATGGTCGCGCGTCCCACCTATCTCGGTGGCCTCGGCTTCGGGCTCAAGTGGAACATGGGGTGGATGCACGACGTGCTCGAGTACATGAGCAAAGATCCCGTGCACCGGAGCTGGCACCATCAGCTGCTGACCTTCGGCCTCCTCTACGCCTTCAGCGAGAACTTCGTGCTCCCGTTCTCGCACGACGAGGTCGTGCACCTGAAGCGATCGCTGCTCTCGAAGATGCCGGGAGACGTCTGGCAGAAGCACGCGAACCTGCGTCTGCTCTTCGCGTTCATGACGGGTAGCCCCGGCAAGAAGCTCCTCTTCATGGGTCAGGAGATCGGTCAATGGCAGGAGTGGAGCCACGACCGCAGCCTCGACTGGCACGTTCTCGACGACCCTCGCCACAGGGGTCTGCAGCGCTGCGTCGCGGACCTCAATCACCTCTATCGGTCGATCCCGGCGCTGCACGAGCTCGACTGCGTCCCCGAGGGATTCCGCTGGATCGAGTGCAACGATGCCCAGAACGGCGTGTTCTCGTGGGAGCGACGCGACCGCGCCGGAGAATCCGTCGTGCTCGTGTGCAACTTCACGCCGGTCGTCCGACACGGGTACCGAATCGGCCTGCCGAGCGGAGGACGGTGGATCGAGACGCTCAACACCGATGCAGACGCCTACGGCGGAAGCAACGTCGGCAATGGGGGAGCGGTGTACGCCGAAGACATGGCCTGGCACGGACGCCACCACTCGGTCTCGCTGACGTTACCCCCGCTGGGCGCTCTCGTGCTCCGGCGAAGCTGACTCGCCGCGCTGGGCAGCCTCCCCCTCGCCCGGCCCCCTCCCCGAGGCGGAGAGGGGGACTTGCCGCGAGCGGGTCAGGGCCCGGTGGGGCAGATCAGCCCGGGCAGGCACATCGCGGCTCCGCCCGTCGGCGGGGCGCAGCACACGCCGCTCGTGCCGGCCGTGCTGCATGCGCCGTCACGATTGAAGTGATCGCACTGGTTCGTGTCTTCGTTGCACGCGTCGCGCGTGCACTGGTTGCTGTCGCCACAACCTCGATTGCTGCCTGCGCAGCGGCCATCGTTGGAGCACCGGTCCATGCCGACGTTGTCGGGATCGGGGGTGCCGGCGACGAGCGTGCACCAGCGACCGTCGCTGCACGGCGCCATGAAACGGACGGTCCACTCGCGGTCGGTGATGTCGGGATCGCAGGCCAAGCACTGGTTGGCCGGGTTCTGCATGCCGTCGGCGAAGCACGATCCTCCGATGAAGCAGAAGCCGGTCGTGACCTCGAACTCGCAGAAGCCGCTCCGGCAGCGGGCCTCGACGCACGGAGAGCCGGCCGACGGGCAATCGAAGTCGCCCTCGCACTCGGCGCAGACCCCGCCGATGCAGAGCGCGTCGCCGCAGTCGATGCCGCAGCCGCCGCAGTTGGCGGAGTCGATCGACAGGTCGGTGCAGCCGCCGCCGCAACACGCCCCGGCAGCGGCACCCGTCGAGCTCGGACACGGGTTTCCGTCGGGGGAGTCTTCGGAGATGCAGCCGGTGCCGGTGCAGTGCTCGTCGGTGCACGGGTTGCCGTCGTCGAGGCAGCCGGCGCCGTTGCCGCATCCGCCGCCGCCGTCGCACACGGTGCCCGTCGTGCAGGGGTCGCCGTCGTCGCACGGTGCGCCGGCCGCGACGGGGCGGGCGCCACACGTCCCGGTGGTCGGGTCGCAGACTGCCGTCGTGCAGGGACCGGGGCTGTCGCCGCAAGGGACGTTGCCGCGGGGTAGGCAGAAGCCGTCCATGCACGCCTCGCCCGTCGTGCAGAGATTGCCGTCGTCGGGACAGGGCGTGCCGTTCGGGACGTCGACGGCCACGCAGTCGCCGCTGTCGGAGTCGCACACCGAGCCCTGGCAGGGATTGCCGGTGGGAGGGCACGCGCGCACCGGACGCTGGCAGACGCGACCGACACAGCGATCGTCGGTGCACGCGTCGCCGTCCGAGCAGTCCTCGTCCCTGGCGCACTCGCCGCCGGTGCACCCGAGCGCCGGGTCGCACGTGTCGCCGTCCTCGCACGCATCCGAGTAGACGCAGCCTCCGGCCGCGACCTCGCAGCGGTCCTCCGTGCACCCGATGCCGTCGTCGCAGTCGCGAGGGATGCCGCGACAGCCTTCGGTCCGATCGCAGAAGACTCCGCTCGTGCAGGGGTTCGGGTCGTCGCCCACGCACCGCGTGTCGTCGGCCGTGAACTGGCAGAAGCCATCGACGCACGTGTCGAGCGTGCAATCGACCGAGTCGTTGCAGTCGCCGTCTCCGGTGCAGTCGCCTTCGCCACCCGTGTCCGGGTCACTGCCGTCGGGACGGCTGCCGTCCGGCGTGTTGCCGTCGGGACGTCCGAGGTCGCGGCGGCCCCCGTCGGCGGTGGCATTGTCGGGATCGAGCCGAGACTCGTCGGGGCTCACGAGCCCGCTGCAACCGGTGATCAGAGCGACGACCCCGAAGAGGCACGATGCGCGAGTCATGAGAGACCCCCTGCGATTCACAGTGGGAGATAGGCCAAGCTCGGTGATCGTTGCACGCGCCGGCTGCGAGGATCAACGGAGCCGCCAGGATTTCGCGAGAATCAGTGGGCACCTGTAGTAGTACGGCAGCCATGCGACCCGTGGAGCTGCCGCGCGACGAGCGCGCGCACCTGTGGCCGTTCGAGTGGTGGTACTTCGTCGGTCACCTCGAGACGGTGGACTCCGGTCCCGCGCGCGAGCTCGCGTTCGAGACGACCGTGGTGCGGGCGGGCACCGGCTACGTCGCCGTCTTCGCGCTCATCGACGTGCTCGCGAAGAGCTACCGGACGTGGGACCGCGTGACGCCGTGGCCGCTCGTCTATCGGGACGACGGAGACGGCTTCCAGTTCGTCTTCCGGCCCAGCACGAGCGGGACGTTCGACGTGCGCGAGTCGATCCGCGCGTGGCTCGCGGGCGAGACGTGGCGAATCGCGCGCGAGGCGACGGGCCGCTACCGCATCGTCCTCGCGCAGGAGCGCGAGGGTCTGGACCTGGCGCTCTTGCCGACGAAGCCGGCCGCGCTGCTCGGCGACCGCGGCGTGGTCCGTTACGGCACGAAGGAGACGCTCGCGTATTACGTGCGCAGCCGGCTCGACGCGCAGGGAACGGCCACGCTCGACGGCGTGCGGCGCGCGGTGCGCGGTCGCGCGTGGATGGATCGCCAGTGGGGCGCGGCACGCGTGTGGCGCTACCGATGGAAGTTCCTCGCGGTGCAGCTCGACGACGGGACCGACGTCGTCGCCTTCCGCGTGCACGACGCGCGCGACGGGTCGCTCGTGCACGTCTACGGCGCGATCGTCGACGCGGCGGGCACGATGCGCGCGCTCGACGCGACCGAGGTGACGATCGCGGATCGCACGCCGACGTTCCGGCACGGCACGATCGAGTACCCGACGCGCACACGTCTCGAGGTCGCGAGCGCCGGTCTCGCGATCGACGTCGAGCCCTACGTGGAGGACCAACGACGCCGCACGCGGAACGTATGGCAGCCGTTGCCCGTCTGGTGGGAAGGCGCGTGCTCCGTCTCGGGCACGTTCGGCGGTGCGCCGGTGACGGGCAAGGCGTTCACCGAGCTCGCGGGCTACGAGCCCTTCGTCGCGCTGCCGGGACGGTGACGGGGATACTGGATTCCGGACGCGGGTCCGGGTGATCATCGCGCCGGGTGTCGGAGCCGCTCGCGACCGCGCGCGGACCGATGAGTCGGTTCGTGCTCCGCAAGCGCCTCGGGGAGGGGGGCATGGGCGTCGTGTTCCGTGCGCTCGACCGCGAGCGCGAGCACGAGGTCGCGCTCAAGACGATGCGGTACCCGGAGCCGGAGGAGATCTATCGGCTCAAGCGGGAGTTCCGGACGCTCGCGGGGATCTCGCACCCGAACCTCGTCACGCTGCACGAGCTGTTCGTCGAGGGCGACGAGTGCTTCTTCACGATGGAGGCCGTCGAGGGGACCGACCTGCTCACGTACGTGCGCGGCGAGGCGCTCGCTCCGAGCGTGGAGGCGGTGACGCACCCGCTCGATCGCGATGGCATCGATCGGCTGCGACGGGTGCTCGGCCAGCTCGCTCTGGGGCTCGAGGCGCTGCACGCGGCGGGCAAGCTCCACCGGGACATCAAGCCGTCCAACGTGCTCGTCACGCACGACGGACGCGTCGTGATCCTCGACTTCGGTCTCGCGACCACGTTTCGCTCGCCGACCTCGGGCGTCACCGACCACCGTCAGATGGTCGGGACGGTCGCGTACATGCCGCCGGAGCAAGGCTTCGGCGGGCCGGTCTCGGCCGCGAGCGACTGGTACTCGGTCGGCGTGATGCTGTTCGAGGCGCTCACCGGGCGCGTGCCCTTCGCGGGATCACCGCTGCGCGTGATGCTCGACAAGAACCAGTCGGCGGCGCCGTCGCCGCGGTCGATCGTGCAGGATCTGCCCGAAGATCTGGACGATCTGACGACGAGGCTGCTGGCGCGCGATCCCTCGACGAGACCCACCGCGCGCGACGTGCTGTCGCTCGTGGGCGTCGAGCTCGGACACTCGGCTCCGACGTTGCCGGCGACGGTCGCGCTCGCGCAGCGCAACCGGCTCGTCGGCCGCGACGGAGAGCTCGCGGAGCTCGCGCGCGCGCTGACGACCAGCGACACGGGCGCGGTGGTGGTGCACGTGCACGGTCCGTCGGGAGTCGGCAAGACCGCGCTCCTCGAGCGGTTCGTCGCGGACGCGACCAAGGACGGCGACGTCGTCGTGCTCGCGGGTCGCTGCTACCTGCAGGAGTCGGTGCCGTTCAAGGCGCTCGACGGCGTGGTGGACACGTTGTCGAAGCACCTGGTGGAGCTGCGCGGGGCGGACCTGCGTGCAGTCTGCCCCGACGGGCCGACGGTGGTCGCGCGGTTGTTCCCGGTGCTCGGTCGGATCGAGGCGCTCGCGCCGCCGCTCGATCGGAGCGCGGACAGGGACGAGCTCGAGCCGCGCGAGCTGCGGCGTCGCGCGATCACCGAGCTCCGCGGCATCGTGGGTCGTCTCGCGAGACGCACGAAGGTCGTCGTGTGGATCGACGACCTGCAGTGGGGCGATCTCGACAGCGCCGCCGTGCTCCGCGAGCTGATGGCCGCGCCCGACGCGCCTCCCGTCGTCTACGTGCTCTCGTATCGGTCGGCCGATCGCGACTCGAGCGCGGTGCTGAAGGAGCTCGGCGAGCCGGCGGGCGCAGGCGCGTCGCGGCGTGGAGACGTGGTCGTCGTGGAGCTGCCGATCGCGCCGCTCTCCGAAGGCTCGGTGCGCGAGCTGGCCGAGGAGCTGCTCGCGGCCGTCGATCGCGTGGCCGATCGGCCGCAGGTGGACGCCATCGTCAGCGAGTCGGGAGGCAACCCGTTCTTCGCGTGGGAGCTCGCACGTCACTTCCTCGATGCGCGGCTGAGCGAGAGGGATCTGGCAGTGAGCCTGGCCGGGCTCGTCCGTCATCGCGTCGAGCGCTTGTCGGGCGCGACGCAGCGGCTGCTCGAGATCGTCGCCGTCGCGGGAGGTCCGCTCGACGGCGAGGTCGCCTTCCGCGCCGCGGGCATCCGCGAGACGGCGCTCGGGGCGCTGACGGCGCTCGGCGCCGAGTCGCTGCTCAGGCAGACGCCGTCGGGCGCGCGTGCGTGCTTCGACGTCTATCACGACCGGATCCGCACGTCGGTGCTCGATCAGCTTCCGGCCGACGTGCGCCGCGCGCGCCATCGCGAGATCGCGGAGGCGCTCGCCGTCGCGGGACGGACCGAGCCACGGATGCTCTCGGAGCACTGGGCGGGCGCGGGCGAGCACGATCGCGCGCGCCGCTTCGCGCTCGAAGCAGCGGAGCAGGCGGCCGCGGGTCTCGCCTTCCACGAAGCCGCCGCGCTCTATCGCAAGGCGCTCACGTACGGTGATCAGGTCGGCCACGACGCGCCGAGCGAGCGCGCGCGGATCGAGGAGCGGCTCGCGCACGTGCTCGCGCAAGCGGGGCGCAGCGCGGAGGCGGCCGAGAGCTATCTCGCCGCCGCGGCGAGGCTCTCGACGCCGACTCCCGTCGGCGACGTGGCCGCGCACGTGCGCGAGCTGCGACGGCTCGGGGCGGAGCAGTACCTGCGCGGAGGGCATCTCGATCAGGGGCTCGCGTTGCTCCGCGAGGTGCTCGCCGAGCACGAGGTGCCGTTCGCGGCGTCTCCCAACCGGGCCCTGCTGTCGGTGCTGTGGCAACGCGCGCGCCTGCGCCTGAGGGGGCTCGAGCACGCGCGCCGCCCGGAGGCGGAGATCCCACGCGTCGAGCTCGCCCGCGTGGACGCGTGCTGGTCGGCGGCGCTCGGGCTCGCGTGGGTCGATGCGATCCGCTCGACCGACTTCCAGATCCGGCATGCGCGTCTGGCGCTCGATCTCGGCGAGCCTTCGCGGGTCGTGCGCGCGCTCGGAACCGAAGCGACGTTCCTCGCGGCCGAAGGCGGTCGAAAGAATCGCGAGCGCAGCCGCGAGGCGCTGGCGCTCGCGGAGTCTCTCGCGGCGCGGGTGGACGAGCCGTACCCGTATGCGCTCGTCGGGATCTGCGCGGCGGGCGCGGCGTGCTTCGAGGGGCGGTGGCGTGACGCGATCGAGCGGGCGAGCGACGCGGAGAGCATGCTGCGCGGACAGTGCACGGGCGTCGCGTGGGAGCTGCTCAACGCGCACCTCTTCTCGCTGTGGGCGGTCGCGCTGCGCGGCGAGCTCGGCGAGCTCTGTCTGGCGTTGCCTCGGCTGCTGACCGAAGCACGCGAGCGAGGCGACGCGCTCGCCGCGACGAGCCTCGCGTCCGGCTACCTGAACGTCGCGTGGCTCGCGCTCGATCGGCCTTGCGACGCCCGGGCGCGCGCCGAGTCGGCGATGTCGCTGTGGTCGCGCAGCGGGGTGCACTCGCAGCACTTCCTCGATCTGTTCGCGCAGGCGCAGATCGACCTGTACGAGGGAGCAGCCGAGACCGCGCTGGCGCGCATCGAGGCGTCGTGGCTGCGCATCGCACGCGCGCAGATGCTGCGGGTGCAGCTCATCCGCGGACAGTGCTTGCACCTGCGCGGTCGCGCGGCGCTCGCGGCGGCGAGCGCGCGATCGGGAACGGAACGACGGGCGCTGCTCGATCGCGTGCGCCGCGATGCGCGGGCGTTGCGCGGCGAGGACACGCGATGGGCGCCGCCGCTCGGGGACGCGCTCGACGCCGGGGCGGCCGAGCTCGCAGGCCACGTCGAGGAGGCGGAGCGACTGTGGTGCCGCGCGGCTGCAGGGCTCGCCGAGGTCGACCTCGGGCTGCACGCGGTCGTCGCACGATGGCGTCACGCGACGCTCGTCGGCGGAGAGAGCGGGCGGCGCGAGCGAGAGGCCGCGCTCGCGTGGATGAAGGCGCGCTCGATCGTGTCGCCCGACCGAATGGCCGAGGTGGTCGCGCCTCGAGGCTCGACGTGACGATCGTGGCCCGACCCGGCGTGGCGCTCGTCGTGGCGGCGACCATGACGGTTTCGCTGGTGGCGTCG
>JADZFZ010000273.1 GCA_020854145.1 Deltaproteobacteria bacterium | reverse complement strand
TCCATCGACGCCGCGCCGTGCATCCTGCGCGCGCCGCCCGATCGGCCGGCCGGAGCCGACGATGGCAGCGACGTCGTGCGCTGGTTCGCGCTGCGCGGCATCGAGCTCGGCACGGGGCTGCGCTGGATCGAGCTCGGGTACGACCTCGACGGTCGGTGCACCGAGCCGTGGTCGACCGACGTCGAGTGCGCGGTCGATCCCGAGGTGGGCGCGATCCCCGACGCGATCGGAGGCGTCGACAACACCTTCGGCTCGCGGCTCATCCCGCTCCTGTCGCTCGCGGCGCCGGATCTCGAGCCGGAGGTGGCCGCGCACTTCACGAGCGGCGAGGAAGGTGTGCTCGTGAGGGTGGAGGGCTGGAACGGCGAGCCGAACGATCCGCGCGTCGCGGTGGCGGTGCTCCACGCTCCACGCGGCGGCGGCCCCGGGTCCGATCTCGATGGAGGCGTGCGGACGCCGCTCGCGCTCGACGGAGGCGACGTCTGGCTCGCCGCGTCGGACTCCCTTCGCGGCGAAGGCCTGTCGCGGCCGCTGGTCGAAGATCGCGAGGGCTACGTGGCCGACGGGACGATCGTCGGGCGGTTCGCGGAAGGCCTCGCGCTCCGGTTCACCGTCGGCACGGAGCGCGTACGCTTCGACGCCGGCGCCGATCCGCGCGTGGACGGCGGACGCGCCGCGCTCGTCATGACGCTGCGGCTGCGCGGCGCGATCCTCACGGCGCGGCCGAGCGCGGACGGGCTGGCGCTGCAGGACGGTATCCTCGCGGGCCGCTGGGCGATGTCCGACGTGCTCGCGATGTTGCCGGACCTCGCGGTCTGCGACACGTCCGGAGGACCGTTCCGCCTCGCGGAGCGCGAGTTCCGCCACGCGCTCGATCTCGTGGCGAGCGGCCGCACGGACGCCGATCGAGCGTGCGACGCGCTCAGCGTGGGCATCGGGATGGAGGCCGTCGCCGCGAGCGTCGTCGGCGTCACCGAGTCGCCGGCGCCCTTCGACTTCTGTCGCTGAGCGCGCCTCATCGAGGCGGCGGCACGAGCGCGATCACCGGCGTGTCGGTCGAGCCATCGAAGAGCAGCGCGTCGTGGCTCGCGGCCCGGTACCCGGCGCCGGGAGCGAGCGAACGCGCGTCGGGCGCCTCGCCTCTGCGCGCGGGGCCGACGACCTCGAGCGTGTCGCCGTGGCGCACGACGAGCGTCTCGCCGCGATCCGTCGTCGGATCGGCCGAGCACATGAGGAAACAGTCGTCGTCGAGCACGGCGACCCCCGTCGCGTCGACGACGGCGAGTCGCCCACACCGCGCTTCGACGCGTCGGTAGTCGAGGACGTGCTCGCACGTGGCGCTGCACCCGCAGGCGAGCGTCGACGGAACGTCCCATCGGTACGCCGCGACGGCCTCTCCGCTCGGCGCGGTGACGGTTCGGAGCACGCGAACGGTGCCGCGGACGTGCGCGTGTCCATCGGACGCGTCGCGCGCCGGCGTCACGGGACCTGCCGTCTCGAGCGCGCGCCGGGCCGCGCGCCGGTGCCGGATGACGCGGACGTGCCACGCGAGCCGGCCCGCGCTCGAGACACCGAGCGTCGCGCCCAGGATCGCGAGACAAGCGCCGATCCCGACGATCGGGCCGCCTACCAGCGTGGCGACGTTCGACGCCAGGGCCACGCCCGCGATGGCCCCGACCGCGAGCTTGCGCGTGTCGACGCGCTCGACGAGCTCGGAGACGTCGAGCACGGGCTCGCGATCGAGCCGTTCGTCGAGCATGCGGATGTGGCACTTCGGGCAGATGACCTCGTGCCGGTACCGCCGGTCACAGCGCGGGCAGATCACGACGCGATCGAGCCTCATGGGCGCGGCTCCGGCGAGCGTGTCAGTTGGGCTGCGGCAAGGGCGTGCGCTTGCCGGGCACGTCCGCGCGATCGAGCAGGCCAGCCTCGGCCACCATCTCGCGACCGTCGCGGGGCTGGAACCGCTCGAGCTCGGGCAAGAGCTTGCGCGCACGCTCGAGCTGCATCTTCGTGAGCCACGTCTCGAGCGCGGGCGCGACCCTCACCGCGAGCGTGAGCGCACGGAGCCACCTCGGCAGCACGATCACGCCCTCGTTCCTCGCGACGCACGCGAGCGCGCCCTCGACGAGCGGCTCGACCTCGCTCGGCAGCCACTGCTCCCAGACGCGTTGCATGCGCTCGGGCTCGATCGTGTGCAGCGCGCGTCCGAAGACGCCGCCGTGGACGATGGGCGTCCGGATCACCCCGGGACAGAGCGCGCTCACGCGAACGCCGTAGCCCGCGGCCTCGACACGCAGCGCCTTCGAGAGACCGACGACCGCGTGCTTCGTCATCGAGTAGCCCGTCAGGAGCGGGATCGCGACGAGCCCCGCGACGCTCGCGGTGTTGACGATGTGGCCGAAGCCTTGCGCCACCATGCGCGGGTACACCGCGCGCACGCCGTTGCAGACGCCGCGCACGTTGACGTCGAGCTGCTTGTCCCAGTCGGGCGCCTCGTAGAAGCGCGCGTTGCCCATGACCAGGATGCCCGCGTTGTTGAAGAAGTAGTCGAGACGCCCGGCCTTCGCGAAGAGCTCGGCCACCACGCGCTCGAAGGCCGCCCCGTCGGTGACGTCGAGATGGACGGCCGTCGCACGCCCGCCCAGGCGCCGGATGCGTGCGGCCACCTCCTCGGCGGCGGCGTGCTGGAGGTCGGCCAGCCAGACCTCCGCGTGACGTCGCGCGAGCTCTTCGCCGAGCGCTCGGCCGATCCCGGAGGCACCTCCGGTCACCAGCGTCACGGCTCCCTCGTAGGTCCTGATGGGCATGGCGGCTCCTACATCAGCCTGCGGATCCAGGCTTCCTTGTTGGCCGTGTAGGGCGGGTACATCAGGCTCGGGTCGACCATCGTGGTCTTGCTGAGCACGGACTTGCGGTGGCTGAACGTCTCGAACGAGTGCTTGCCGTGATAGGCGCCGAGGCCGCTCGGGCCGACGCCCCCGAAGGGAAGTCCGGGCACCGTGAGATGGAGGATGCAGTGGTTGACCACGACGCCTCCGGAGCTCGTTCGCTCGACCACCTGCTGCGAGACGTGACTGTCTCCGGTGAAGACGTAGAGCGCGAGCGGCTTGGGACGCGCGTTGACGAAGTGGATGGCCTCGTCCACGTCGCGGATCTTGAGCACCGGCAAGATGGGCCCGAAGATCTCCTCGCTCATGACGGGTGAATCCGTCGAGACGTCGCGAAGGATCGTGGGCTCGAGGTAGCGATCGGCGACGTCGCTCTTGCCGCCCGACACGACGTTCTGGCCCTCGAGCAGCGCCGTCAGCCGCGCCAGGTGCCGCGCGTTGACGATGCGACCGTAGTCCTTGCTCGTCTGCGGATCGTCTCCCCAGAAATCGCGGATCGTCGAAGCCAGCCCGTCGATCAGCTCTTCGTAGACGCGCTCGT
Organism: Deltaproteobacteria bacterium; assembly: GCA_020854145.1. Lineage (GTDB taxonomy): Bacteria > Myxococcota_A > Polyangia > Polyangiales > JADZFZ01 > JADZFZ01. The sequence continues at coordinate 703 of JADZFZ010000273.1, read as the reverse complement.
GCGCGAGCACGTAGTCGGGCGCGACGCACGTCTGACCGCAGTTGTAGAACTTGGCCCACGCGATGCGGCGTGCTGCCACGTCGAGGTCGCTGCGCGCATCGACGATGCACGGGCTCTTGCCTCCGAGCTCGAGCGTCACCGGCGTCAGGTGCTTGGCGGCAGCCGCCATGACGATGCGCGCGACGGTGCCGTTCCCGGTGTAGAAGATGTGATCGAAGCGCTGCGTGAGCAGCTCCGTGGTCTCGGGAACACCGCCCTCGACGACCCGGACGCACTCGGGATCGAGGTACTTGGGCACGATGCGCGCGAGCAGCCGCGAGACCGACGGCGTGACCTCGGACGGCTTGACGATCACGCAGTTGCCCGCCGCGATCGCGCCTGCGAGCGGCGTGAACGCGAGCTCGAACGGGTAGTTCCACGGAGCGATGACGAGCACCACGCCGAGCGGCTCGCGCACGACGCGGCTCGTGCCCGGCTGCGCGATGAGCGGAGTCGTCACGCGCTCGGGCTTCATCCAGCGACGGAAGCCTTTGCGGATGCTGCGCAGCCCACCGCGCGCGTGCGCGACCTCGGCGCTCCAGGCCTCGAGGTGCGGCTTGCCCACGTCCTCGTGCAGCGCGTCGATGATGTCGTGCTCGCACTCGTGGAGCATCCGGTTGAGCGCCGAGAGCTGACGGTCGCGCCACTCGACCGACCGCGTCGT
>JADZFZ010000272.1 GCA_020854145.1 Deltaproteobacteria bacterium | reverse complement strand
GCTCTACGTCGGCTCCGACGATCGCGGCATCTGGGCCTTCGGCGCGGCGCCCGACCTCGAGGCCACGGTGGACGAGACCGACGATGCAGGCTCGACCGACGGCGGCGCCTCCCTCGCGGACATGGCATCCGGGGACCGATGACCCATCCGCCGCTCGTGCCGAGCCGCCCGAGCGAAGCGAGGGCGAGTCGAAGCACGCGACCGCGCCCTTCGACACGGGCCCGCTGCGCTCGCCCTGCTCTGCGTGATCGGTCCTTCTGGCAGCCCGTTCGTACGTTCGTCGTGCTCGTCGCTTCGCTCTTCGCCCCGACCGTGCACGCGCACGTCATCGCGCCTGGGCGTCCCGAGGTGCGCGCATCGGGCTCCATCGCGCTCGAGTCGATCGTCGCGCCCCTTCGTCTCCACGTCCCGCGCGCCACGCCCGCGGCGCGCGCTCGTGCGTGGCTCGCCGACCTCGAGTGGGCCGCAGCGCGCGCGACGGCGCTCGGATGGCCGAGCCCGCTGCCCGACGGGGGACGCGGGGGCTCGCCGTCGTTCGACGTCTACGTCGTGCCGAGCGCGGGCGCGTCCTCGGTCGCCGTGCCCGAGACGCAGTGGCCTTCCGTCGATCGACCCGCTGCGAGCGCGTACGCCGTGGTCGCCGAGACGGCGGCCGAGATCGACTTCGCGTCGTGCGCGATGGGCGCGTACGTCCAGGCGTCCACGTATGCGATCGATCCGTTCGAGGACGTCGCGTGGCGACGCGCCACGGGCACCTTCGTCGCCGGCGTCGCGACGGGGGTGCTCGGCGGCTGCACCACCGGGCTGACCGACGTGCAGGCCGACCCGTGGCGCGGCTGGTTCGCGCCGTCGGACGACTACCCCGATCGGCCCGACGGCGGGGCGCTCGCGTTGCTCGCCATGAGCGCGCGCCACGACGGCGGCACCGGCCGCTTCGTGCGCGATCTGTGGGAGCTCGCGGGCCTGCGATCGGACGCGGGTGATCCGACGTCCGGGCTCACGTTGTTCCAGGTGTGGTCCGAGTCCGCGCGCGGCGCGGGTGACTCGCTCCGCGACAACCTCACGTCGGAGGCGCTCGAGCGTTTCCTTCTCGAGCAGCCCTGGCGCGCGCGCACGTTCCCCGTGGGTCTCGCGCTCGAGGGCGTCACCCCCATCGCGCTCGGCGACCCGGTGCGCTGGCCGAGCCTCCCCGTGCGCGTCGCCGGCCCGTCCGAAGGCGTCGAGCCGGCCGCGAGCTCGTACGTGCTCCTCGACCCCGAAGGTGCGCCGGACGACGCGCGCCTGCGCGTGTGGCTCGAAGGCGAGACCGGCGTCGAGTGGGGCGTGACGGCCATCGGGCTCGACTCGCTCGGCCGCGAGTCGCTCCGCATGGAGATGCCCGTGCGTCGCGAGCCGCGCGGCTACCTCGCGATCGAGCGCGTGGCGCGATACGAGCGGCTGCTCTTCGTCGTGACCGCGTTGCCGCTCGGCGTCCCCGCCATCCGCGCCGACGCGGAGATCGACGCACGCGGCTTTCGTCTCACGCTCGACCGTTGATCCCGCCGCGCGTCAGTAGCTCACGGAGAGCGCGTAGGTCTCGCACGCGTCGCCGCCGATCGCGCGCAGGCTGTACCAGAGGTAGCCCTCGTCGTCGCTCGTGTCGGGGCAGTCGAGGTCCCACCGCGGTCGCACGGTCTCCGGCGATCCCTGCCAGCAACATCCCCAGCTGCCCGCGACGGGGCCCGCGATCTTCTCGCGACATCCGCCGCCCGGGCGTCCGCCCGACATCCAGTTGCTGCACCGGACGTAGGCGCACAGCTCGATCGCGGGCGCGGTCGAATGGACCTCGAACGTCAGGATGTCCGTCATGAACGACGCGTCCTCGATCCGCTTGCGCACCCAGTCGATGTCCGTGGTGTCGAGCATCCCGCAGATGTCCGTCGCCGGAACGAGGTCCGCACCTTCGGCCGTGTCGTCGTAGAGCTCGCGCTCCCCTTCGGTGCCGCACGACGCGAAGTCCTCCGGCACGCAGCCCGGGTAGCACCGCGCGCCGTAGCAGATGCCGCTCGCGTCGAGGCACGGCAGGCCGTCGGCGAGCGGCTCGTGCGTCGTGACGCCCATGTCGACCTCGCTGCACGCATCGACGGTGCACGTGTTGCCGTCGTCGTCGAAGTCGTCGGGTGCGAGCCGAGGCATCGCGTCGGGGCTCGTGCCGTCGCAGAAGACGTCCGTGCAGTCGCCTCGCCTCGGGCGCGGTGCGAGCCCTTCGGGCACGATCTCCTCGCTGCACTGGTGCGTCGCGTAGTCGCAATCGACGATGTTGCAGCCGCGCTCCTCGTAGCCGAGGTCCCAGCAGTGCGGGCCGAACGTGCACTGGCAGTCGGTGTCGTTCTGCAAGAACCGACGCGAGCACCGCATCGTCGCGACGTCGCACGTCGGCGGTGCGAAGCACGTGTCGCCATCGTCGAGGTGCGCGCAGTCCGCGTCGGTCGCGCACGCGTCGGGATCCACGGGCGGCTCGTCGTCGTGCCGCCTGCAGCCCGCGACCAGCGCGCCGAGCACGCACACGCCCACGAGCGCCTGCGCCGCAGCCGATCGCCGACCTCCCTCCCGCACGCCCGATCATCGTAGCATCGGCGCATGTTGCTCCCGTGTGTCGGCTGCTCGCGTCACGTCCTCGTCGAATCTGGCGCATGCCCGTTCTGCGGCACCGCCGCGCCGCGCATGCCGCCGATCGCGTCGCCGTCCTCACGCCCGATCGCTCGCTCGCAGATCACGCGCGCGGCCATCTTCCTCGGCGCGACCGTCGTCGGCGGTGGATGTGGACCCCGAGAGACCGTGCAGCCCGTCTACGGCGCACCACCGCCGAGCGAGCAAGCGCCGCCGCCGAGCGAGCAGACGCCGCCGCCGAGCGAGCAGGCGCCGCGCGATCCCGGCGAGCCGGCCGCGGTGTACGGTGCGCCGCCCGAGCAACCCACGCCGCAGGCGCCCGAGCCGCAGGCCAACCCAGAGCCCACGCCCGATTTTCAGCCTGATCCGGGCGCCCGCATCTACGGCGCTCCGCCCGCTCCGAGCCCGCGCTGACTGCGCGCGCCCCTGCCTCCGAGCCCGTGAACCGGCTACGGCGGTAGCCAGGGCCCGGTCCGGCGCTTGACGCTCGCATCCGCGGGGGACACGTCGACGGGCATGAAGATCCGAAGCGCGATCCAGGCGGGCAAGTACATCGGCGAGACCGAGAAGAACCGCTACTAGACCCGCGTGCCCCAAGTTCGTGCGGGGGGCGCCGCGCGACCCCCGTGCGCTCGCTTCGCTCGCTCCCCCCGCGGGCGCCCGCTGCCGCGGCCGCCGTTTCGCCGACCCATCTCGCTCCGATGATGGGCAACCCCCAACGAACCTCGGGGTCGGCGAACTAGTCCCGACCATCCGCTCGAGTCAGAACCCGGAACGAGCTCCTGGGCAGCGGTACTAGCGAGCTACGAGCCGCCGACCAGCCGCGTTCCGCGACCGAGCCGCAGGGGCGTGCCGCGCCACTGGACGCTGCGCGACACGAGCGCGTACGGCCAGAGGGCGAGCAGCAACACGTCCTTCACCGGCACGAGCCACAGGTCCCGCACGCGGGGCCACGCGCCTCGCGACACGCGCATCGCGAGCGCGTCGATGGCCACGCGTGCGACCACGAGCCCCGCGAGACACGCGGCCGCGAGCGCGCCGCCGCCGAGCACGAGCGCGAGGATCGCGAACGCCATCGGGAGCGCGAGCAGCTCCGCGAAGTAGCCCGCGGGGTGCAAGACGGCGCGCATCTTCATCCAGCGCGCGTGACGCGAGAGGAACGCACGCACGGAGATGTGACGGTTGACGTTGGCGACCGGCTCCGACGACAGGCGCACCGAGTATCCCGCCGACTCGATGCGCTGACCGAGCACGTGGTCCTCGGCGAGCACGTCCTTGACGGCGGCGAGCCCCCCCGCGGCCTCGAGCGCGGCGCGACGCATCAGCATCGACTTGCCGACCACCGGCGTCACTCGCGCCACCGTGCGCGCGAGCGCCTGCGCGGGTGCGCCGAATGCGCTCAGGTGCAGGTTCTCGAGCGCCGCGCCGAGGCTCGCCTCGCCGACGCCGACGACCATGTTCGTCACCAGCCCGACCGGCCGATCGGCTGCGCGATCCATCTCGTCGACGGTGCGCGCGAGGTACTCGGGCCGCACGCGCACGTTCGCATCGCTGATGAGCAGGAGCTCGCCGTGCGCGAACGGCAGCATGTTCGCGAGGTTCTCGACCTTCGGGTTGACGGCCTGGCCGGTTTTGCCGAATATGCGGCCGCCCACGACGAGCGTCGTCGGCACCTCGGGGAAGCGCTCGGCGACGCGCTGCGCGATCGCGAGGCCCGGATCGTCGAGCTGGCCCACGCCGACGATGACGTCGAAGGCCACGTCCCGCTGCCGGTACATGGACTCGAGGTTCGCCTCGAGATCCTCGTCGGCTCCCTTGATGGGCTTGAGCACCGTGACGCTCGCACGCCTGCGCGGCGCGTCGGTGCGACGCCGGCGCTCGGCCCACATGCGGGCCGCGAGCACGGCCACCGCCAGGAGCTGCACGGTCACCCCCGCGAATGCCAGGAACAGGAGTGCGTACGGCATGGGGCACCTCCTCGATCGCCCGTCCTCGGAGCTGCGAACGAAGCCCGAAGCGTGCCAAACCGGCCACACGGCCGGATCGCGAAGAGGCACGCTTCTCGGGTGCGTTCTCGCGTTCGCACCCGGCACGCACGGTTCGCAGCGGTGTGGAGCAAGGGGATGGGCTCGCGCCCCGCGGCCCCCTCCGCGGGGTGGGGGTCTGCGTCGACCGCCGCCGGACGAGCCGCGAGACCGGCCCGATGGGCTGGCGGGGAGCGCGGCTCGCCCGACGGGCTACGTCACGGGGGCGGGGCGGGAGCGGGCTCGCCCAGGATGGCGCGCACCGCCGGGGCATCGCGGGCGTTGGGCGCGAGGCGCAGGTATCGGCGGTAGGCGGCACGCGCGCGGTCCACCTGGCCCATGCGCGTGTAGACCTGCCCGAGCTGTTGGTAGACCCGCGCGTTGCCCGGCATGAGGCGCGCTGCTTCTTCCAGACGGGAGGCGGCTGGGCCGAGCTGTCCCCGGCTGCGGAGCTGTCGCGCTTCGGCCAGAGCGGTCTCGCCCGGAGACTGCGTCGGCGTCGTCGGAGGGGGCTCGGGGCTGCCCGACGGCGACGTCGGCGGCCGCGCGCCGGCTTGCCGTTCTTGCGCTTCACGTTCCTGACGCAGACGTTCGCGCTCGAGGCGACGGCGCTCGTCCTCTTCGCGTTGGCGTCGCTCCTCGCGCTCCGCGGCGCGACGCTGCTCGGGGGTGAGCGGTACGGTCGCCGGGGGATCGGGGCTCGGCGTCGTCGGCGGTGTGGCCTCGCCGATGGGCAGCGCGCCCGCGCCACCGGCGTCCGCGCTCGTGCCCGTCGGGCTCGGCGTCGGATCCGTCGCGCCGCCCGCGCCCGGCGCCACGAGCGCGAACGGATCGGTTCCCGATGGCGGCGATGGGGTGCTCGTCTTGGTCGGTGCCGGCGGGCGCTCCGCCGAGGGGCGCGGCGACGTGATCTCGGTCGGTCGGCGCGTCGCGAGCCACCAGGCACCCACAGCCGACGCGCCGAGCAGCACCACGGCGGCGATCACGACGACGGGCGAGACGCCCGTGCGCGGGATCGGCACCACCGGCTCGGTCGCTGCGCTCTCGCGCCCCGCGACCGCCGTGTCGTGCAGCGCCGACTCGAGCGCACGGCGCAGCTGCTCGGCGCTCGCGAAACGGTCCTCGCGTTTCTTGGCGATCGCCTTCATGCAAATGCGCTCGAGCGCCGCAGGGATGGGTGCGTCGGGACGCGCTTCGTGGGGAGGCTTCGGTTGCTCGGTGAGGTGGCGCGTGACCACGCCGAGCGCCGACTCGGCGCGGAAGGGCACCTGACCCGTGAGCATCTCGTACAGGATGATTCCGATCGAGTAGAGGTCGGCGCGCGAGTCGAGCGCGTCACCGCGCGCCTGCTCCGGCGACATGTACTCGGGCGTGCCGCAGACGAAGCCGGCCATCGTGACCTTCGAGGCCCCGCCTTCTTCCTCGGCGATCTTCGCGATGCCGAAGTCACACACCTTCACGAACTCCGCTTTGCCCCGCACGTGCTGGATGAAGATGTTCTCGGGCTTCAGATCGCGATGGACGATCCCCGCCTCGTGGGCCTCTTCGAGCGCGAGACAGACCTGCGAGAGGATGTCGACGATGCGCTCGGGCGGGAGCGTGCCTTCGCGCTGCAGCACCGTGCCGAGATCCTCGCCCTCGAGCAGCTCCATCGCGATGTAGAGCGTGCCTTCCTTGTCGCCGCCGAAGTCGATGACCGCGAGGCTGTTGGGGTGCGCGAGCTTGCTCGCCGCGCGCGCCTCGCGATGGAACCGCTTCACGAGGAGCGGGTCGTTCGCGAGGTTCTTGTGCAGCACCTTGAGCGCGACCGGCTTGTCCAGGTTCACCTGGCGCGCGCGATAGACGCGGCCCATCGCGCCTTCGCCGAGCACGCCGCGAACCTCGAACTTGCCGTCGATGATCCGCCCGATGAGCGGATCGTCGAGCGCAGGAGGTCGGTGCGATCGGATGAGCGCGGTGCCGCACGAGTGACAACGCCGCGCATCATCGAGGATCTCGATGCCGCAACGATGGCACTGCCGAGAAGCCGTCGCGGGTTCGGCCAACGCGACCAGCTTAGCAGGAAGCCACCGTGTAGAGCCCGTTCCTCGCGGTTGGGGCGAGGGCCAGGGGTGCCCGCCGCGCACTCTGCGCGGACACCCTCGCTTGACCGCACGAATCGCAATCTCTTATCGTCTGCCGCCGCTGACGACGGAGCTCGTCGAGAGTGCCAGGCGGACCACGAGGAGGCCGGGGTGATCATCTGCGCGAAGTGCGGGAAGGAGAACCAGGACCACTACAAGTTCTGCCTCGGGTGCGGGGCGGAGCTGCCGCGCGATGCAGGCGCGGCGGTCCGTAACTTCACGGCACCGACGCCTCCTGCCGGCATGCCCGCGGTCCGACCCGGGCCGGGTGGGCCTGCCGCACCTCCCGGGCCTTCGGCATGGGGGCCGCCGCCGCCGATGGGTGGGCCGCCGGGTCCGATGGGCGCGCCGCCTGGCCCGATGGGCCCACCGATGGGCGCGCCGCCGCCGATGGGAGGACCGCCGGGTCCGATGGGCGCGCCGCCGCCGAGGGGAGGACCGCCGGGCCCGATGGGCGCGCCGCCGCCGCTGGGCGCACCGATGGGCGCGCCGCCGCCGATGGGCGCGCCGCCGCCGATGGGACCGCCGATGGGTGGGCCTCCGCGTCCGATGGGCGCGCCGCCCGGACCGATGGGGATGCCGCCCGGACCCCCGCCGCCGATGGGCGCGCCGCCCGGACCGATGGGGATGCCGCCCGGACCGCCGCCGCCGATGGGCGCGCCGATGGGCGCGCCGCCCGGTCCGCCGCGGCCGGCGAGCGAGCCTGCCTTCCGGCCGCCGAGCACTCCTGGGCTCGCGGGGCCGGGGCCGGGGCCCGCGCCTGCGTGGGGCCCGCCCGGACCCATGGGCGCGCCGCCCGGACCGATGGGCGCGCCGCCTGGCCCGATGGGTGCGCCGCCCGGACCGATGGGTGCGCCGCCCGGACCGATGGGTGCGCCGCCTGGCCAACAGTTCGGCGCGCCCGAGCCCGCCCCGAGCGGCGGACCGTCCCGTGCGGAGCTCGTGCTGCTTCGTCCGGACGGGACGCCGGGCGGCACGCACGGCCTGCCCGACGGAACGTCCACCGTCGGCCGCAGCGCGGGCCCGATGTTCGCGCAGGACGCGTACCTCTCGCCGCGCCACGCGACGTTCCATCTGCAGGGCAACAAGCTCACGGTGCGCGACGAGCAGAGCCTCAACGGCGTCTACATCCGCATCGAGGCGAACCAGCCCGTCGAGATCCAGGAGAACGACGTGTTCCGCGTCGGTCAGGAGATCCTGAAGTTCGAGCGCATCGCCGGATCACCGCCGGATGCGGACGGCACGGAGCGTATGGGCAGCCCCGATCCGGGGTTCGTCGGGCGCATCGGCCTCGTGATCGGCCGCGATCAGCTCGGCACCGGCTTCGGGATCCCTCCGACCGGGATCTACCTCGGTCGCGAGCGCGGCGACGTCGTGTTTCCCGAGGACGGCTACGTCTCCGGCCTGCACTGCCGCATCTATCCCGAGAACGGCAAGCTCTGGCTGCTCGACGTCGGCTCTTCCAACGGTACCTACGTCCGGCTGCGCAGCGAACGTTCGCTCGGCAACGGCGACACGTTGCTCATCGGCCAGCAGCTCTTCCGCGTCTCGATGTAGTCGAGATCGTTCAGTCGACGCGATCGCGGAGGAACTTCGCCACGCGGAGCTCCACGAGGTCTGGCTGCTCGATGGGCGCGGCGTGCGAGCCCGCGCGCAGCATCAAGAAGTCGGAGTCGGGGATCGCGCTCGCCATCGCCTCGGCGACGGCGGGCGGGGTGAACGTGTCGCGCTCGGCCGCGATCACGAGGGTCGGCACCCCGATGCTCGACAGCATGTCCGACGCGTCGTGCTCGCCCGCCTCGCGCAACATCCCGAGGAAGAGCTCGAGGTCCACGTGCGTGATGTGCTCGAGATAAGGGCGGAGATCTTCCTCGCGCATCTGCCGGCGGTTGACCTCGCCGAGGAGCTTCGCCATGCGGAAGCCGAGCGTCGGCGAGAGCCGGCTCCAGATCGCCCGCGCGACGCCGCGGCGTCCCCGCACCGTCTCGAGGATGGGCGGCAGCACCGTACGGAGCAGATCGGTTCCGTGGAACGTGCTCGTGATGCGGCCCGACGAGCCGCACAGGAGCATCAGCGCGCGCACGCGATCGGGTGCGTGGCGGTAGAGCTCGAGCGCGATCTGCGTCCCCATCGAGTGGCCCGCGATGATCGCGGGCGGCAGGCCGGCATCGCGCAGGACGGCGATCATGTCGCGCGCGAGCGCCGGGATGTCGATGCGCGCCTTGTCGCGTGGTGAGCCGCTGCGGCCGTGCCCGCGGTAGTGGGCGTGCAGGATGACCCGATCGCGCGCGAGCGCGGGACGCAGGTACTTCCAGATGAAGCCGTCGCAGGCGATCCCATCGCAGAGCACGACGGGCGCACGAGCGGGTTCGTCCGGCTCGTCGGGCGCGGTCGTCGAGTAGTAGAGAAGTGTGCCGTCGTCGGCGGCAGCGAAGGACTCGGTCTTCAACGCACTCGTGGGGCGCTCAGTCGCGCTCGCCGCGCTCGTCCGTGCCGTCGTCCGGGATGTCGTTGACCGACGGGAGCTTCTTGATGTCGGCCAAACCGATCTTGACGCAACGCTGGACGATCCAGGACAGCGAGCGGTCGAGCCTCGCGGCCTCGCGCTGCACGTCCTGCAGCATCGACTCCGGGAAGTAGAGACTCTGCTTCCGCTTGTCCGTGGGTCCCGCCATGGATGCCTCCGACTGCGACGTGGGTACTACGGTGTGCGTGATCGTGTCAATGCTGGCTTCCGGAAACTACCCGCTCGTGCGCGTCGGCGACCCTGCGCGCTCCTCGACGTCAGGCGCGAAGTTCGTTCGCGCGCGCCCGCGGTCGGGCCGCACGACGTGCGGCGACGATGCGTGCTCGACTTCCCCTCGATCGGCGGGCCGCTGATTGCTAAAGGGCCGCGACCTGCGGAGGGCTCATGGCGACCAAGGCCGAGATTGCGCGAAGCATCGAGGAACGTTCGGGCGAGAGGCGGAAGAAGAAGGCCGTCAAGCCGCGACGCGACACGACGAAGACCGATACGTCGCAGAAGGGCGTCAGCGCGACCGACAAGAAGCGTGGCAAAGGCGCGACCGCGACGCGGAACGAGTCGCAGCACGCCGCGAAGAAGGCCACCTACGCGCTCGAGGACTCCGCCACCGGACGACCTTCGCGCAAGTCGACGCGCAAGAGCGCGAACGCCACCAAGACCGACTCCAACCTGCGGCGTCGGCAGACGCGCACGGTGCGTGCACCGAAGGCACGCGCGGAGAAGGCCAAGGCACGCAAGACCTGATCACGCCGCAGCCGTGGCAGGAGATTGGCAAGGTCTCCTCGAAGGAGGTCCGCCATGACGCACGCGCTCCTTGCCTCTCTGTTGCTGTGGCTCGCAAGCGGCTGCGGCGGCGCGCGTGTCGACACGCGATCCGACCAGCCCGCCGGCGAGCAGAGCGCCGAAGATCGGTCGATCCCGCCCGCGCGCACGAGCGACGACGAGACCGACGGTCCCACGTCGCCACGCCGCTCGCCGCCTCCGCCCGTCGAGACGCGCGAGACGCCCCCGCGCTGATGCGCTGGACGCATCTCGCCTTCCGACTCGCGCTTCGCGCGTGGGGCGTGAGAGGCTCGGAAGGCCCTCCAGCGCATTTCTTTCGTGGGGGCGAGCGGCAGCGGCGCGATCGCCGCGCGGGGCACGAACGCTGCAGCCTTCGGGGGCGTGGCCAACCATCCTCGCATCTCGAAAACGCGGCGGGCGGATGAGCCCGCACCCAACGTCGCCGACTACGACGAGGCTCGCTCCACCTTTCGTTGGAGCGATGCACGACGAGCGTTCGAAGGCCGTCCTTTCGGGCTGAACATCGCGTACGAGGCGCTCGATCGACACCTCGACGGGCCGCGCGCGGACCACGTCGCGATCCGTTGGCTCGGCAAGCACGGCGAGCGCGAGGAATGGACCTATCGATCGCTGGCGCGCGAGACGCGTCGATTCGCTCGCGCGCTCGAGTCGCTCGAGATCGCGCCCGGCGACCGCGTCTACGCCTTGCTCGGTCGCGTGCCCGAGCTCTTCGTCACGGCGCTCGGGACGCTGCGCCACCGCGCCGTGCTCTGTCCGATGTTCTCGGCCTTCGGACCGGACCCGATTCGCGCGCGCATGACGATCGGGCAGGCCCGCGTGCTGGTCACGACCGAGCGCCTGTACGCGCGCAAGATCGCGCCCATCCGGAGCGAGCTCGGCTCCCTCGAGCACGTCATCCTCGTCGGCGACGACCGGGCGAGCACGGCCGTACCGGGCACGCACGACTGGGCAACGCTCGTGGCGTCCGCACCCGACGAGCACGCCATCGCGCCGACCGACCCGGAGACACCGGCGCTGCTGCACTTCACCAGCGGCACGACGGGCACGCCCAAGGGTGCGCTGCACGTGCACGAGGCCGTCGTGATGCACCACCTCACGGGCGGCTGGGCGCTCGATCTCCACCCGGACGACGTCTTCTGGTGCACGGCCGATCCCGGGTGGGTCACTGGCACCTCGTACGGCATCATCGCGCCGCTGACCCACGGCGTGACGATGATCGTGGACGAAGGCGAGCTCGACGCCGAGCGTTGGTACGACACGCTGGCGCGCGAGCGCGTGACCGTCTGGTACACCGCGCCCACGGCGATCCGGATGTTGATGAAGGCGGGCGCCGAGCCCGTGCGCACGCGCGACCTCTCGTCGTTGCGGTTCCTCGCGAGCGTCGGCGAGCCGCTCAACCCCGACGCGGTCGTCTGGAGCCAAGAGGTCTTCGGTCGTCCGTTCCACGACAACTGGTGGCAGACGGAGACGGGCGGGATCATGGTGGCCAACCTCGCGAGCGCCGAGGTGCGGCCAGGCTCGATGGGCAGGCCCTTGCCCGGCGTCGAGGCCGGAATCGTGCGACGCGGTGACGACGGATCGATCGAGGAGATCGTCGCGCCCGACATCGAAGGCGAGCTCGCGCTGCGGCCGGGTTGGCCGTCCATGTTCCGCGCCTACTGGGGACAACCCGATCGCTACGCGAAGTGCTTCGCCGACGGTTGGTACCTCACGGGCGACCTCGCGAGGCGCGACGCCGACGGGTACTTCTGGTTCGTCGGGCGCGCCGACGACGTCATCAAGAGCGCGGGGCACCTGGTCGGTCCCTTCGAGGTCGAGAGCGCGTTGCTCCTGCACCCGGCCGTCGCGGAAGCGGGCGTCATCGGCAAGCCCGATCCGATCGCGGGCGAGATCATCAAGGCGTTCGTCGCCCTCAAGCCCGGCTTCGCGGCAGGCGATGCGCTCTCGCTCGAGATCATCGGCTTCGCGCGCAAGCACCTCGGGCCCGCCGTGGCGCCGCGCGAGATCGCGTTCGTCGACTCGGTGCCGCGCACGCGGAGCGGCAAGATCATGCGACGGCTGCTCAAGGCGCGAGAGCTCGGTCTGCCCGAAGGCGACACCTCGACGCTGGAAGGGCCGGGCTCGTCGTGACGAGCCTGTCCGTCACCAAGGAGGAAGGCGTCGCGCTGCTGCGCCAGATGATCCTGGTGCGCCTGTTCGAGGAGCGGTGCGCCGAGGTCTACGGCCAGCAGAAGATCCGCGGCTTCCTCCATCTCTACGTCGGCGAGGAGGCCGTCGCGGTCGGGGCGATCCGCGCGCTCGACGACGACGACTCGATCGTCGCGACCTACCGCGAGCACGGTCACGCCATCGTGCGCGGCGTGCCGCTCGGCGCGGTGATGGCCGAGATGTACGGCAGGCAGAACGGGTGCGCGCGAGGGCGCGGCGGCTCGATGCACCTCTTCGACGTGTCGCGCCGCTTCTTCGGCGGCTACGCGATCGTCGGCGGCGGGCTGCCCATCGCGGTGGGGCTCGCGCTCGCCGACCAGATGAACGCGCGCACGCGCGTGACGGCGTGCTTCTTCGGCGACGGCGCCACCGACGAGGGCGAGTTCCACGAGTCGCTCAACCTCGCGGCGCTCTGGCGGCTCCCGGTCCTCTTCCTCTGCGAGAACAACCAGTACGCGATGGGCACCGCCTTGCGCCGCCACGCCTCGGATCCGGCCATCGTCCACATGGCGCAGGCGCACGGGATCCCCTCGCGACACGTCGACGGGATGGACGTCTTCGAGGTGCTCGACGCGACGCGCGAGGCGGCGGCCGCGATCCGACGCGGCGAGGGCCCGCGCTTCCTCGAGCTGCAGACGTACCGCTTCCGGGCGCACTCCATGTACGACGCCGAGAAGTACCGAGATCGGGAGGAGGTCGCGCGATGGAAGGAGCGCGACCCGATCGCGTTCGCGACGCGCAAGCTCGACGGCGCGTACGGTCTCGCCACCGCGGAGGTCGAAGCGCTCCGCGCGGCTGCCGCCGAAGAGGTCGAAGCGTCGGTGCGCGAGGCCGACGCAGGGACGCTCGAGCCCGTCGAGGACTTGCGTCGCGATCTCTACGTGAGGGACGTCGGATGAAGAACGCGACCTACCGCGAGGCCGTGCGCACCGCGCTCCGCCGCGCGTTGCTCGAGGATCCGACGGTGTTCCTGATGGGCGAGGACGTCGGCAGCTACGGCGGCGCCTACTCGTGCTCGGCAGGGCTGCTCGACGAGCTCGGTCCGAGCAAGGTGCGCGACACGCCGCTCTCGGAGTCGGGCTTCGTGGGCGCGGGGATCGGCGCCGCGCTCGGCGGGATGAAGCCGATCGTCGAGGTCATGACCGTCAACTTCAGCCTGCTCGCGCTCGACCAGATCGTGAACAACGCGGCCACGCTGCGGCACATGTCGGGCGGGCAGCTCGCCGTGCCCCTCGTCGTGCGCATGGCGACGGGCGGGGGCCGCCAGCTGGCCGCGCAGCACTCGCACAGCCTCGAGAGCTGGTATGCGCACGTCCCCGGGATCAAGGTGCTCGCGTCCGGGACGGTCCAGGACGCGCACGACCTGCTCCTCGACGCGCTCGAGGATCCCGACCCCGTGATCGTGTTCGAGCACCAGTTCCTCTACCCGATGGAGGGGCCCTTCGATCCCGACGCACCGCGCACGAGCCCGTGGCGCGCGGCCATCCGGCGGTCGGGCCGAGACGTCACGCTGATCACGTACGGAGGCTCGTTGCCGAAGACGCTCGCAGCCGCGGACGAGCTCGCGCGCGGCGACATCGAGGCGGAGGTGATCGATCTACGGAGCCTTCGTCCGCTCGATCACGCGACGTTCGTCGCGTCGGTGAGGCGCACGCATCGCGCCGTGATCGTCGACGAGGGCTGGAGGACGGGCAGCCTGTCGGCCGAGGTCGCCGCGCGCCTCGCCGAGGACGCGTTCTTCGATCTCGACGCGCCCCTCGAGCGCGTCTGCTCGGTCGAGGTCCCGATCCCTTACGCGAAGCACCTCGAGGACGCCGCGTTGCCGCAGGTGCCCGCCATCGTGCAGGCGGCCGAGCGCGCGGTGCGCGGACGTCGGACATGAGCGACGCCGAGCTCGTGCCCATGCCGATGCCGTCGCTCGGCGCCGACATGGAATCGGGGACGCTCGTGAAGTGGCTTCGCGCGCCGGGTGACCGCGTCGAGCGCGGCGATCCCATCGCCGAGGTCGAGACCGACAAGGGCATCCTGGTCATCGAGGTGTTCACGAGCGGGACGTTCGAGCGGGTCGTCGTGAGCCCGGGCGAGAAGGTCGCGGTCGGGACGGTGCTGGCGTACGTCCGCCCGCGCGCCGAGGTCGACCACGCGCCCGCAGCTCCGCCCGCGTCGGCGCCCGCACCCGTGCCCGTGCCGGCGCCGGTGAGCACGCCCCCGACCACGCTCACACCCGTCACACCGCCGTCGGCGACGTTGACGCCGGGCTTGCGTCCCACGCCTGCGCTCGCGACCGCGCTCCCGCCCGCACCTGCGCCGAGGGCTTCGGCGACGTTCGTTCGCGCCAGCGGGCTCGCGCGTCGGCTCGCAGGCGAGAAAGGGATCGACCTTCGTGCGGTCCGCGGCAGCGGGCCCGAGGGTGCGGTGCTCGCAACCGACCTGGCCAACGTCGCGCGCGCGCCCGAGCCTCCCGCGCCGAGCGAGGCTGCCACGCCCGATGCCCGCACCAAGCCGCAGTCGACGATGCGTCGCGTGATCGGCGCGGCGATGGCGCGGTCGAAACGCGAGGTCCCGCACTTCTACCTGGGGCACTCCGTCGACGTCGGTGCCGCGCTCGCGTGGCTCGCCGCCGAGAACGAGAAGCTCCCTCCCGCGTCGCGCTACGCACCCGCGGTGCTGTTCGTGTGGGCCGTCGCCCGCGCGCTCCGCAAGGTGCCCGAGCTCAACGCGCGTTGGGACGGCGACGCCGCGCCGCCGCTGCCCGACGTTCACGTCGGCTGCGCGGTCGCGCTGCGCGGCGGCGGCCTCGTCGCACCCGCCATCCACCACACCGATCGCAAGGCGCTGCCCGAGCTGATGGCGGCGTTTCGCGACCTCGTCGAGCGCGCCAAGCGTGGGGGGCTGCGCACGAGCGAGATGGCCGACGGGACCCTCACCGTCACGAGCCTCGGAGATCGCGGCGTCGAGTGGCTGCTGCCGATCATCTTCGCGCCGCAGGTCGCGATCGTGGGCGTCGGCAGGATCACCGAACGTCCGTGGGTTCGCGACGGCACGGTCGTCGCGCGGCCCATCGTCGAGCTCACGCTGGCCGCCGACCACCGCGTGATCGACGGCCATCGCGCCGCATCGTTCCTCGGCACCGTGGGAGAGCTGCTGCAGGATCCCGCGCTGTCGCTCGTCGCGTCCAAGGAAGCCCCATGACCGCATACAGCAGAGACGACCTCCGCGCCGCCTACCTCGCCGAGCTCGCGCGCATCGCGCCGGAGGCGGACCTCTCGAGCCTCGATCCCGCCGCCGACGTGCGCGAGGAGCTCGACATCGACTCGATGGACGTGCTCCACCTCGTGACCGCGCTGCACGCGCGCCTCGGCGTGGACGTGCCCGAGAGAGACTACGTGCGCGTCACGACGCTCGACGGCGCCGTTGCGTACCTCGCGACGCGGCTCGGCGCGACGTAGCCCCGATGGGCTACGGTTCGTCCTCGATGACCGAGAGCACACCCCACGACGTGGTTCTGGAGTTCTGGTTCGGGCTCGACCCGGCTCGGTGGTGGAAGAAGGACCCTGCGTTCGACGCGGAGGTGCGCAGTCGGTTCGCCGACCTGCACGCGGCCGTCGAGCGCGGCGAGCACGAGGGCTGGCGGGCGACTCCGCGCGGCGCGCTCGCCTACGTGATCGCGCTCGATCAGCTCTCGCGCAACATGTTCCGGGGCGAGGCGCGCTCGTTCGCCAGCGACGCGCGTGCGCTCGAGGCCGCGCGCGACGCCGTGGCGCAAGGCTTCGACGCCGCGCTGCCGCCGACGGAGCGTCCGTTCCTCTACATGCCGCTCATGCACAGCGAGTCGCTCGAAGACCAGGAGCGGTGCGTCGCGCTGTTCCGTGCGCTCGGCTCGGAGGGACAGCTGCGCTTCGCCGAGCAGCACCGCGACATCGTCGCTCGCTTCGGCCGCTTCCCCCACCGCAACGCCATCCTGGGCCGCGACTCGACACCCGCGGAGCTCGAGTTCCTCACGCAGCCCGGCTCGTCGTTCTGAGAGGGATCGCTTGCTCGCCGCGCGCCTCGGGCTGCTCGTCCTCCTTCTCGCCGCCTGCTCGGGCGACGACGACCCGATTGCATCGGGGCCCCCCGCGATCCCGGATCCGGTGCGCGGGCCCAGCGTCGTGGGCGACATCGACGGCGACGGGCGCGCCGACGCGCGCGACAACTGCCCGTCCATCGCCAACCGCGATCGACGTCGGGCGTGCGACTACCCCGAGGCGCCGGTGCCGACCGGCGACGTCGTGAGCGACGGGGTCGCGCATCTCAGCTGGACACGGAGCCTCGTCGGGCTCGGTCCCGTCGTGAACGACGCCGAGCTCACGCACGGCTGCGAGATCCACCTCGCGTACCTGCGGCGCCGCTCGGAGGAGCTCGGTGAGCCGGTGCTGACGCACGAGGAGGATCTGTCGCTCGACTACGCGAGCGAAGAGGGCAACGACGCCGGCATCGCGTCGGTGCTGTCCATCGGGCGCGGTGGGATCGCGGAGGCCATCGACGGCTGGATGGGCACGCTCTATCACCGGCTGCCGCTGATCCATCCGGGCCTCGCGCGCGTCGGGGTCGCGGCCGGAGACGGCTACGCGTGCGTGCAGTACGCACCCGGCACCGATGCGCGGGCCGCGGCGCCGTATCCCATCCTGTGGCCGCCTCCGGACCTCGTCGGAGCGGCGCGCGCGTTCGCCGGGAGCGAGTCGCCCTGCCCGACGGTCGACGATCCCTTCGCGGGCGGCGCACGCCCCGGGAGCGCGACCATCGCGTCCATCGGTCTGAACGGGATGGGCGCCATGTCGGACGTGAGCGCGACGCTCGCGCGCCTCGACACCGGCGACGTCGTGCCGCTCTTTCGCCTCTACTACGACGGCGGCCCGACCGAGCACGAGCAGCAGGGCTATCTCGACGGCACCATCGCGCTCGTGCCGGAGCCGGGCTCGACGCTCGATCGCGCGGCCGTCTACGAGGTGACCGTGGACGCCGCGCTCTCGGGCGCCGCGCAGACGTTCCGATGGCGCTTCGCGACGGGGCGCCCGCTGCCGGTCGACGTCCCTT
>JADZFZ010000271.1 GCA_020854145.1 Deltaproteobacteria bacterium | reverse complement strand
GACGGGCGAGATCGCGCAGTGGCTCAAGGCCAAGCAGATCAACGCGAAGGGCGAGGCCTATCTGGGCAAGTACTACGAGCACCTCGGGGGCGAGAAGATGCGCACCCAGGACCGGCTCTTCGCGACGTTGCTCGAGCAGCGCGCGGGTCGCGGGCCGTGTTACCTCGACGTGCGAGGCGCCGACCCTCGCCGCCTCGAAGGCACGATTGCCGCGTATCTCTCGATGGCGCCTGCCGCCGCGATGATGCTCGCGGACGAGGCGTATTACGCGCGCAGCGGGGGCCACATGGCGCCGGTCGAGATATGCGGCGGCGAGCCGCACGTGGTCGGCGGTCATGGGTTGGCCGGCTACTGGATCGACGCGGCGCGCCGCTCCACGTTGCCCGGACTGTGGGCCGCGGGTGACGTGGCGGGCGGGTCGCCCAAGAAATACGCGTCCGGCGCGTGGGCCGAAGCGGCCATCGCCGTACGCGACATGGTGGCCGACGTGGTGGGTCGCCCGCACGTGGAGCTCGACGAAGAGGACGTCGTGCGCGAGCGCGACCGGGTCATGGCGCCTTTCGAGGACAAGCCCGAAGCCGTCACGCCGGCGGAGCTCGAGGAGCGCCTGCAGAAGGTGATGGACGAGTACGCAGGCGGCATCTCCGTGCAGTACGGATGCGGCGAAGGCGAGCTGCTCGTCGCGCGAATCCATCTGGAGCGGCTGGCTGCCGAGCTCGGCGCGATGACGGTCCGGTCGCCCTACGAGCTGATGCACGCGCACGAGGTGATGGATCGCGTGGAGGTCGCGCGCGTTCTCGTGGAGCACATGCTCCATCGACGCGAGACACGCTGGCACTGCTACCACGAGCGGCTCGATTACCCGGAGCGCGACGATGCGCGCTGGACCGTGTTCGTCAATACCGTGAAGGATCCGCGGACGGGGGAGATTCGCACCCTCGAGCGACCCGTCGAGCGCGCGGACATTCCCCCTCCCCCTCCCCGCACCGCACCGGCGTCGGGGCCATGAGCCGACTCCTCGCAGCGGGCTCGCGTCGATCGCTCGCCCCTCACCCCGACCCGCTCCCCATTCGGGGAGAGGGAGCCTCGCCGCGATTCGCCCGCGGGACCAGGAGCTGACCGAATGGGCATCTACGTAGACGAGAGGCTCTGCAACTCCTGCGGTACCGCGCCGGAGCCCCTCTGCGTGCGCGATTGTCCCGGCGACCTGATGGTGCTCCGGATCGAGGACGGCAAAGCGACGATTCGCGACAACGGCGAATGCTGGGACTGCGCCGCGTGCGTGAAAGTGTGCCCCACGCAGGCAATCAAGATGCGCCTGCCCGCGGCGGTCGTGGTGCGCGGGGTCGCGCTCCGGGGGCGCGCGCTGCGGCACAAGACCGTCTGGCGCGTGAAGCTCCGGGACGGCGAGGAACGCGCTTACGAGACGCCCGCCACGGGGCGTCCGCCCTTCAATCCTGGACTGTGATTGTCGATTGTCCCCCCGCGCCCCCCTGAGGGGGGCCTGTCACCCCCGCGCCCCCCCGAGGGGGGCCTGCTGGAGATTCGATGCCTACCTCTCTCGATGCCATTCAACCCCACGGTGGTGCTCTCATCGACCGCACGGTCGACGCGGACGTCAAGGACGGCCTGCTCGAGCGGGCGCAATCGATGCCCAAGGTCAAGCTCGACGAGCGCGCACAGAGCGACCTCGAGATGATCGCCGTCGGCGCTTTCTCGCCGCTGCGGGGATTCCTCTCGCAGCGCGATTACCACGCCGTCGTCGAGAGCATGCGATTGACGAACGGCCTCGCCTGGTCCGTGCCGATCTGCCTGCAGGTCGCCGCCGAGGTGGCGGACGGCCTCAAGGAAGGCCAGCAGGTCGCGCTGACCGACGAGTCCGGCAAGGTGCTGGCGGTGCTCGATCTCGAGGAGCGCTTCCGCCCCGACCGCGAGGTGGAGGCACAGCGGGTCTACCTGACGACCGAGCTCGCCCACCCGGGGGTGCGTGCGATCAAAGAAGCCGGCGAGGTCTATCTGGCAGGAGAGATCCATCTGCTCGAGCGCCCGGACACCGTGGCGTTCCCGGCGTACCACCGCGACCCGACGCAGACGCGGGCGCTGTTCCGCGAGCGAGGATGGCGGACCATCGTCGGGTTCCAGACGCGTAACCCGATTCACCGGGCGCACGAGTACATCACCAAGTGCGCGCTCGAGATCGTGGACGGCCTGATGCTCCATCCGCTGGTTGGAAAGACCAAGGGCGACGACATCCCGGCCGACGTGCGCATGCGCTGTTACGAGGTCCTGATGGCCAAGTACTACCCGCACGATCGGGTGGTTCTCTCGGTCTACCCAGCGGCCATGCGCTACGGCGGGCCGCGCGAGGCCATCTTCCACGCCATCGCGCGCAAGAACTACGGCTGCACGCATTTCATCGTCGGTCGCGACCACGCCGGCGTCGGCAGCTATTACGGCACGTACGACGCCCAGAAGCTGTTCGACCAATTCCAGCCCGGCGAGCTCGGCATCCAGCCGCTGAAGTTCGAGAATGCGTTCTTCAGCAAGACGACCGGTCAGATGGCCACGCAGAAGACCGCGCCGGGCGGCCCCGAGACGCAGGTCAATCTCTCGGGCACGAAGGTGCGCGACATGCTGCGCGCCGGGGAGCTGCCGCCTCCGGAGTTCTCCCGCCCCGAGGTCGCCCAGATCCTCATCGATTCCATGAAGGGCTGACCAGGCTTTCGCGAGCAGGAGACGCGCGTCACCTCTCCCCGCTGCGCGGGGAGAGGCAGGGTGAGGGGCGTCGTCACCGCACGACGGGCAGCCGCTCGTTGAAGCTGCCCATGCGGTAGCCCGCGAGGTCGAGCGTCACGAACCGGTAGCCGACCGCCTTGCCGGCCTCCACGATCTTGGTGCGCATCGGCTCCGCGAGCGCCGCGTCCATCTCGGCGCGGCCGAGCTCGACGCGCGCCAGGTCTTCGTGGTGCCGCACGCGGACCTGTCGAAAGCCGAGCGCGCGGAGATCCGACTCGAATCGCTCGATGCGCGCGAGACGTTCGCGCGTCACGGGCGTGCCGTAGGGGATGCGCGACGCGAGACATGCGCTCGCGGGCTTGTCCCAGACGTCCATCCCGAGGTGACGCGCGACCGCTCGAACGGCCTCCTTGTCGAGGCCTGCTTCGACGAGCGGGCTTCGCACCCCATGCTCGCGCGCGGCGTCGAGCCCCGGTCGGTAGTCGCCCAGGTCGTCGAGGTTGGTGCCGTTGACGACGTGGGCGAGCCCGAGCTCCGTGGCCGTCCGCGCGGTGATCCGATACAGCTCGCTCTTGCAGAAGAAGCACCGGTTGATCGGGTTGGACGCGTAGTCGGGATCGTCGATCTCCTGCGAGTCGACGAAGACGTGACGCGCGCCGAGCACCGAGGCCACGCGTGCCGCGTCGAGCCTCTCCTCTTCGGGCAACGCAGGGCCGACGGCGGTGAGACCCACGGCCCGCTCACCGAGCTCGAGCGTGGCGACGCGAAGGACGAGCGCGCTGTCGAGCCCCCCGGAGAACGCGACCAGCGCCGAGCCGAGCGGGCGCACGACCTCGCGCAGCCGAATCGTAGCGGCCTCCACCGCGTCGGGTGCGGGATCGCTGCCAGTCGGTGTCACGGAGGACCTATAGCGCCGCGGGGCGCGCCGAGCGAGAGGGCCCTTCCCGCGCACCGGGCTTCTCCCCGTGTTGCGAGGAAAGGGGACCGCGCGTCCATGGGTCGCGGCGCGGCCTTTGACGCAGGCGCGGGGGCGGCGCCAGAGTAGCGGCGGAGCGCCCGTGCCAAAACACCGAAATCCCGTGCCCACCGTGGACATCGTCATCGAGCTCGACGACGCGCCCGGACGAATCGTGATGATCGAGCGGGGCAACGAGCCGCGCGGATGGGCGTTGCCGGGAGGCTTCGTCGATTACGGCGAGTGCGTCGAGGATGCCGCGCGCCGCGAGGCGGAGGAGGAGACCGGGCTCGACGTCTCGCTGCTCGCGTTGCTCGGGGTCTACTCGAGCCCGGACCGTGACCCGCGGCTGCACACCATCTCGACCGTGTTCGTGGGACGAGCCTCCGGGCTGCCGAAAGGCGGGGACGACGCCACCCACGCGGTGGCGGTGGACCCCGCGGTTCCGCCGCGACCGATCGTGTTCGATCACCCCGTCATGCTCGCCGACTACCTGCGATGGCGGCGCGATCGCGCGCCCCGAGAGCCGATCGCAGGCCGATGGCTCGGTGCCGCAGAACGCGCGAAGCTCGTGGGGATCGCGCGCGCGGCGGCCGAGGCGTGCGCCCGTCACTCGGCGCTTCCCGAGATCGACGCGGTCTTGCCGCCGCGGCTCGCGCAGCACGCAGGATGCTTCGTGACGCTGCACGTCGGCGGTGCGTTACGCGGGTGCATCGGGAGCGTGACGTCCGACCGGCCGCTCGCCGAGCTCGTTCGCGAGATGGCCGTCGCGGCCGCGACGCGCGACTCGAGGTTCCCGCCGCTGCGCGGGGAGGAGCTCGGCGCGTTGACGGTCGACGTGAGCGTGCTTGCGCCTCCGTGGCGCGCATCGCCCGACGACCTGATCGTCGGCCGCCATGGCGTCGTGCTCTCGCTCGGCGGACGCCGAGGGCTCCTGCTGCCGCAGGTCGCGACGGAGCACGGGTTCGATCGCCTTCAGCTGCTCGAGGCCGTCTCGCGCAAAGCGGGGCTGCGCGAAGGTGCGTGGCAACACCCCGACGCGGAGCTCGAGCTCTTCACCGCGCAGGTGTTCTGAGCAGGCTCAGGACTCGGCGGGAGGCGGAGGAACCGAAGCGCCGGATCCGGACGAGCCGCCCGACTCGGTGCGGGCCTGGATGCGGGCCTTCTTGCCCTGCAGATCGCGCAGGTAGTACAGGCGCGAGCGTCGGACGCGGCCGCGCTGCACGATCTCGATCTTCTCGATGCGCGGCGAGTGGAGCGGGTACGTGCGCTCCACTCCGACGCCACCGGCTGCCACCTTGCGCACGCGGAACGTAGCGCCCAGGCCACCGCGCGACCGGCGGATCACGACGCCCTGGAACACCTGCACGCGCTCCTTGTCGCCCTCCACGATTCGGTGGTGGACGCGCACCGTGTCGCCGGCGCGGAACTCCGGCAGGGCGCGACGGTTGGCTTTCTCGAGCTCCTCGATGATGGCGTGTTGCGCGTGCATGGGATCTTCGTGGGCGCGGGGGGTTTCGGCGTGCAAAGTGCCGGTAGCCGCGGGGGCGGAGATAAAGCACGTGGCCAGGACCACGTCAACGCCGCGCCGAGGAAGCGGGCCCCGATGCGGCGCCGGTCTCCCAGCGGTCGACCTCGTAGTCTCCGTCGTCGTCCCAGCCCACGCGGGCTGGACGCCCGTCGCGCGCGGGGATCTCCCATCGCTCGGGCAGGCCGTCGCCGTCCACGTCCACGCCGCGCTTTCGCACCCGGCCGGCGGTGTCGAGGAACTCGATCACCTCGCGGTCGCCGTCGCCGTCGCGGTCGATGGACCGGAGCACGGGCAGGCCGTCGGGACGCAGCGTCTCGCGCACCTCGTAGACGCCGTCGCGGTCGCGGTCGAAGTCGACGCGTTGGGGAGCCGCGTCGGGACCGGCGTCGCGGCGACGTGCGTGGTCGATGCGCTCCGCGATGCCGTCGCCGTCCGCGTCGAGCTCCACCTGCGTGACGCGCCCGGCGCGCGTGAGCCGCTCGATGCGCTCGGAGATGCGGTCGCGATCGGCGTCGTACCCGCGCGCGATCGTGCGGCCGCCCTCGTCGTACTGGAACCAGCGCTCCCCGATGCCGTCGCCGTCCATGTCGTAGTAGAGCGTCAGGACGCGGCCGCCGGGTCCGAGCACCTTCGTGCGCTCGTACCCGCCGTCGAAGTCTTCGTCCTCGTCGATCTCGACGGCGGCCCCACCCGCGTAACGCGTTTGTCGGTCGGGCTTGCCGTCGCGGTTGCGATCCTCCTCGACGCGCACGCGTAGCCCGAAGCGGTCCGTGTAGCTCCAGCGGTCGACCCGCCCGTCGCCGTCGGCGTCCTCCGTGGCCACGCGCAGCACCGGGCCTGCGACGTCGACGACCCCGGCGTCGGCATCGGTGGCGCGACCGGTCGGTCCCGTCAGCGTGTGCACGCCCACCATGACGAGCGCACCGAGCGCGACGCCGAGCAGCGTGCCGAAGGCGACGAACGCGACGGTCCGGACTCCGGGCGCGGTCGCGCCTGCGCGTCGGTCGTCAGCGTCCACCGAGGCCTCCGTCCACGAGGCGTTGCGCGATCGCGCGCGCGAGATCCCGCAGCGCCAGGTGCACCAGACGCGCCCTGACCGCGCGAAAGTGCCGCGCCGATGGCGCCGGCGCGTCGGCTCGCCCGATGGCCCTCACGCTCCAAGCCTGCCCCGCGCCCTCGAGACGCGCGAGCCCTTCAGCATCGACGCGCGTGCGACCCGCCAGGACCACGTCGCCGCTCACGGCCACGAGGTCGTCGTCGCTCGCGATGCGGACGACCTCGACGACCAATCGGCTGCGTGCGCCCCGATCCACGGCGACGCCGTGCGCGACGAGCTCGCGGCGCAGCGACGCACGAAGCACACCCGTCGCGTCGGGCTCGGTCGAAGCCACCGCCGGCACGTGCAGACGCACCACCAGGCTCGGCTCGTCGCCGGCACCCTCGAGCGTGTACCCGCACCCTGCGAGCAACGGCACCACCACGAGCAGCAGAGTCGTGCACGCGACCGAGGCTTGGGTGGGGATCCCCAACCGTCACTTCACCACGATCGTGACGATCTTCCCGGAAACGTAGACTTCCTTGGCGACCGTCTTGCCGGCGAGGTGGGCGGTCACGGCCGCGCGGGCGTGCTCGAGCACCAGGGCTTCGCCGGCATCGGCGGGCACCTTCACCTTGCCTCGGACCTTGCCGTTGACCTGAACCGGGATCTCGATCTCCGGGTCCTCGCACATCGCAGGATCGAAGGTCGGCCACGCGACCGCCTGGATGCTCGGCGGATGCCCGAGCGTCTCCCAGACCTCTTCGGCCAGGTGCGGCGCGAAAGGGTGCAGCAGGAGGGCGATCGTCTCGAGCGCGCGCGTCGGAACGGGGCTCCGGTTGGCCACTTCGTTGGTGAGCACCATGAGCGCGCTGATGGCGGTGTTGAAGCGGAGCGCCTCGATGTCGCCCGTGACCTTGCGGACCGTCTTGTGGATCAGCCGTGCGAGCGCGTCGTCGGCCCCGGCATCCGTCCGCGGACGCTGCGCCACGTGCCAGATGCGCTCGAGGAATCGCCGCACCCCCTGGATGCTCGACGTGCTCCACGGCTTGGTGGCCTCGAGCGGCCCCATGAACATCTCGTACAAGCGCATCGAGTCGACGCCGAAGCGCTCCACGATGGCGTCCGGGTTGACCACGTTGCCGCGCGACTTGCTCATCTTGTGGGAACGCGCGGTCACGACGACCGACGGGTCGCGCTTGAGGACGAGGTTGTCGCCGCGCTTCTCGAGGTCGTCTTCGGCGACCTTGTGCTCGACCTTCTTGCCGTCGACCTCGGTCTCGTACGTGTGCTCGAGCTCGCCCAGGATCATCCCCTGATTGACGAGCTTGGCGAATGGCTCGGCACACGGGACGAGCCCCTCGTCGAACAGGACCTTGTGCCAGAACCGCGCGTAGAGCAGGTGCAGCACGGCGTGCTCGGCGCCGCCGACGTACAGGTCCACCGGCAGCCAGCGCCGCGCCGACTCCTGGGACCAAGCCTCCTTGTCGTTCTTTGGATCCATGAAGCGCAGGTAGTACCAGCACG
>JADZFZ010000270.1 GCA_020854145.1 Deltaproteobacteria bacterium | reverse complement strand
GCCGACTACTGCATGGCGCCGCCGCCGCTCTGCGAGAACCGACCCATCATCGGCTGCTGCTTCGACGCCTCGACGTGCGAGGACGGCGACGATTGCACGACCAATCAGTGCGTGGGCAACCGGTGCTCCTTCGCGCCCATCCCCGGATGCGGCATGGACGCCGGCATCGACGCGGGCCCCGATGCAGGCTCGGATGCGGGAACCGCGGATTCGGGCACGTCGGATTCGGGCACGGCGACCGACTCCGGAACGGCCGATTCCGGCATCACCGATTCGGGCACTGCCACCGATTCGGGCACCTCCACCGATTCGGGCACCTCCACCGATTCGGGCACCTCCACCGATTCGGGCACTGCCACCGATTCGGGCACCTCCACCGATTCGGGCACTGCCACCGATTCGGGCACCTCCACCGATTCGGGCACTGCCACCGATTCGGGCACTGCCACCGATTCGGGCACTGCCACCGATTCGGGCACTGCCACCGATTCGGGCACTGCCACCGATTCGGGCACCTCCACCGATTCGGGCACTGCCACCGATTCGGGCACGAGCACGGATTCGGGCACGAGCACGGATTCGGGCACTGGCTCCGATTCGGGCACCGCCACCGATTCGGGCACGAGCATGGACTCGGGCACGAGCACGGATTCGGGCACGAGCACGGATTCGGGCACTGCCACCGATTCGGGCACTGGCTCCGATTCGGGCACCGGCTCCGATTCGGGCACTGGCTCCGACTCGGGCACTCGACCCGACGGCGGTGGCGACCTGGACAGCGGGATCGTCGATATCGACGCCTCGACCAGGGATGGCGGCCCATCGGACGGCGGCCGCGATGGCGCAGCCGGCGAGGGTGGTGCCGGTGATGGCGGACGGCCGGACGGTGGAGCCACCGACGGCGGTCGTGACGGCGGAGCCACCGACGGCGGTCGGGATGGCGGCGCCACCGACGGCGGTCGGGATGGCGGCGCCGACGGGGGTGACGGCGGCCGCGATGGCGGCAATCGGATGGACGGCGCGCCCACGGACGAGGACTTCGACGTCCGCGGAGGGGCGTGCTCCGCGGCGGGCGATCACGCGTCGTCGTTGGCGGGCTTGCTCCTCGTGATCGGTGCGTTGCTGCTCGCGCGCGGTCGGCGGCGGCGACGCGCGCCGGGGGCCTCTCGCGCCCCGGGGGTCGCAGCATCGACCCTCGCGATCGCGTTGGTCTCGTGGACTCTCGCGGCGGCGGGAGGGCGCGCGCGGGCTCAGTTTCGCGTCGATCGCTACACCGCGCCCTCGCAGCCGGGTGATCTGCTCTGGCTCGAGCGCGCCGCGACGCCCGCACGTTCGCCCTGGGTCTTCGGGCGTCTGTCGCTCGAGCTCGCCGACGACCCGCTCGTCGTCGTCAGAGAGGGCAGCGACGACGAACGGTTCCAGGTCGTCGACGAGCAGCTCGGCATCCATCTCTCGGCCGGCGTGCGCCTGCACCCTCGGCTCGACGTCGCGCTGCTCCTGCCGGTCTTCGTCCAGGCGAGCGAAGCGGCGCAGCTCGACACGTCCTCCTCGGTCGGCGCCATCGACTCTGGAGCCATCGGCGATCCCGGGCTCGACGTGCGCTTCGTCCTGCTCGACGATCGGGCGCCGGTCGAGCTCGCGCTCGCCGCGACGTTGCGCGTCCCGCTCGGCCGAGAGGACGCGCTCGCCGGAGACGACACGGTGAGCTTCTGGCCGCGTGTGCTGGTCTCGCGACGTTTCTGGCGCAACGACAGCTTCGCGGGCGCGTCGATCGGTGTCTCGATCCGACCGGAGCGTGCGTTCGGGGATCTCGACGTCGGCTCCGAGCTGACCTGGGCGGTCGGTGGGCTCGTCAACTTCCACCCGCGCGTCGGCGCCACGCTCGAGATCGCCGGCTCGACGGTGCTGTCGGATCCGTCCGACTTCACGACGCCGATCGAGGGCACGATCGGCGCCCGGTACAACCATCCCATCGGCATCGTCGCGGCGGCGGGGATCGGCGCGGGGCTCACGTCCGGCTACGGAAGCCCCGACGTGCGCGGCCTCGTGAGCGTCGGCTACCAGGCGCCGCCCGAGGCCCCACCGCCGCCGGCGCCTCCGCCCCCTGCGCCCGATCCCGATCGCGACGACGACGGCATCCTCGACGAAGCCGATCGCTGCCCCGACGATCCCGAGGATCGCGACTCGTTCGAGGACGAGGACGGTTGCCCCGAGACGGACAACGATCGGGACGGCATCCTCGATCCCCAGGACGCGTGCCCGACGGACCCGGAGGACGAAGATCAGTTCCAGGACGAGGACGGTTGCCCCGACCTCGACAACGACCAGGACGGCATCCCCGACACGAGCGATCGCTGCCCCGTCGTCGCCGAGGATCGCGACTCGTTCGAGGACGAGGACGGCTGCCCCGATCCCGACAACGATCAGGACGGGATCCTCGATCCGCAGGACCAGTGCCCGCTCGAGCCCGAGACGCGCAACGGCGTCGAGGACGAGGACGGCTGCCCCGACTTCGTGCGCGTCGAAGGCGATCGGATCCGCACGCTCGAGCCGGTGCACTTCCGGACCAACAGCCACCGCATCCTCGAGCGGTCGCACCCGATGCTGCTCGAGATCGCCAACCTCGTCCGCGGACGCGCCGATCTCGGGCGCGTCTCGATCGAAGGCCACACCGACTCGCGCGGCTCCGATCGGCGCAATCAGCGCCTCTCCGAGCGACGCGCGGCGAGCGTGATGGCGTTCCTCACCGAAGCCGGTGTGCCCGCCGAGAGGCTTGCGTCACACGGCTTCGGCGAGACGCGACCGGTGGACACGAACCGCACGTCGGCGGGCCGTCAGCGCAACCGGCGCGTGGACTTCATCCTGGTCGATCGCGGCGGCGCCAGCTCCGTGGAGTCACCGGCGCCGCCCTGATCACAGGATGTAGCGCGAGAGGTCCTCGTCCTTGAGGATGCCGCTCAGCTTGGCGTGCACGGCGGCGCCGTCGATCGTGACCTTCAGATCGACGGCCTCGGGCGCCGTGAAGCTGATGTCCTCGAGCAGGGCTTCCATCACGGTGTGAAGACGGCGCGCGCCGATGTTCTCCGCACGCGCGTTGATGGTGGCCGCGACGTCCGCGATGGCTTCGACCGCATCGTCGGTGAACTGCAGCTCGACGCCTTCGGTCGCCAGCAGCGCCCGGTATTGCGACGTGAGCGCGTTCTTCGGCTCGCGAAGGATGCGCACGAGATCGTCCTTCTTGAGCGCGTCGAGCTCCACGCGGACCGGGAACCGTCCCTGCAGCTCGGGGATGAGGTCGGACACCTTGCTCACGTGGAAGGCGCCGGCGGCGATGAAGAGGATGTGGTCCGTCTTGATCGATCCGTACTTCGTGGAGACCGTCGAGCCCTCCACGATGGGCAGCAGATCGCGCTGCACGCCTTCGCGAGAGACATCGGGCCCGGTCGATCGCTCGCGGCCCGCGATCTTGTCGATCTCGTCGAGGAACACGATGCCGCTCTGCTCGGTGCGCTCGACGGCGTCGCGCTGCACGCGATCCATGTCGACGAGCTTCGCGGCTTCCTCCTCGGCCAGGACGTGGAACGCGTCGGGCACACGCACCTTGCGACGGCGTGTCTTGCCCTTGAAGCCCGGCAGGTGGCCCATGAGGTCCTGCATGTTGACGCCCATCTCCTCGAGGCCTTGCCCCGAGAAGATCTGCAGGAACTGAGGCGACTGCTCGGAGACGTCGATCTCGACGTGGCGGTCGTCGAGCCTGCCGGCGCGGAAGTCCTCGCGCAGGCGCTCGCGCTCCTCGGGCGTCGCCGTGGGCACCGCGGGCTGCGACTCGTCGAACGTGTTGCGCGGCTCCATCGTGAAGCCGAATGGCGTGCGCGGCGACGGGACACCGGGCGGCGGCTGCTGCGGCATCGCCTTGCCCGCGAGGATGGCCAGGAGGCGATCCTCGGCGTGCTCCTGCGCGCGCGCGCGGACGTTCTGCATCTCCTCGGTGCGCACCATCGTGATGGCGAGCTCGACCAGGTCGCGCACGATGCTGTCGACGTCGCGACCGACGTAGCCGACCTCGGTGAACTTGCTGGCCTCGACCTTGATGAAGGGAGCCGCCGCGAGCTTCGCGAGCCGACGCGCGATCTCGGTCTTCCCGACGCCGGTGGGGCCGATCATGATGATGTTCTTGGGTGCGATCTCGTCGCGCAGCTCGGGCGCGACCTGCTGGCGGCGCCAACGGTTGCGCAGCGCGAGCGCGACCGCGCGCTTGGCCTTGGCCTGACCGACGATGTAGCGGTCGAGCTCGCCGACGATCTCGCGCGGCGTGTAGCTCGACGTCGTGCGTGCGAGCGGCGACGTGCTCACGACGCCACCTCCTCGATCACGATCTCGCCGTTGGTGTAGACGCAGATCTCGGAGGCGATGCGCAGCGCCTCGCGCGCGACGTCGGCGGCGCCGAGGCTCGTGTGCCGCAGCAACGCGCGTCCGGCGGCGAGCGCGTAGGTTCCGCCGGAGCCGATCGCGAGCACGCCTTCGTCGGGCTCGATGACGTCGCCGGTGCCCGAGACGAGCAACGTCGTCTTGGCGTCCATGGCGATCAACATGGCCTCGAGACGGCGGAGCACGCGGTCCATGCGCCACTCCTTGGCGAGCTCGACGGTCGCGCGCGAAAGATTGCCATTGTGGTCTTTGAGCTTGGACTCGAGACGTTCGAGGAGCGTGAATGCGTCTGCGCTGGCGCCTGCGAAGCCCGCGACGATGGATCCGTCGCCGATGCGACGGACTTTGCGTGCTTTGGCTTTCATGATGGTCTGCCCGAGGCTGACCTGGCCATCGCCCGCCATCGCCGCACGCCCGTCGCGCCGGACCGCGACGATCGTCGTCGAGCGGAAGATGGCGTGGGGGTCCGACATGGAGGCCGCAT
>JADZFZ010000269.1 GCA_020854145.1 Deltaproteobacteria bacterium | reverse complement strand
GCCGGGACCAGGAAGATCGACGTCTGGTGGAAGAGCATCGCGAGCCCGCACATCGCGGCGCCGAAGAGCACGGGCGCGCGACGCTCGGGGGTCGCTTCGAGCAGCATGCGGAACGTCGCGGCCTCGAGGAGGAGCGTGAAGCCGTAGACCTCGGCGGTCGTTCCGGTGAACCACGGCCCGTAGGCGAACGCAAAGAACAGCGAGGCGCCGAGCGCGAGCGACGCGGGGACCTCGAGCTTGCGCAGGATGGACCCGACCAGCAGCACCGCGCCCGCCGTGGTGAGCGCGCTCCACACCGCCATCACGGAGAGGGGCTCGATCGGCGCGAGAAACGAGACCGCCTGCCACGAGACCCAGCAGAACGCCGAGTAGAGCAGGTGGTGCGGGTGGAACAGGAGCGACGCCTCGCGCACGTCCGCCGCGTACGAGAGCGCGTCGAACGTGTAGAAGCGATTCGGAAAAAGCAGATAGACGGCTGCGACCGCGCACGCGACCGCGATCTGGGTCCGCGCCGCCGGAGCCCGTTCGTGCCGAGCGTGTCGGAGCACGGGGTCGCGCCCGGCGACTTCGCTCGGGGCGAACGGATGGAGACGATTCGTCACGCGTGGAGTGGCCGCCGATGCCCGCTCAGAGGGCTGGAAGGGCCTGCGCGGTCTCGGCGTCCGCGCCCACGAGGAAGAAGAGCGCGCTCTGATCGCCGGTGTACACGACGGTGTCGCCCTGGGTCATGCGCAGGTCGTAACGCGCGACGACGCGCGTGTTGCCGCGCGTGACCTTCTTGGCCCGCACCTCGAGCACCATCGGCGCTCCTGGCTTGGCCACGGCCGCGAACTTCGCGTCGTGGATGCGCGCCCCGTAGCCGACCCAGCCGTCCGCGTGGCGCAGCCCGAGCACGTAATAGGCGTGCACGAAGCCCATGATGCCCGTCATGTGGACCATCAAGCCGCCCGACACGTGACGCGGATGACGTACCGGGTGCGCCCGCTGCGAGCGCGTGATCGGCAGCTCGTCGTGGGTCGGCATCAACGCGACGACGCGGCTGTTGGGCACGTCGACCTCGAGGATCTCCTCGAGGAGCACCCCATCGGGGCCGTAGGGGCAATCGGCGACGAACTCCGGATCGAGCGGCATGGCGCGGAGGCTTATCCGGGAAACTCAGAAAGTGCACATCGCGACGCAGGCATCGAGGTCGAGCGTCGGCCAGTCGAAGACCACGGGCGAGCACGTGCCGCTCGCGATCTCGCCGCGGATGGCGGGCACCGACGCACCCGCCGTGAGCCCGAGCGCGGTCGCGCAGGCGCGCGACGGGTGCGCACCCGCGCCGATCGTGAACGTGTACGTCGTGGACGGCGGGTCGTCGTGGCACGCCGCGAGCGACGTGTTGCTCGGCGCGAAGGTGAAAGCGACGCGCACGGGATCGTTGCGGCACGCGTACTCGCTCGCGGGCGGCGTGCCGACCTCCGTGATCTGCGCGGTCCCTTCGAGCCGCACGTACGTGCAGCCGCCGCCCGTCGGGTCCGGGCACGACGGCGCCGCGTCCTCGGGCGGTCCGGCGTCGCTCGGTCCCGCGTCGCTCGGCGGCATCGCGTCGTCGGGCGGCGCGGCGTCGTCGGTCGGGCCCGCGTCGTCGGTCGTGCTCGCGTCGTCGGTCGTGCTCGTGTCGCGCGCGGCGTCCATCGGGCCGGCGTCGTCGGGCGGCGCCGCATCGGCGGATGCGTCGAGCGCGATGGCGTCTCGCGCGTCGCTGCCCGCGTCGGAGGGCACCGCGCCATCGTCGTCGCCGCAGGCCGCGACGACGAGCGCGGCGAGCAGCGTGGCTCGGAGCGGGCGCGAGGTGCTCATGGCGAGTCGGGGGTCGCTATACCAGGGGCTCGCACGCGTGCACGTGCACGCGCCGAGTCCCGCGTGTGGTGCAGCGCGATCGGCTACGCTGGCCGCCGATGTGCCGCGTGCATGACGCTTCTCGGCTCGCGCGTGCACGGGCACACGCGCTCGTCGTGTGTGTGCTCGTCGTCCTCGGGTGTGGCGGAGACGAGCAGAGCGACACCGTCGACGCCGCGCCGCAAGACGTTCGTATCGGCGACACCGGCGCGTCGCCGCCGAGGGACGCGAGCGAGCGCGACGTGGCGCCGCCGCCGATCGACGCCGCGACGGCCGACGCTGGCGGGACCGACATGTCTCTTCTCGACGGCGGTCCGCCGGACATGCCTCTTCTCGACGGCGGTCCGCCGGACATGCCTCTTCTCGACGCCGGTCCAGGCGCGGATGCCGGACCATCGGACTCGGGCCCACCGGACTTCGGATTGGCGGATAGCGCCTCACCCGATGCGGGCTCGACGGCGGACGCGGGTGTGCTCGGGTGCCCTTATCACCTCGTCCACGAAGCGTTCTCGTCGGCAGCCGAGGCGGAGGTCAACACCCTCGTTGCCGACGGCTGGACACCCATCGATTTCGGCTTCAACGCCGATCAGCACTACTTCGCCTGGATGCAGCGCGCAGGCGCGTACACTCTGGTTCACGAAGCGTTCTCGTCGGCAGCCGAGGCGGAGGTCAACACCCTCGCTGCCGACGGCTGGACACCCATCGGATTCGGCTTCAACGCCGATCAGCACTACTTCGCCTGGATGCAGCGTGCGGGCGCGTACAGCCTCGTTCACGAAGCGTTCTCGTCGGCAGCCGAGGCGGAGGTCAACACCCTCGCTGCCGACGGCTGGACGCCCATCGGTTTCGGCTTCAACCCGGATCAGCACTACTTCGCATGGATGGAGCGCGCGGGCGCGTACAGCCTCGTTCACGAAGCGTTCTCGTCGGCAGCCGAGGCGGAGGTCGACACCCTCGCTGCCGACGGCTGGACGCCCATCGGATTCGGCTTCAACCCGGATCAGCACTACTTCGCCTGGGTGGAGCGGACCGGAGCCTACGACCTCGTGCACACGGCGTTCTCCGGGGCTGCGGCCACGGAGGTCAACACGCTCGCCACCGAAGGCTGGTCCCCCATCGGATTCGGGTTCAACTCCGACGACCACTACTTCGCATGGATGGAGCGCGACTCCACGTACACGCTCGTGCACACCGCTTCCTCCGGATCCGCAGCGACGGAGGTCCAGACGCTCGCAGGCGAGGGATGGTCGCCTATCGCCTACGGCTTCAACCCGGATCAGCACTACTTCGCGTGGATGTACCGCCCGTGCCCGTGAGGCGCCGGATCGCGATCGCGGGGCGGCGCGGTGGTCCTCCCGCGATCCGTCACACGAGCTCGACGCGGCCGGTGTTGCCGTCGACGCGCACCTGATCGCCGTCGCGCAGCCGGGTGGTGGCGACGCTGGTCGAGGCCACCGCGGGGATCCCGTGCTCGCGCGCGATGATGGCCGGGTGCGACAGGATGCCGCCACCGTCCATGACCAGCGCGCCGGCGTGTCCGAAGACCACCGTCCAGCTCGAATGCGTCGTGGGGCATACGAGGACGTCTCCCGGACGCAGACGCTCCAGATCGGCCTCGGTCGCGATGATGCGGGCCGGGCCGGTGTAGGTCCCCGGAGACACGCCGACCCCCTGCAGCGCGCCGTCTTCGGACGCCTTGTGCACGGGGGCTGCGAGCTCGTGGGCGATGGCCCACGAAAGCGCCTTCAGGAGGCGGCGCGCGGCGGTCGGCAGCCCGCGCACGTCGGGCTCGGGCACGGGGGGCGGCCCGACGAGCATCGGGCCTGGATGGGCGAGCACCCAGGCACGCTCGGCGCGACGTCGACGCACGCGCGCGCGCGCAGTCTCGCCGCGGAGCTCGCTCGTCAGCGCGCTGCAGAGCTCCTGCTTGTCGAGGAACACGACGTCGCCGGGCGCGATCAGCCTGCCCGCGCGCACGAGGCGCGCGCCGATCTCGAGCAAGAGGCGCCGGACGAGACCGCAGGGCAGACCCTCGGTGAGCTCCACGTTGTCGTCGCGCTGCGGGTAGACGATCTCGGCGTACGCGAGCGCCTCGTCGAACCGGGCGCGACCGGCTGCCCCGAGCTTCGCCCGAGCGGCCGCGATGGCGGCGTGGCGCTTGGCCTGCAGCCGACCGAGCGCATCCTCGTCGGGCGCGCGCTTGGCGCGTCGCAGCAGGCCGAGGATCAGCTCGTCGCGCTCGCCGATCTGCGGTGAGCCGGGATCGGCGTCGATGGTGCGGAGGCCCCACCGGCGCGACCACGCCTCGAGCTCGGCGCCCGCAGCGCTCGCACGCACGGCGTCCAGCCCGGCATCGAGCGCCTCGTCGTCGATCTGCGCCGCGATGCGCGCCAGCTCGCGGCCTCCGGCCGTCGTCGCGGTCGACGCGCCCGTCAAGAGCTCCATGGCCTGGGCTTCGTCCCACCCGAGGAGCTCCGCGCAGGCGCGGTGGAGCTCGTAGACGCCGACGATGCCCGGGACGGTGAGCTGGAAGTGGATGGTCATGTGCGGCAGCAGCACCTCGTCGATCACCCGGTCCAGCTCCCGCACGAGCTGCTCGTCGGTGAGCGAGCGCGGCTCGATCGCGCGCGCTGCCTCGATGCGCTTCCAACATTCGTCGCGCCAACGACGCTCCCAGAGACGCGGGTACTCCGTCAGCCTGGCGATTCCCTGCTCGGCCACCTTCAACCGGCGCCGAACGGACGGGATGACGCGCACCAGCACGGCGAGCAGCCACCAGGGCGGCGGCGCCCCCGGATCGTGCTCGCCGCTCAGGTCGACGTCCTGCGTGTACACCTCGCCCCCGAATGCCCGCTGTCGAATCGTCTTGAGCGGCATCCCGAAGTCCGCGAGCGCCACCTCCATCGCGGCCTCGTAGACGGGGAGCAGCACCGAGACGCCGAAGGGCGACATCGGTCCCGTGAAGTGGCCCACGTCCTTCTGCCAGCGTCCCGGTGGGAACTCGATCTCGGGGCGTACCGGCAGCGCGACGATGGGCCTCGCCTGCAGCACGTAGATCTCGGTGCCGACGATCGCGAGCTCCACGTCCTGCGGACAGCCACGCTCGCGCGCAATCCTGCGCGCCAGGTCCACGAGCCGACGCGCCATGGCGGAGTCGAGGACTCCCGTGTCGACGGTCGCCTCGACGCGTTGGCCCCGTCCGATCCACCGGTCGCCGTCCTGGTCTCCCTCCATCAAGCGGTCACCGAGGCCGCGCACGACCTCGATCACCACCTCGTCGTCGCCCGTGAGCGGGTTGGCCGAGAACACGACGCCCGCGACGTCCGGCGCGATCTGGCGCTGGACCAGCACCCCGAGCGGCGCTCGTTCGGCATGCGTGTACGCGCGATACGCCGCCGCGCGCTCGCCGAGCCCCGATGCGCGGACGCGCGCCGCCGCTTCTGCCACCGCCTCGAGCGTCGCGACGCCGAGCACCGTCTCGTACTGGCCCGCGAACGACGCGTCCGCGAGATCCTCCGCCACGCCCGACGAGCGCACCGCGTACGGTCCCGGACCGAGGCGCGCGAGCGCGTCCGCGAGCGCCGACGGCGAAGCGTCTCCATCGACCGGGATGACGAAGCCGTCGGGCACGTCGTGCCCCGCCTTTCGCAGCGCGGCGAGGGTCGCCGCCTTGTGGCCACAACGGGACGCGTCGTGGGCGTCGTCGAGCGCGAGCGGCGCGGCGCCCTGCGGTCGTCGTCGTTCGTCCTCAACCACGATGGTTCCGATCATCGCCGCCCCCTCGATCCTCTCCACGCACCACACGGGGTGTCTTGCCTGCCTTGGCCGCCGCCAGGAGCGTCCTCGTGACCCACCCGCTCACGGCGGCGGCCTCCGCCGTCGAGAGCCGGAAGTGCTCGGTGAGCACGTGGAAGCCCGTCGACGAGATGAACATCCGCAGCGCCACGGCGATGAGCCGCGCACTCTCCGGCGTCACCGATCGCATCTCCTTCTCGAGCAGCTCGGCGAAACGTCGGGTGCGATCCGTCGCGACCTTCGCCGGCGCGCGGCTAGCCATCATCAGCAGCACGTACGCTCGGATGTGGGCCTCGTGCCGGGCGAACAAGTGAAACGTCTCTTCGGCCAAGGTGCCCAGCTTCGCGAGGTCCATCTCGTGGTCCGGCGGCGCGCCGAGGCCGCGGGCGGCCAGCGCTTCCTCCACGTGCACGGCGAACGCGTCGTTGAGCGCCTGGCGCGTCGGGAAGTGATTGTAGACGGTGCGGTGCGTGACACCGGCGCGGTTGGCGACGTCCTGGATCGAGAAGCCGACGCCGGACTCGGCAATCTCCTGCGCGAGCGCATCCAGGATGGCCCTCCGGGTCATGTCTTGCTGGCGAACGCGAACATTCATTTGCTATGAAGTCGCTTCATATGATATGAATTGAATCATGTCAAGCTCGCCCGCGAATGCAATCATCGGTGTGGCGCTGGTGGAGACGGTCCGGGCTGCCGAACGGCTCGGCGTGCTCGCCGCCCTCGACGCGCCGGTCGGCGCCGAGCAGCTCGCCTCGCAGCTGTCGCTCTCGGAGCGCGCGCTCGTGTTCGTGCTCGATCTGCTGGCCGCGGCCGGATACCTCGAGCGGACCGACGGCGGATACCGCCGCTCGTGGACGACCGAGCACGCCGAGCGGTTGCCCGAGGTGGCGACCTTTCTCCGCACGGGCCGGACGCCCGACGAGATCGACCGCCCGGAGCGCCGCGGCGACTACTACGCCAAGAGCGTGCTGGCCCTCGCCGAGCTCTTCGGCGATCCCGCCCGCGAGCTGGCGGGGATGCTCCGACCCGTCGGGCGAATCGTCGACGTGGGTGCGGGCTCCGCCGTGTGGAGCTTGGCGATGGCCGAGCGGACCGAGGCTCGGGTCGTGGCCGTCGACCATCCTCGCGTGCTGCCGAGCGCGGAGCTGCTGGCCGGGTTGCTCGGGCTGAAGGAGAAGCTGACGGTCGTCGCGGGCGACTACTTCGAGGCCTCGCTCGACGAGCCGGCCGATCGCGTCGTGCTGGCCAACGTGCTCCATCTGGAGGACGAGCAGAGCGCCGAGCGTCTCGTCCGGCGTTGGGCGGGCATGCTCGCGCCGGGAGGGGAGCTCGTCATCGTGGACGTGCTCGACGCGCCCGGGTACGAGCGCGGGCTCTTCGCCGCCGCCTACGACCTGCACCTCGGCATGCGCACCGAGCGCGGCGCGGCCCACGACGAGTCGCTGCTCCGGCGCTGGTGTGCCGCGGCCGGGCTCGTCTCACAGAGGACGGTGCATCTGGGCAGCCTGGGCATGTCGGCGCTCGTGTGCAGCAGCGCGGACGTCGAGCTTCGGGCGCGCGAGACGACGACCATCGCGCTCGATGATCTCCGCGCGCTGCACGAGAGGCGCGAGGTCGCCGAGGGGCGCATGCGGATGGTCTTCGACGGGGCCGCGGATGCCATCGCGTTCGTCGAC
Source organism: Deltaproteobacteria bacterium (assembly GCA_020854145.1). Classification (GTDB taxonomy): domain Bacteria; phylum Myxococcota_A; class Polyangia; order Polyangiales; family JADZFZ01; genus JADZFZ01. The sequence goes on along the minus strand of JADZFZ010000269.1, from coordinate 12,430 downwards.
AAGCAGGGCCGATCGATCCTCACCACGAACGAGGCGTTCCGTGCCCTGTTCGAGGTGGGCTGGGGCGCCTTCGAGCTCCGCCCGCTCGAGGAGATCGTCGTGCCCGGCGAGCTCGAGCGCGTGCGCCGGATCATCCACGGTCTCGCGAGCGGCGAGATCACCGAACGCCGCCACCGGGTGCAGATGCGACGAGGCGGCGGCGACTTCACGGCCGAGCTGACGGCATACGACCCCCTGTCGCGCTCGGTCCTCGGTTTCGTCGTGCGCGACTACGATCGCGTCGCACGCCGCGAGAAGCTCCAGGCGCTCGGCGAGCTCGTCGGTGGCCTGACCCACGACCTCAACACGCCGCTCGCCGTCCTCAAGGCCAACGCCGAGCTCACGCGGGGGCTCGTCGCGCGCGTCGCCGCGGGTGACGCAGAGCCACGCCACGTGGAAGCGCTCGGTCACACCGTCGCGCACACCCTCGCCGCCGTCGACGACGTGAGCCGCAAGCTCGACGCCATCAAGGCCTTCGCCACGCTCGAGAGACCCGCGCTCGAGTCGCTCGGCCCCCACCTGCGCGCGGGTCTGGCCGAGGCCATCTGCGCTCGGGCGGCGAAGGACGCGAGGGACTGAGCGTGGATCACCCGCGGCCCAGCATGCGCCGCAGCAGCTTGCCGTTCGGGCCTCTCGGCAACGCGTCGAGCACGCGGAGCTCCTTGGGGCGCTTGAACGGCGACAGGTGCTCGGCAGCGAACGCGAGCAGCTCCTCGGCTCGCACCGCCGCGCCGTGGGCGGGCACGACGAACGCGGCGATGACGGAGAGGTCCTCGCGCACGTCGAGCTCCGTGACGGCGACCTCGCCGACGGTCGGATGGCGGGCGAGCACCGCTTCGACCTCCGCGGGCGAGACACGGTGCCCGAACGCGTTCATCACCTCGTCGTCGCGTCCGTGGAACCAGACGTAGCCGTCGGCGTCCATGGCGGCGAGGTCGCCGCCGACGAACCAGGGGCCCCTATAGACTTTTTGGTCTTCGTCGGGGCGCCGCCAGTAGCCGATCATGAGGCCGGGATCGGTGCGATGGACCGCGAGGAGGCCGAGCTGGTCGGCGCCGAGCGGCGTCGTGTCCCACTCCGCACCGAGGGTGTCGCCGGCCTCGAGAGCGAGCCCGACGGTCTCGCGCGGCAGGACGGCGACGATGCGTCCGGGCTGTGGCTTGCCTGCGCTGCCGGGCCGCGCGGGGATCCCCGGGCCCGTGCTGACGTAGGTGGAGACCTCGGTCATGCCGAGCGCCTCGTAGATCGGGAGGCCGCTCGCGCGCCGCCACGCCTGGTGCAGCTCGGAGCGGAGCGTCTCTCCGGCGGAGAGGACGTGGCGCACGCGGCCGAGCGCGCCGGGCGCGACGCGCGCGTGCTTGAGAATCTGTCGGTATATGGAAGGAACCGCGGCGAACACGGTGGCGCCCGAGCGCGCGATCAGCTCGGGCCACGCGGAGGCGACCGGGCGCTCGGCGACGTGCACGGCGCAGCCGCCCACCGACCACGGATCGATCGCGCCGACCCCGAGGGTGTAGGTCCAGCCGAGCCGTCCCGCGTGGAGCACGACGTCGTCGCGGCGGATGTCGGTCCACGCGTCGCGCATGAGCTCGCGCGCCGCGAGGGCACGGTGCGCGTGGAGCACGCCCTTCGGCGTCGCGGACGTCCCCGAAGTGTGGACGATGAGGGCGGGGTCGCCGGCACGGACCGCCACCGGCGCGTCGATCGGCGCCTGCGACAGCAGGGCGCGCAGCGCGGTGGGCTCGACGAGCACGACCGCGGGATCGGCGTCGGCGGTGCGGAAGGCGCGCTCCTCGTCGGAGAGCGCGGCCGGCAGCGGGACGGCGACGAGGCCCGCGGCCATGGCGGCGAAGACGCCCGTCAGGTGATCGAGCACGTCCGCGACGCCCACGACGACCCGATCACCGGGACGTGCGCCCTGCGCGATCAGGCCGGCGGCTACGGCGCGCACGCGCTGGTCGAGCGCCCCGAACGTGATCGTCTGGCGTGCGCCGTCGAGGCCGAGCACGACGAGCGCGGTCCGGTCGGGCCCGGCGTGCGCCGGCGCGAAGACGCAGCGGTACGCGGTGTTGGTGCTAAGACGCGCCTCGCTCGTCGTGTGCACGCTGGTCCTCTTTCGCCACGTTCATCCGCGCTGGCCGCTCGTCCTCGCGGCGAATCGAGACGAGCTGTACGCGCGCGGGGCGACCGGACCCACGGTGCTGCGTGAGCGTCCGCGCATCGTGGGCGGTCGTGACCTCGAGAAGGGTGGCACGTGGATGGGGCTGACGCCGGGCGGCCTGGTCGTCGCGCTCACGAACCAGCGGACGGGCAGGGCGCCCGACCGCACGCGCCGGTCGCGCGGAGAGGTCGTGGTCGAAGCCCTCGCGTGCGGGAGCGTCGATTCCGCGGCGGCGCTCGTCGCGGGGCTGGACCCGTCGGAGCACAACGCGTTCAACCTGCTGATCGCGGACGCGGATCGCGCGCTCGTCGCGTACGCGCGCGACGACGCCGCATCGATCGAGATCGAAGACGTTCCGGCCGGGGTCCACGTGCTGCCCAACGATCGGCTCGACGCGGACGGATGGCCCAAGGTCGAGCGCGCTCTGCGCTCGGCGTCGCGCGTGGCTGGCTCCCATCCCCCCGGCCCTCTGCCGGTGGGGGAAGGGGGGAACGATGGCGCCTGGGCGGCGATGGTCGAAGATCTGCGCGCGATGCTGGCCGACCACAGGACCGAGCCGCCGGACGCGGTGATGCTCGCGCTCGCGCAGGAGCGCGCGGAACGTCCGGCGGCGTCGTGGTTGACGCCCGAGGTGGTGCGCGCCCTCGATGCGCTGTGCATCCACACGCCGGTCTACGGCACGCGCTCGGCGACGCTCGTGGCGCTCGAGCCAGGACGCGTCGCGCAATACCTGTTCGCAGAGGGGCCGCCCTGCACGACGCCGTTTCGCGACGTGCGCGCGCTGCTCGAAGGCGCTGCGCCGTGACGAGCCGCGTCGCGCGTGCGCTGCTGTCGGCTGCCGGCGAGCTCGTCGAGGCGCTCGCGCCCCTGCGTTTCGCGAAGCCCGTCGCACACGTCTACCAGCCGCTCGACTACGCGAGCGCCGGCTACCGTGCGTACGTCGAGCGATGGGGCGCGAGCGAGCGCGAGATCCTGTGGATCGGGATGAACCCGGGGCCGTTCGGCATGATGCAGACGGGCGTGCCCTTCGGCGACGTCGCGAAGGTGCGCGACTTCCTCGGGATCACGGCGCCGGTCCGTGCGCCGTCGGGCGCGCACCCGAGTCGTCCGGTCGACGGCTTCGCGTGCGCGCGGAGCGAGGTCAGCGGGACGCGGTTGTGGGGGACGATCCAGGAGCGCTTCGGCGCGCCCGAGCGGTTCTTCGCGCGGTTCTTCGTCGCCAACTACTGTCCGCTCGCGTTCCTCGACGAAGGCGCCCGCAACCTGACGCCCGACAAGCTGCCCAAGCACGAACGCGAGCCGCTCGAGGCCGCGTGCGATGTGCACCTGCGCGCGCTCTTCGCCGCGATGAAGCCGCGGTTGGTGATCGGCGTGGGCGCGTTCGCCGAGGCGCGCGCTCGGCACGCCCTCGGCGGGCTCGACGTCGCCTTCGGTCGCATCACGCACCCGAGCCCCGCCAACCCGACCGCGAACCGCGATTGGGCCGGGCTCGTCACCCGCGAGCTGGCCGCGCTGGGCGTCGCCTTCGTGGGCTGAGCGGCGAACCGCTATCCTCGCGACCGTGGCTGGCGTTCGTCGAGTCGTGGTCGCCATCCTCGTGCTCGCGTCGGGCGCGTGCGACGACGCGGCGGGGAGCAGCGTCCACGTCGTCGTCAGCGAGGGTGAACCGGCGCTCGCGACGAGGCTCGATCGGATCGAGCTGACCGTCGTGCGTCTCGACGACCGCGGAGCAGCGGTCGACCACGTGCGTCTCGAGAGCGTGCCCAGCTTCGGGCCCGACGGGAGGATCCTGCCGTGGTCGCAGATCATCCGTCCTGCGACCGAGGGCGACTCGCGGGTGTATCGCTATCGTGCGGCGGGATTCAGCGGAGGGAGCGAGGTGGTCTCGCGACAGGCGCGGTTGCCGTTCCTGAGTGGGACGCGCCTGGTGCTGCCGCTCCGGTTCGACGGCGACTGCGTCGGCAGAGCCTGCGCGCCGGAAGAGACGTGCGCCGAGGGTGTGTGTCGGGACGACTTCGTGTCGCCGTGCAGCCTGCTGAGCGGGGACCGCTCGCGGCAGTGTGACGCAGGCGCGACGATGGACGCGCCGGTCCTCGACGTCGCGACGGTGGACGTCGCCACGGATGTCGCGACCTCCGACGCGTCGGCGGTCGATGCCCCGACGCGACCGGACGCCGCGGACGTCGGGCCACCCGACCTCGGGCCGCCCGTCGAGTGCAGCACGGTTGCGGACTGCGACGACGACGACCTGTGTACCGAGGATCTGTGCGACCGGGGCGTGTGCGCGCGACGCACCGTGCCGTGCGACGACGGCCAGCCCTGCACGATCGACGAGTGCGTTCCTCGGACGGGGGAGTGCGTCGCATCGATCGCGCCCGACGAGACGGTCTGCGGCCTCGCGCGCGAGCGCTGCTGCGCGGGCGCGTGCACGGACGTCTCGGTGGACCCCAGGGCGTGCGGCGGCTGCGGGATCGTGTGCGGCGTCGGCGCGTCGTGCTCGATGGGGCGATGCGCGTGCGACGTGGGGCGCCAGGACTGCGACTCCGAGCCCGGCTGTGAGTCGATCGCGGCCGCGGATCCCGAGCACTGCGGCGACTGTGCGACGCGGTGCGGCGGCGCGACGCCGTCGTGCATCGGCGGCGCCTGCGGGCAGTGCGAGACGGCCGGAGACTGTCCCAGCGATGGGCTGCCGTGCAGGGCGCCCGTCACCTGCGCCGGCGGCCTGTGCACCTACGCGGTCGTCGCGGGCGCGTGCCTCATCGCGGGCGCGTGCCGCGCGGCGGGCGAGCGCAACCCCGCCGACGACTGCGAGGAGTGCGCGCCGGGCGCGAGCCAGACGAGCTGGTCGCTGCGCACGGGCGCGTGCGACGACGGGCGCTACTGCACGGTGGGTGACGCCTGCAGCGAGATGGGTGGCTGTATGGGCGCGCCGAGGGGCTGCTCCGACGGCAACGTCTGCACGGCGGACCTGTGCAACGACGCGATGGCCCGCTGCGAGAACCCGGTCGCGCCGTCCAACTGCCTCATCGGGATCGAGTGTTGGGGCGATGGCTTCCGCAGGCCCACCAACCCGTGCGAAGCCTGCCGTCCGTCGATGAGCCAGACGAGCTGGTCGCCCGTCGACGACGACACCGAGTGCGGGACCAACGGTCGCGGCAACTGCTGCAGCGGGACCTGTCAGGAAGGCAACCCGTCGCATTGCTCCGACTGCGCGGACGAGTGCTTGCCCACCGAGCTCTGCCATTGCGCGCTGGCGTCGTGCTTCTGCGACATCCCCTGAGCTCCGCGACACGGAGGATCACGGGGCGATCTTCGCGATGGCGTTCGCCGCGGCTCGTCGGACCTGGAGGTCGGGGTCCTTCGTGGCCTCCGTCAGCAGCGGCAGGGCGCTCGCGTCCTTCGCGACGCCGAGCGCTTCGCAGGCGTCGCGCCGGATGCGCATGTCGGCATGAGCGAGCGCCTTCTTCAGCGCGGCGACGCCGTCGGGGCTCGGGAACGCGCCGAGCGCTTCGAGGGAGCACGCCGACATGCAGTAAGCGTCGGAGCCCCCGAGCGGGGCACCCTCGAGGAGCGGGCGCAGGTAGGCCAGCGCAGGCTCGACGACTCGCGCGTTCTTCCTCTGCACGAGCGCCTGCACCGCGCGGTAGGCGACGCCGGGCGGCTTCGTCGTCGCCGTCTCGAGCAGGGCATCGTGCGCTTCCGGCGCGTCGATGAGGCCCAGGGAGAACGCCGCGGCCGCGGCCGTGCGGTCCTCGCCCACACGAAGCGCACGAACGAGCACCGAGGCGTGCTCGCGCGCGAGCGGTCCGAGGGCGCCCATCTGGCTCGCCGCGACGTACGCCACCGCTGCATCGCGCGCGTCCGCCGACGGATCGAGTCCTCGTTCCACCGCGAGCGCCACTTCGCGCGCCGCGTCCGGGCCGATCGCGCGCACGTAGGCGACGAACGCCTTCGGGAGGCCCGCGGCGAACCATCGCGGGTGTCCCATCGCGGAGACGACGCCGTCGGCCACCTCCGCGCCGCGGATCGCGTGAGCGACCTTCATCGCGGAGGCGACGACCTTCTCGTCCGGGTGCCCGAGCGCGCGTCGTAGACCCGAGAGGATCGCGGATCGCGAAGGGAGCTCCCACTCCCACGTCGCCGCCTCGCAGAGCTCGCGCATGAGCGCGTCCTGCGCCGCGGGGTGCTCCGCCGTGGCCGCGATGACGCGCGCGGCGACGGGGGACCGCGTCCGACGCCCGATCGCGAAGATCGCCGAGACGATCGCGCGGGCCGACCAGCTCTCGCGCATCGAGAGCGCCGCGAGCATCGTGTCGATCGCATCGCCCTCGCCGATCTTCTGGAGGACCTGGGCGGCGGCGCGCTGGAAGCGACCGTCGCGGCTCCGGCCGATCGCGTCGAACGGCGCGCGCGCCCACTCGCCGCCCTTCTCGCAGACGATCGCGGCGACGCCGAGAACCCACTCGACGTCGCCCTCCGCGAGCCTCCGCACGAAGATGCGCGCGCAGTCGTCGCGACGCAGGTCGTAGAGCTTGCGCCAGACGGCCTTCCCGCCCTGGAACGGGTCGATCCGGCTCGCTTCGATGGCGCGGAGCGCATCGCCTCCGTGTGCCTCGAAGGCCGCGTCGGCCGCCTCGCCGAGCGCCCACGTCGTGACCTCCGCTCGCGCCCAGAGCGCCGTCTCGAGCGCGTCGGCGGGGGCGATGCGCACGAGCGCACGCAGGCACTCGCTGCGGATCTCGAGGTTCGGATCGACGAGCGCGCGCTCGATCGCGCGCCGTGCGTCGAGCTGCCCGCGCCGCGCGATGGCCTTGATGGCTTCGAGCCTCGTCTCCGATGCCGCCCGGTCGTCGTCGAGCACGCGCGGCAGCTGCGCGAGCTCCTCCGGCGGCAAGGCGTCGAGCGCGGCGACGGCCGCGTGGTACTCCTCGTACGGCGGAGTCGCGAAGTCCTGGTGAAAGGCGTCGATCGCGGCCTGTGCCGCGGCGCACGCGGCGAGTGCAGCGAGGACGCGCGGCTGCGGCTCCACCGTGCGGCAGTCTACCGACTCCGCGTCGTGCGCGACCGGCGCTGCGAGCCGGCGCGAGGATCTCTTGTCGCCCTTCAGCGCACGACGTGGCCGAAGACGATGTCGGTGAGCGCCGGTCCCGTCTCCGAGACGGTCGTCCACTCGACGAGATCGTCCGAGGCCACGATGCGACCGGGCCACTCGGCGGCGACGTAGCGACCGACTCCGTGCTCGAGGCCGCCGGGGACGCGGTGCTCGTCGCGGCGCCACTCGTCGCCGTCGCGTGATCTCCACGTGCCGCCGCTGGCGACGACGACGTGCTCGCCATCGACGAACGCGACGTCCTCGAGCGCGTCGGTGCCGAGCTCGTGCTCGACGATCGACTCGCCGTCGGGCGTCACCATCACGCGACCCCGATCGCCGACCGCGACGAAGACGCCTGCGCCGAACGCGATCGCGCGCAGGGACGCGCCTCCGGTGCGCTCCGCGCTCCACGTCGCGCCGTCGAGCGAGACGCTCGAGAGCCCCTCGACGGCGTCGCCGTAGGTGTGCCCGACAGCCAGGAAACGCCCATTTCCCGCGGCGATTGCTCGATAGTGACCCGCGAAGTAGCCCGTCTCGTCGCCCCACGTCTCGCCGCCGTCGATCGAGCGCATGCGCAGGCCGTTGCCGCCGGCGGCCGCCCACGTGCCGTCGAGCCACACGGCGTCGCTCACGAACGACTCGGACGGGTAGGCGCGCTCCGTCCACTCGACGCCGTCGCGCGACACGAGCACGCGGTTGCCCACCGCGACGAACAGGCCGTCGCCGTAGCCGACTCCGCGCAGCAGGCGAGGGTCGTCTCCGCCCTCGGGATCCTCGACGACGTGGTCGGTCCACGCGAGGCCATCGATCGACCGCGTGCGATGGCCGCCGTAGCCGACGGCCACGAAGAGTGGCTCGCCGGCGGGTGGCGGCGGCGGCACGGGAACCGGAGGCGGCACGCCCGGCGGCGTCGTCGGGGTCGCGTCCGCGCCTCCATCGATCGGTGGAGCGGGCGCGATGCTCCCCCCGTCACCGTCGGTGGACGCGTCGGTCGCGGAGGACGCGTCGCGCTCGGGGCTCGGAGGGATCGCTCCATCGTCGCGCGCTGGCTGCGGAGGTGGCGTCTCGGTGCGCAGTGCGTCGTCGTCGCCGCAGGCCAGCAGAGAGATCGCGAGAGCGAAGGCGGAGGCCGATGCGCGTCGATGCACGCGCCGTGCGCCAACACGTTCCGTGCCTCGCCCCGGCGACCCGCGACGCCAACGCGGAACGCCGCGCGTCGGAACGGCGCACGTGCGCGGTGCCGCCTCGCTCCCGCGCGGACGGCGGTGGGCACCGGGGTCACTCGTAACGGAGCGCGTCGATCGGGTTGAGGCGCGCGGCCTTGCGCGCGGGGAAAAAGCCGAACGCGATGCCCACGATCGCGGAGAAGACGAAGGCGATCACGATGATCTGCGGCAGGAACACGAAGGGCAGCGAGAGGGCGCGCGCGGCGCCGTACGATCCCGCGAGGCCGAGCCCGATGCCGAGCAAGCCGCCGAGGGTGGAGAGCACGACCGCCTCGACGAGGAACTGCAGCAGCACCTCGCGCTCGCGCGCGCCGATCGCCAGCCGCACGCCGATCTCGCGCGTGCGCTCGGTGACCGAGACGAGCATCACGTTCATGATGCCGATCCCGCCGACGAGGAGGCTCACCGCGGCGATGGCGCCGAGCAGCGTGGTGAGCACGCCGGTCGCGGTCTCGAGCACGCGCGTGATCTCCTTCATGTCGCGCACGAGGAAGTCGTCCTCGTCGGCCGGTCCGATGCGCCGGCGCTGGCGCATGAGGATCTCGAGGCGGTCCTGCACCTCTTCGGTCGAGACCGTGTCGTCGGCCGAGACGAACACCGCCGCGACGTCGTCGTTGCCCGCGATGCGGCGCTGGAAGGTGACGAGCGGCATGACGACGAAGTCGTCCTGATCGTCCCCGAAGGTGGACCGACCCTTCGAGTCGAGGTGGCCGACGACCTCGCACGCGACGTTGCGCACGCGGATCGCTGCGCCGATCGGGTCGGTCGCGCCGAAGAGCTCTTTGCGCACCGTGGCGCCGATGACGCAGACGGGCGCGCCCGACAGGAGCTCGGCTTCTTCGAAACGGCGTCCGGCGAGAAAGGTCCACGAACGGACGTCGAAGAACGCGTTGTCGGACCCCGTCACGATGGTCGACCAGTTCTTGTTGCCGTAGACGGCGAGGATCGGTCGGCTCGCGCTCGGTGCGGCGGCGCGCACGCCGGGAACCTCGGTCGCGATGGCACGCACGTCGTCGCGGTCGAAGGGCGCGGCGTTCGAGATGGCGGCGCTGCGCCTCGCGCTGCCCGGCACGACGATGAGCATGTTGCGCCCGAGCCCCGAGATCTCGCCGGTCACGCGTGCGGTCGCGCCCTCGCCGAGGGTGACCATCGCGATCACCGCGGCCACGCCGATGACGACGCCGAGCGTGGTCAGCACCGAACGCATCGCGTTGCGCCGGATCTCGCGGAGCGCCATCAGGAACGTCGCCCAGAGGATCATGCGGTCCCGATGGGCTGTTCGACCGAGAGCGTCTGGAACGCCCCCGAGTCGCTCGTTGCCGAGCGCTCGTCGCGCTCGACGCGCCCGTCGCGGAAGTGGACGCGTCGCGACGCGAACGCGGCCATCTCGGGCTCGTGCGTGACCATCACGATCGTGATCCCGTGGCCGCGGTTGAGGCGGGTGAGCAGCTCCATGATCTCGACGCTCTTGACCGAGTCGAGGTTGCCGGTCGGCTCGTCGGCGAGCACCAGCTTCGGGTCGCTGACGATGGCGCGCGCGATGGCGACGCGCTGCTGCTGTCCGCCGGAGAGCTCGGCGGGCGTGTGCTTCTCGCGACCGAGCAGGCCGACGCGATCGAGCGCGCCCATCGCGCGCGCGCGGCGCTCGCGCGCCGAGATCCCGCGGTACACGAGCGGCAGCTCGACGTTCTCGAGCGCGCTCGTGCGTGCCAGCAGGTTGAAGCCCTGGAACACGAAGCCGAGGTAGTGGCGTCGCAAGAGCGCCAGCTGGTCGCGCGACAGCGTACGGACGTCGACCCCTCGGAACCGGTACTCCCCTCCCGTCGGCACGTCGAGGCAACCCAGGATGTTCATGCACGTGGACTTGCCCGAGCCGCTCGCGCCCATCACGGCCACGAACTCGCCCTCTTCGATGACGAGGTTCACGCCGGCGAGCGCCTTGACCTCCGTCTCGGCCTTCCCGTACACGCGCTCCACGTCGCGGAGCTCGATCAGGGGAAACGAGGCGTCGCCCGTTCGCGTGCGGCCGCTCATGGGCGCGGAGCACGCACGTCGACCACGACGCGCGTGCCTTCGACGAGCGCGGCGTCGCTCGGCGCCGGGCTCCCCTCTTCCCCTGGGGGAGAGGGCCGGGTCGAGGGAAGCCGGATCTCCGTGTTGCGGCCATCGCTCGGGCCCGTCTCGACGCGGATCGCGCGCAGCCCGGTCCCGCTGCGCACGTAGAGGCGGTGCCCGCTGCGTCGGTCCGCGTCGCGCCGCTTCTGGCGGGCTTCGTCCATCCCGCCACGCCCGGCGGGATCGGGAGGCGTGAACCGGAGCGCCGCGCTCGGGGCGAGCAGCACGTTGCGTCGGCGCTCCGCCACGATGGTCGCGGTCGCGGTCATCCCCGGCCGCAGCGCGAGGTCGGCGTTCTCCACGGCGAGCACCGCTTCGTAGGTGACCACGTTCTGGACCGTGCGCGGCGCGTTGCGCACGGCCACGAGACGCGCCTCGAAGCGCCGCCCCGGATACGCGTCCACCGAGAACGTCGCGGTCTGTCCCTCGCGCACGAGGCCGATGTCGGCTTCGTCGACATCCACGCGCAGCTCCATGCGCGCGAGATCCTCTGCGATGGTGAAGAGCACCGGCGTCTGGAACGCGGACGCGATGGCCTGCCCTGGCTCCACCGATCGAGAGAGGACGATCCCGTCGATGGGCGCGTGCACGACCGTGCGCGAGAGGTCGGTCTGCGCGGCAGTCAGGGCCGCGTTGGCGAGCGCCACCTGCGCATCCGCGCTCGCGAGCGCCGCTTCGAAGCGATGGACGGCCGCACGTGCGGTGTCGAGCTGCTGCTCGGTGGCGACCTCGGAGCGCACGAGCGTCTCGGTGCGGCGCAGGTTCACGCGTGCCTCGTCGAGGTTCGCGCGTGCCTGGCGCACGGCCGCGCGCGCCGCCGACATGTTCGCGCGCGCCTCGCGGACGCGCGCACGGCTCTGTTGTGGGTCGATCTCGACCAGGAGCTGCCCGGCAGTCACGCGCTGGTTGTAGTCGGCGTGCACGGCGAGGATCCGGCCCGACACCTCCGCGCCGACCTGCACGGTGCGACGTGGTTGCAGCGTTCCCGTCGCGGTCACGGTGATGGAGAGGTCGCCCCGCCGGATCCTGGACTCGACGTAGTCGACCGGGATCTCGCGGGTCAGGTGGCGGTAGCCGAGGTAAGCGCCCACGACGGCTCCGCCGATCACCGTGACGAGCAGGACGCGGCGGACGATCCGACCTACGAGACCACTCTTGCCGACGCCGAGGGTCTTGACGACGTCCGGATCGACCGCGCCTCTGCCGGCCGTACCTGGTGAGGCCGCGCCCGGCGCCGACGTCGGGGTCGGCGCCACGGCTCCTTGCGAGGCGTCGAGCACGGGAGCGCGCGCGGGCGCGGCGCCGCGAGCCGTGGACGGGCCTGCGGCTTGGCGGTCGGTGGTCACGTGTTACCGACCCTGGACTTGCGGGCCCTCCTGCGCAAGGCGGCCACGGACACGTGCCGCGCTACGCCGGGGGGGCCGTCAGCGGCAACGAGCCGATGAAGTCGCGTTTGCCCAGCTCGACGCCGTCGCGTCGGAGCAGCGCGTACACCATCGTCACGTGGAAGTAGAAGTTGGGCAGCCAGAACTGACAGACGTAGTCGCTGCCCGCGATGGCGTTGCCCTCGAGGAAGGGGAGCACGAGCTTGCGCTCGCCCGCGCCCTCGAAGTCCTTCGGGGTGAACCCTTCCAGGTAGGCGACCACCTCGCGGATGCGGGCACGCAGCTCGTCGAGCGTCTGCGGGTCGTCGGTGTGCTTGGGCGCCTCTCTGCCGGCGAGACGCGCGGCGGCGATCTTGGGCGAGTCGCACGCCACCTGGATCTGCCGCATCAACGGGTAGGCGTCGGGCGCGAG
>JADZFZ010000268.1 GCA_020854145.1 Deltaproteobacteria bacterium | reverse complement strand
TTCGAGCGCCCTTTTGACTTCGGGCGGCACCTCCCTATGCTCCGGCCGCCATGGCGATGTCCGACAAGCTTTTCGACAAACGGCTGATCGAGCGAAACCTCCGTAAAGGCCTGGTGACCGCCGAGGAGCACAAGAAGCACCTCGATGGTTTGCCCGATCGCACCGAGTCGATGATCCGTCTCGGCGATGTCGAGCCCACCGACGACGACGTGCTCTCCCGCGTCGAAGAGGACGAAGAGGAAGAGCCGACCGAGGTCGAGGCCGGCGACGAGGACGAAGACGAGGACGACGAAGAAGACGAAGAAGACGACGAGGACGACGAAGAAGACGAAGACGAAGAGGACTGAGCGCAGCCGGTAGGCTGGCAGTCCCACGCGACCCGAAGGGGGCATCGTGTCCGGCTCCGAAGACAATCAGCCCACGCAGGACGGCGACGACGAGAGCGACGCGCCGAACGCCGCGGAGCAGGCGGCCGACTTCGTCTCGTTCGTGGTCGGGCTCGCGACCTCCGCGCTCGCGCATCTCGGCGGCGACGAGGCGCCTGCCGACGGGCCTCGGCCCGACCTCGCCCTGGCCCGTCAGACCATCGACATCCTCGGGATGCTCGAGCAGAAGACCAAGGGCAACCTCACGGGCGACGAGGAACGCATCCTCGGGCACGTGCTCTACGACCTCCGGATGCGTTACGTGGAGAGCGTCCGGCGACGGGGATGATGCGCGGGCGGCCCTCGGCTCACCCCGGCACCCGCGTCGCGGCGACACTCGTTGCGTCGGTCGCGGTGCTCACGGCGTGTGGCCTGGGAAACCCGAACGGCCAGCCCGCGCCATCGGATAGCCCTCCGCCGCCACCGACGACGCCCTCGCCGCCACCCACGCCCACCCCGGTCACGCCGCCGCCCGCGCCGATCCCGTCACCGGCGACGCCCGGTCACGTGCCTGGTCTGCCCGGAAACCCTCCCGGCAGCTTCGCGGACCTCGTGCGTCGCGTGTCGCCCGCGGTGGTCAACATCGCGACGGCGACCGTCGTGCGCGAGCCGGCGCCCTTCGATCCCTTCCATCTCGGCGTCCCACGCGAACGCGTCTCGCGCTCGCTCGGCACCGGATTCCTCATCGACGACCGCGGCACCATCCTCACCAACAACCACGTCATCGCGAATGCCACCGCCATCCGCGTGCAGCTCGCCGACGAGCGCGAGCTCGACGCACGCATCGTCGGGCGCGACCCACAGACCGACGTCGCGGTCATCCGGGTCGAGGCCCAGGGCACGCCCCGCCTTCCTCTCGGTGACTCCGACGCGCTCCGGATCGGCGATTGGGTCGTCGCGATCGGCAACCCGTTCGGGCTCGCGCAGACCGTGACCGCCGGCATCCTCTCGGCCCGCGATCGCACGGGTGACGAGCTACCCCTCGACCCGAGCGGCTACTACTCGTTCCTGCAGACGGATGCGTCGATCAATCCGGGCAACAGCGGTGGTCCGCTGCTCAACACCGCGGGCGAGGTCATCGGGATCAACACCGCGGTCAACCGCGCGGGCCAAGGGATCGGCTTCGCGATCCCGATGGCGATGGTTCGCCAGATCCTGCCGATGCTCCTGCGCGACGGGCGGGTCACGCGTTCGTGGATCGGCATCGGCATCGCGCCCGTCGACGAGGTGCTGCGCGAGCGCTTTCGCCTGCCCGACCGGCACGGCGCGGTCGTAGCGAACGTGGTGCCCGGCGGCCCGGCGGCGCTCGCGGGCCTGCGCGCGGGCGACGTCATCCTGGCCTTCGACTCGCGCCCGATCCGCAGTGCGAGCGAGCTGCCGTGGCTGGCTTCGATGGCGGGCGTCGGGCATCGAGCGTCGCTGCGCGTGCAGCGCGACGGCCGGCCCACCGAGGTGCAGGTCGTGCTCGGTCAGCTGCCCGAGCGGACGCCGGCGCGCCCTCGACCGGTGCCGCAGGTCGTGCCCTGGCCACCGTGATCGCGCCCTGGCCGCCGTGACCCGCGACCTGCCGTCCGCGCGTCGTCGGTGGCGAAGGCCTACTGGAACTCGAGGCGGAGCGCCGCGCCCGCACCACCGCGATGATACGTCGGCGAGACTCTGCCCCGACCGACGAGCACGTCGCGGCTGTGATCGCGATCCTCGAAGACCACGAGACCCACGCCGGTCGCCCGGACCGGCGGGTGATCGTCGGCCGTCGCGGCGAACGCGATGGTGCTGTGCGCTCGACGGGCCACGTCGGTCGGCGCGAACGCCGTGGCGCGGTCGCCGTCGGGATCTTGGCGGACGACGCTGACGACGTAGCGGTCGCGTGACCCGGGCTGGGCGCGGACGATCGAGGTCACCCCCGGCTCGACCTCGACCTCGCCGCGATAGACCACGCGGCCCGCCGCGAGAAGCTCGATCTGGTGATAGCCCACCGCCAGGCGCGAGAGCGCGACCGGCGCAACCCCCGCGTCGTGCCCGTCCACGGTGACGCCCAGACCCGACGAAGGTCCGCGGATCTCGAGCGACCCGGCGAGCCAGGCGCCGGCGGCGATGCGCTCGATCCCTCGTCGCAACGTGCGCTCGAGCTCGACCCCGATCTCGGCTCCGAGGTGCTCCTCGACCGTCGCGATGCCCCGCCGACCTTCGAACACGGACACGACCACCGCGACGCGATCCGTCCCGGGCGCGTTGCCCACGGTCGCGCGCACGAGGTAGTCGGCCTCGCAACGACGCGCGAGCCTCCGCGCGCACTCGACCGACGCCAGACAGCCGACCTGTCCGCCGAGCGCGTCGGCGGTCGCCGGATCACAGCTCGCCGAGGGGCGCGCCCAGGTGGCCAGCGCCGGCAACGTGCCGACGGCCTCGTCCACCGCATCGATGGCCGCGGTGCTCACGTGCGCGTCGGGCTCGACCGCGAGGAGCAGCACGCGGGGAGCGCGCTCCGGCTCGGGCAGCGCTTGGGCCGACGCCGACGATGCGGCGCCGAGAGACGCCACGACCGCGAGCACGACCCAACGTGCGGCGCGAGGAGCCAACGTCTTCGAGAGTGTGAGAAGACGCTGCCGAAGGCAAGCGTTTCCTGCGCCGATCGTTTGGTGCCCCAATCGTTGGTGCTCCAATCGTTCGTGCTTCCTGGGCGCTGGCGTCGCCGCACGGGCCATCGCTTGGTCGTACGCTGCCGCGCGGCTCGTGCCTTCCCTCACGCATGGCCGCGCTCCGGCCCACGATCCCGCGCCCCGCTCGGAGCCGCGCCGCGGCGCGCGCACCTCGAGCCGGCCGGTGCGTCGCCCTACAACGCGCCGAGCGCCGCTCGGGCGCGACGCAGCTCCTCGCGCAGCGTGATCCGCTTGGCGAGCGGTGCGGCTTCGTTGCGCTCGATGAACGTGCGCAGGCACGGCGCGGCCCGCTCGGGGTGACGCCGCAGCACGTGGATCATGCCCAGGAGGAACTGGCCGTACCCGTCGCGGGCGGGAGTGGACTCGAGCGCAGCGATGATGGCGTCGATGCCGTCGGGCTCCTGCCCACGCTCGAGCTGGAGGTACGCGCGATGGGCGCGGACGAGCGGGCGGATGCGCGTGCCCCACTGCTCGGCGCGGCGCAGCTCCGCGAGGGCCTCGTCCTCGCGCCCGACGAAGTGCAGCAAGGTCGCGAGCGACCATCGATGGAATGCGCGTCGCGACGCCGGGGCAGCCCGCGACGCCAGGCGCATCTCGGCCACCGCGCCCTCGATCTCGCCCGCCGCCGCCAACGCCCGCGCGGCGTCGTGATGCGCCACGTCCCGCAGGCTCGAGGGATCGCGCCACGGACAGATCGACGCCATCTGCTGCGCGATGAGCGCGGCACGTCGGAAGCGATGCCGCTCGAGGTGCGCGAGGTAGAGCTGTCGCAGCAGCAGCGCCTGCGTGTCGCTCGAGAGGTCTTCGGGGCGTGAGGCGAGCCCGGCACGGGCCGCGCGTGCGCGCGACACCGGGTCGGGCGCCTCCAGAGCGTGTCGGAGGTGGTCCTCGGGGGATGGGGCAGGCCGAAGCTCCGAGCGTCGTCTCATTGCTTCATCACGTCGGATACACAACCTAGCAGACGAGGAGCCAACCGCAAGAAACGAGAAGTGCGCCCCCCAGCGGACGGACCCGCTGCCCGGCCCGGTTTCACCCGAACAAGAAGGCCTCGAGCTCCTCGCGTTTCGCGCGTGCATCGGCCTCGCCCAGCTCGATCAACCGGCGGGCGAACGATCCTTCGAACAACAAGTAGCTTGCGAGATCGGCGTCCGAGCCGTAGCCGACCTCCAGCAGGCGAAACAGGGATCGGTTTGCGATATTTGCGATCGAACGATGCCTCCGCAGATGATCGCCCGCAAGAAGGCCCAGATCGACGCTCGGTCGCACGACCAGCGCTTCCAACCGTCGATAGGGCCAGCCACCGCGTTTTCGTGCAGCGTCACTGATACGCGCCTCGAACTCGCTCCCGTAGGCGGCTTCGCCGTCGCAGAGGATGGAGTTGATGCGCGACAGCAGCTCGAGGTCTGCCTGCACGTGGTCGAGGAGGAAGGCGTTGAGGATCTTACCGAGCAGGAAGGTGACCCCGGGCGTCACGAGAGGGGCGAGCTCGGGAGGCTCGGGCTCGGGGCCCGCGCTCGATCGAAGCTCGCGCGACACGCCGATCACCAGCACGCGCTCCGCGCCGAGGCGCAACGCGGGCGCGATGGGGGTGTTCAGACGGAGGCCGCCGTCGCAGTAGAGCTGCGAGCCGATCCGCACGGGGGGAAAGAGGATCGGGATCGCGGCCGACGCCATCACGTGCGAAGGCGTCACGTGCTCGCGCCGCACGCGAACCCTCGCCGCGAGCCCCGCGGGAGAAGGAACGTCGGGCGCCGCGTCGACGAACACGACCGGATGACCGCCCGACACCTCGGTCGCGGTGACCGTCAGCGCCTGCAGACGTCGGCTGCGGAGGTTGCGCGCGAGGTGACGCCACGAGATCTCGCGCGCGATGATGGCGCCCATCGGCCGCGCATCGAAGAGACCTGCGCCCGTGCCCTCGCCGCCCATCAGCATCCGCGGGATCGCGACGGCCTGCAGCAGGCCGAAGCCGAGCACCTGCGCGAGCTCGAGGTCGCGCCAGAGTCGGACGAGACGACGGATCCCGGCGACCGGATCCTGCGCGTTGGCCGCCAGGAACGTCCCGTTGATGGCGCCCACCGAGGTGGCGCAGACGATGTCGACCGGAGGCGGGTGGCCGCGCCGGCGCGTCAGCTCGCCGAAGATGTACGAGAGGACACCCACCTCGTAGGCACCGCGCGCCCCGCCTCCCGACATCACGATCCCGAGCGGGCCGCGGTGGCCCGATCGGCGCGCCGGGTCGGGGCGGCACTCGTCGCGGTCGGGTCGAGTCGAGTCGCTGCTCACGTGGCCCCCGATCGTGTGCTCTCGCTGGGGTCGTCGGTCGGTCCGAGCAACGCGCGCACGACCGGCGTGCAGCGGTATCGCGCCCGCAGGTTCGGATCGCGCAGCCGATAGAGGCGCGAGCGGATCGCCTCGGCCGCGTGGGTGCGCGCCTCGTCGGCCGGCGCCGTCTCGCCGACGGTGACGAGCGCCCGTACGGCGGCTGCCAGGATGCGATCCTCGCGCTCCATCACGCCCGCCGCGCGGACCCCGCTGATGGCCGCTTCGGCTGCAGTGCGTGCGCGTGCGACCTCGCCACGGAGCGACGCGATCCAGCCGGTCATCGCCAGCGCGTAGAGCTCGAACGCCCGCAGCCCCGCGGTGCGCGCGATCTCCTCGGCCTGGGCGATCGCCTTCGAGGCCGCGTCGAGGTTGCCGAGCGCCGCTTCGAGATCCGCGCGTACCAGTCGCTCGCGTGCGCGATCGTACGCGTCGCCCGTCGAGGCCGCGGCGGCCTCGGCCTTCGCGAGCGCGTCGGCGGCGGCGTCGTGCTCCGCGATCGAGATCATGACCTCGGCGATCGACGACTCGCTGTCGGCGCGTCCCGAGAGATCGCCGAGCGCGTCGTGGGCCTCGATGGCCTTGCGCAGGTACGCGAGCGAGCGATCGACGTCGCCGAGCTCCGCGTAGACCTGCCCGATGTTGGACAGCTTCATCCCGAGGTGGAAGCGATCGCCGATCTCGCGATCGAGCACGATGCTCGCGCGCGTGAGGATGATCGCGTCCTCGAAGTCGCCGAGCGAGCTGCAGGCGACGCCGAGGTTGTTGAGCACCTGTGCCTGCAGGCGCTTGAGGCCGAGGCGCCGGAAGATGGCGAGCGACTCCGCGTAGGCCTGGACGGCCTCGCGTAGACGCCCCGTCCTTCGTAAGAGGATGCCGAGCGTCATCAGCACGCCCCCGCGCATGGCCAACATCGGGCGATCGGTTCCGAGCAACGCGAGCGCACGCTGACACGCGTCGATGCCCTTGACGTAGTTGCCGACGTCGCGGTGGTAGGTCGCGTGCAGACGGAGCCCTTCGGCCTCCGCGAGCACGTCCTTGACCTCGCGCGCGTACGCGAGCGCCTGCTCGATGATCGGCTCGAGGCCCGCGGTGCGACCGCTGTCGAGCTCGAAGCGCACGAGGCGATTGGCGGCGAGCGCGCGGTTCTCCAAGGTCCCGAAGCGCTCGGCGAACGTGCGCATCGCGTGGATCTCGGCGGCCTGCTCGCGGCGGTGGCCCATCCCGCGCAGGATCTGCTCGCGACCTTCGTGGATCTTGAAGCGCTCGGGCGCATCGTCGGGCAAGAGAGACAAGGCGCGTGCGTAGAGGCGCAGCGCCTCGCGGTTCGAGTAGACGCTCCGCGCGGCGAGCGCGGCGCGCAGGTACTCGCGCGCGGCGGCGGCATAGTCGCCCGCCTGCTCGTGGTGGCGCGCGAGGCGTGCCGCGCCGACGCCGCCCGCGACGTTCATCGCCGCGAGACGCGCCGCGACGCGCCGGTGCATCGCGACGCGGTCGTCGGCCTCGATGGTCTCGTACGCGACCTGTCGGGCGATCGCATGGCGGAACGCGTAGGCGCCGTCCGGGCGTCGTTGCAGCAGACCGCGATCGACGAGGGAGTCGAGCGTCGCTTCCGAGCCGACGCCGGCGAGCTGCATCACGGCGTCCGCGCGCCAACCGCCGCCCGCCACCGCGAGCCAGCGCAGCACGACGCGCTCCTCCGGGCCGAGATCCTCGAGACGAGACGCGACCGCGCCCTCGAGCGTGGTCGGCAACGCGAAGGCCCCGGCGCGCCGGCGCACGAGGCGCGCGGGCCCCGAGCCCGTCGCGGGCTCGAGCGCGAGGATGCCGCGCTCGAGGAGCGAGTCGAGCAGCTCGAGCAGGAAGAACGGGCTGCCGCCCGCACGCTCGAGGATGGCCGTCTCGACCTCGGCGGGCACCTCCGCGTTGCCCACGCGCCGCCGGATGAGCAGGCGCCGGTCCTCCATCGGGAGCTCGGCGAGCTCGAGACGCGGCATGCCCTCGAGCATGGCCGCCGTCCGCTCGTCGGGACGGACGGTGGCCAGGCCGAAGATCGGGAAGTCGTAGGGCCTGCGCG
Source organism: Deltaproteobacteria bacterium (assembly GCA_020854145.1). Classification (GTDB taxonomy): domain Bacteria; phylum Myxococcota_A; class Polyangia; order Polyangiales; family JADZFZ01; genus JADZFZ01. Next base: position 12,838 of record JADZFZ010000268.1, on the reverse strand, counting down.
ACAAGTGCATGAAGAGATCGAGGCTCGCGCGGTCGGCCCACTGGAGCCCATCGGCCACGAGCACCGTGGGGCCCGTGCTCGCGACGCCGCCGAGGAGGGCTCCGACCGCACGGTGGACGTCCTGTGCGCGGTCCCCGCCGAGCTCCGTGTTCGTCTCCTGCTTGAGGCCGAGCAGCGCGCCGAGCGTCTCCGCCAGCGCGGCCCGATCGGTGCCGCGCACGGCGCGAAGCGCGTCCTCGAGGTGCTCGTGCACCTCCGCGTCCGCGGCGTCCTCGCCGATGCCGCAGACGTCGCGCACCAGGTCCGCGATCATCGCGTAGGGGATCTCGCTCGACCCGAACGTGCCCTCCGCGCGCAGCACGCGCGTCGGAGGCGGCTCCATCGCGTCCACGGCGGCGGCCACGAGCGCCGTCTTGCCGATGCCGAGCTCGCCTTCGATGAGCACGAAGCCGCTCCGGCGCGACTGGACGACCTCGCGGTACCCATCGACGATGCTCGCGATCTCCGCGGCGCGCCCGACGAGCCCGCCGTCGGGCAGCGCGGCGGCCGCCGCCCGACGAGCCTCGCGCGGCAAGGGCCCTTCGAGCTGGAACGTCCTGACCGAGGCGGGCCCGCCCATCGCGGCGGCCGCCGGCACGGCGAGCGGACCGCGATCGTCGAGCTCGAAGTCGCGCCGCGCGAGCCGGAAGATCTCGCCCGCGACGAGGACCTGCTCGCGCTCGGCGTGGTCGGCGAGCGCCTGGGCGATCTCGAAGATGCCCGCCTGTGGGTCGTACCGAACGAGCCGGCCATTCTCGTCGCGATGCGTGATGACGATCCCGCGCGACACGCCGACCGACGCCGTGAGCGGAGCGGGCAGGTCGGCCGACAGACCTTCGAGCGCGTCGAGCACGTCGAGCGCGAGGCGCACGGCGCGGAGCGGATCGTGGATGCTGGATCGACCGAGCCCGAGCAGCACACGGAAGACGTCGCTCCGCGGCCAGGCCAGCGCAGCGTCCGCTTTGTAGGCCATGTCCGACAGGATGTGCGACGCGTCCGCGAGCGCCTGCGCCGCGGCCGCGCGGCCCGCGGTCTTCGAGAGCTCGTCGCGCCCGCGGAGGATCCCGGTGAGCACGACGGCGTGCCTCCGTTCGCGCAAGGTGCGCTCGCGTCCCTTCTCGGCGGCGAGCGTGGGCTCGTCGTGCGCGGGCTGCGCGGCCCGCGTCCCCACGGGGGCGGCCTTGACCTCCGGGCTCGTGCGCTCGCGAGGCGCGAGATCCTGCACGACCTGCTCGACCGAGCCCGCGTCGCTGATCTCGTCCTGCGCGTGGAGCCAGCGTGTCAGCTCGCTCGCCATCTCGCGCGCGGTCTCGTATCGGGCGTCGCGATCGAACGCGACCGCGCGCATGACGATGCGCTCGAGGTCGGCCGGGATGCTCGGGTCGATCGTCCGCGGGGTCGGCACGTCGCCGCGCCGCACGAGCTCGAGCACGTCGAGCCCGGCGCGCCCCGCGTAGAGAGGTCGACCGGTGAGCAGCTCGTGGAGAACGACGCCGAGCGAGTAGATGTCGCTCCGGCGGTCGACGGCGAGGCCACGCGCCTGCTCGGGCGACATGTACGAGAACTTCCCCTTGATGAGGCCGGTCTCTTCGGTGATGAGCTTGGCCTTGGCGATGCCGAAGTCGGTGATCTTGACCGCGCCCTCGTACGAGAGGAGCACGTTCTGCGGCGAGACGTCGCGGTGCACGATGTCGAGCGCCTCGTTGTGATCGTCGCGACGCCCGTGGGCGTAGTGCAGCCCTTTCGCGATCTCGGCGCACACGAACGCCGAGACACCGAAGGGCAGCTTGGTGGCCCGTCGGCGCGCGCCCGCCACGAGCCGGCCGAGGTCGAGCCCGTCGACGAACTCCATCGCGAGCAGGAACGAGTCCTTCACCTGCTCGAACGCGTAGACCTGCACGATGTTCGGGTGGTTGAGGCGCGTGACGATCTTCGCCTCGTCCACGAACATCCCGAGGAACTTCGCGCTCGACGCGAAGGCCGGGAGGATCCGTTTGAGCACGAGGATCTTCTCGATGCCTTCGGCGCCCGTGCTCTTGGCCAGGAACACCTCGGCCATCCCGCCCGCGCCGATCCGCCGGAGGATGCGGTAGCGGCCGATGGTCTGGGGATGGTTCCCTTCGGGGGGACGGCTCGGCGCAGGCACTCTCGGACGCTCGGGCGACGACACGTGCGTCGCGGGAGCGAGCATACCAAGGAGAGCTGCTATCCATGAGTCCGTGCGTGTGGTGATCGGGCTCGGCTCCAACTTGGGGGATCGCGAGGCCACGCTCGAGCGTGCGGTCGCGGCCATCGCAGCCCTGCCGGGCGTCACGACCGTCGCGCGATCGCGATGGCGCGAGACCGAGCCCGTCGGCGGCCCGCCCGATCAGGGCCCGTTCCTCAACGGTGCGGTGCTGGTCGATAGCGCGCTCGACTCGGAGGTGCTGCTCGCGCGGTTGCTCGACATCGAGCGGGCGCTCGGCCGCGTTCGCGAAGGAGTCGCGCGCTTCGGGCCGCGCGCCATCGACCTCGATCTCCTGTTCGCCGGCGACCTCGTCGTGCGCTCGGAGGCGCTCGAGATTCCCCACCCGCGCCTGCGCGAGAGGGTCTTCGCGCTCGAGCCGTTGGTCGAGCTCTGGCCGGATGCCCGGGATCCGCGCGACGGAGCGCCGCTTGCGCAGGTGCTCGTCACCCTGTTGTGCCCGGCGCGCGGCCCCGATACGATGAGCCCGTAGTTTCGCGCCTCTTTCGGCGCTCGTGGGCCCCTGGCGGGCACTTCTCCATTCCGCGGAGCGCGTCGCTCCCCGGTCCTTCTCGCAGTGCCGTCCCATCTCTCTCGCTCGTCCGCACGGCGCGTCGGCGGGCAACAGTCACTGTTCGCGCGGGTCACGCAGCGACCCGCCTCGAGGCCGGAATGACTCAGCAGCAGGACACTCGGAAGGACAAACGAGCCCCCGTCTCCCTGAAGGTGCGCTTCAAGAGCGCGACGGTGGACGAGTTCATCGAGCAGTACGCAACCGACATCTCGCGGGGCGGGATCTTCATCAAGTCGAAGAACCCGATGGCCGTCGGGACCCTGCTCAAGTTCGAGTTCCAGCTGAAGGACGAGTCCCCGCTCATCACGGGCGTCGGACGCGTGGTCTGGAAACGCGATCCCGCCCAGGCGACCGGGCCCGATCTGCCGGCCGGCATGGGGATCAAGTTCATCAAGATGGATCCCGAGTCGCGCGCGACGGTCGAGAAGATCGTCCAGCAGCGCGGGGACGCTCCCGCAGCCTTCGAGTCCGGGGCAGGCGACACGATCAGCGACGGCGACGAGCCCGCGGCCGCGCCGTTCTTCCCCGACTTGCCGCCCGCCGAGCAACCGGCGCCCGAGGATCGCACCGTCGTGCGTCAGGCCCAGGCGTTCCTCGACGCGGCGCTCGGCGAGGCGCAAGCGCCTGCCGGCCCCACGGCGGCCGCACGTCCTGCCGCGTCTGCGGCCGTCGCGGCTGCAGCCGCGGCCGGGGCCACGAGCGAAGGCGCCGGCATGACGCCCAAGCCGGGTGGCCCGATCCGCAAGGGCACCATCCCGTTCGGCATGCCCGTGCCGGCCGAGGTCGCGACGGCGGCGAAGAAGGCGATCGCAGGCACGAGCGCCGCCGTTCACGCCGAGCTCGCCAAGACGGATCTGGGCGTCGCACCCGCCGCGAAGGTGGACGAGTCACCCAGCGAAGCAGAGCGCCGTCGTGCAGAGGAAGAGATCGCGCGCCACCGAGCCGAGGAAGAAGCCGCCCGCAAACGCGCGGAAGAAGAAGCGGCGGCAGCACGAGCGAAGGCCGAAGCCGAAGAGCGCACTCGCAAAGAAGAGGAAGAACGTCGCGCGGCGGAGGAAGCGGAGCGAAAGAAGGCCGCAGCCGCCGTTCCCGCGCGCGCCTCCGAGCCGCCTGCGCGTCCCGTTCAGCCCGCGGCGCCCGCGCCCGCGCCCGCGCCGGCCCCCGCGTCGTCGCGTGGGCCGACGACGGATCGCCCGATGGCGTCGCCGTCGGTGCGTCCCGCCGACCGAGCCGCGAGCGAAAGCTCCGGGAAGATGGGCATGATCCTGCTCGCGGTCGGCGTGCTCGCCGTCGCGGGTGTGGGCGGCTACTGGTACATGACGCGCACGCAGGTCTCGACGACCCCGGTGTCCGGGGGCGAGCCCGGTGGGGGCGAGCCCGGCGGAGGCGAGCCCGGTGGAGGCGAGCCCGGTGGAGGCGAGCCCGGCGGAGGCGAGCCGGGGGGTGGACAGCCTGGCGGGCAGGATCCGCAAAATCCGCAAGCCGCTGGTGGCGGAACGACGGGCACCGAGCCCACGCCCGCCGTCGCAGACGACGACGCGGGCTCCGAAGCCGTCGCCGTGGTCGAAGCCGATGCGGGCACGGCCGAGGCGCCGACACCTCCGCCCGATACGCCGCCGACCACGCCGGCCACACCCTCGGCGGCCACGGTGCGCGTGCGCATCACGTCCGTGCCTTCGGGCGCGCGCGTCACCGCGGACGGCACGGAGGTCGGGGCGACGCCCGTCGATTGGGAGACGACCGCGGGCCAGCACACGCTCGAGGTCACGCACGACGGCTACGCGCGCCAGATGCTCACCGTCACCGCGCGACCGAACATGGCGCCCGTCAACGTGCGGATGCGCGCGCTGGCCTACGTGATCCTCGTGGAGTCGACGCCACCCGGCGCGCGAGCGTCCGCGGAAGGCCGGTCGGCGGCGACACCGGGACGCATCCAGCTCTCGCGGCCGCCTTCGGGGCCCGTGACGGTTCGCTTCGTCCGTAACGGCTACGACAACGCGCAGGAGACGGTCGAGCCGTCGGCGTTCACGGCGACGGGCAACGAGATGCGCGCGACGGTGCGCGCGACCCTGACCCAACGCACACGACCCGCGCCTCCTCCGGTCGTCTCGGGCACCGGGCCGCGACCCCCGCGACCCCCGCGACCCGTGCCGCCCACACCGCCTCCGACCGGCGGCGGTGGTGGCGGCGCCGAGACTCCGCCAGGCCCGCGCCCACCGAACCCGTTCGTTCGACCGAGCGGCGGCGGTGGCGGCGGAGAGAGCGGCGGCGGCGGCGGCTCCGGCGGCGGCGGCTCCGGCGGCGGCTCTGGCGGTGGCGGCTCCGGCGGTGGCGGCGGCTCTGGCGGCGGCGGCTCCGGCGGTGGCGGCGGCTCCGGCGGTGGAGGCGGCGGCTCCGGCGGTGGAGGCGGCGGCTCCGGTGGCGGGGGCGGCGGCTCCGGCGGCACGGGGATCCCCGAGAATCCGTTCTGACGTTGTAGCGAGCTCCGACACGAATCGATCGGGGAGCCGTCGCGTGGCGACTCCCCTCTCGAATGGATGAAAGCACCGGCGAGCGAATGACGGGCAGCGCAATCGTCGGACGCGACGCGGAGATCGCGACACTTCGCGCAGCGCTCGATGAGGCACTGGCCGGGCACGGCGGAACCGCGCTGCTCTCCGGGGAACCAGGCATCGGCAAGTCGCACCTCGCGCAGCTCGTCGCCGATCTCGCGGCCGACGCGGGTGCCGAGGTCGCGTGGGGTCGTGCGTGGGAGGCAGGCGGCGCGCCGGCGTTCTGGCCGTGGATCGAGGTGCTCCGCGCGCTCGTCGACGCGCGCGACACCGAGACTCTCCGCGGGCTGCTCGGCGGCGCCGCATCCGATCTCGCGTCGCTCGTGCCGGAGCTGTCCGACCGCCTGGCGTTGCCGCCGGCGTCGCCACTCGCGCCAGGCGCCGAGCGGTTCCGCCTGCTCGACGTGGTGGCGTCGTTCCTGGCGAAGGCATCCCAGAAGCGCGGTCTCGTGGTGGTGCTCGACGACCTGCATGCGGCCGATCCGTCGTCGCTCCTGCTGCTCGGTTTCGTCGCGCCGCGGCTCGTGCGGAGCCGGGCGCTCGTCGTGGGCACCTATCGGCCGCTCGAGGCGCGCCTCTCTCCCGAGCTCGATACGCTCGTCTCGAAGGTGGCGCGCCACGCACGGTCGATCGCGCTGCGACCCCTCGACCCCCGCGCAGTCGAGGCGCTCGTCGCGGATGCCGGGCTCGACGCGGCGCCCGAGCTGATCGAGCGGGTGTGCACGGCCGCCGAGGGCAACCCGCTGTTCGTCACCGAGATCGTCCGGCTCTTGCGCGCGCGCCGGTCAAGTGGAGCGCTGCCCGACGACGTGCCGATCCCCGAAGGCGTGCGCGGCGCGATTCGCGATCACCTCGCGCACCTCGGGGCGGATGCACGGTCGCTGCTCGAAGCGGCTTCGGTGGTGGGCCGCGACTTCACGCTCCAGCTCGTCGCGGACGCGGCTGGAGTCGCGGTCGACGCGGCGCGCGCGTCGTTGGACGAGGCCGCTCGAATCGGCCTCGTGGCGGAGGTCGCGGCGGGCCGCTGGCGTTTCGCCCACGTGCTCGTGCGCGACGTGCTCTACGACGATGCCGAGGGTCGTCACCGCACGGAGCTTCACCAGCGCGTCGCCGCGGCGCTCGAGACGCTGCACGCCTCCGATCCGGACGCTCCTCTGGCCGAGATCGCGCAACATCTCGCGCGCGCGGGGACGGGGCTGTCGCTGCGTGCGATCGCAGCGTGGACGAAGGCGGCCGAGCGCGCGACGCAGAAGCTCGCCTTCGAGGAAGCCGTGCTGCTCACGGAGCGAGCGCTGGCGCTGCTGGAAGCGATCGCACCCGCCGACGTCGCGCGTCGGATCGAGCTGATGCTCGCGCTGGGCGCTTCGCGGGGGCGCGCCGGGCAGCTCGCCAAGAGCCAGGAGATCTGTCTCGCCGCTGCGCGGCTGGCGCGCGAGGTGGGCTCGGCCGAAGGCCTCGCCAGAGCGGCGCTCCTCTACGGCGCCGCGCTCACGATCGCGCTTGTGGACCCGCGGCTCGTGGCGCTGCTGCAGGAAGCGCTGGAGCGGCTGCCCGAAGGCGACGGCCCGCTCCGCGCGCGCGCGCTGGCGCGTCTCGCCGCGGCGCTCCAGCCGTCCAAGGATCCGGAGGGACCGCTCGTCATCGCGCGCGCCGCCATCGCGATGGCGCGCAGGCTGGACGACGCGGACACGACGCTCGCGGTCCTCAACGGCGCGGGCTCGGCGATGGCCGACTTCGCCGACGCCGAGGAGCGGCGGCCCGTGGACGCCGAGCTCGTCGAGCGCGCGAGGCAAGCCGGCGACAAGCCCACCCAGCTTCGTGGGCTCGCTCGCCTGATCGTCGACGAGCTCGACCTCGCCGACGTCGGGGCCGCGCACCAGCACGTGGTGGCCTACGCGACGTTGGCCGCCGAGTTCCGACAGCCGCACGTGCAATGGAGGGCTCACCTCTTCCACGCGATGATGGCGCTCCTGGTCGGGCGCTTCGACGACGCGGAGCGCGAGCTCGCGCTGGCCGAGGTGCAAGCCGCCCGCACCGAAGACCCGAACACCACGTTGTGCTTGGCGACCCATCGCTGGGCGGCGGCGCGCATCCGCGGTGAAGATGCCTCGGATGCGGGAAAGGCCGCCGTCGAGCTGCACTTCTCCAGATTCCCCGAGCGCTGGTACGCCGACGTCATGGAGCTCGTCGCGGCGCTGCCTTCGGTCGACCGAGAGCGCGCGCTCGCAGCCACGACGACGTTCCAGCGCAACGTCGGTCGCATGCACAACGGCCTCAGCCTGACGGTGATCGCCGAGCTCTGCCACGCCGCCGGCCTCGCGGAGCAAGCGCGGTGGGCGCTCGGCACGCTGGCCGACGGCCGGAGCCGACCCGAACGCCTGATGGGATGGTCGCTGATGGGCGTCGCGGTCGAGGGTCCGATCGCACGCACGTACGTGCTGCTCGCAGCGACCGCGGGCGAATGGGACGACGCCGAGCGTTACTTCGCGCTCGGGCGCGAGGTCGCGCTGCGTGCCGGCGCGCTGCCGTGGATCGCGCGCATGGAGCTCGAGTGGGCAGGGCTCCTCGAGTCGCGCGGCTGGGAGGGCGACGCTGCACGCGCCGTCGCCTGTGCGGAGTCGGCGGCCACGCGTGGTCGCGCGTTGCGGATGGACGCTCTCGCAGACCGAGCCGAAGCGATGCTCGCGCGCCTGCGAGCCGCGGGCGTGGACGGCCGCGCCGATGGGGAGAGCGTCGAGCACGCGGAAGCGACGTCGAGGCGCGCGCAAGATGCCAAGCTCGCTTCTCTCGCGGACCTCGTCGCCGGCATCGCGCACGAGATCAACAACCCGCTCGGAGCGCTGCAGTCCACCGCCGACACGTCGCGTCGCGCGATCGACGTGCTGAAGGAAGCGCTCGAAGACCCCGAGGTGGCGGCCGTCGTCGGCAAGAACGCCAAGCTCGCGCGCGCTCTGTCGGTGCTCGATCGGAGCCAGGGTGTGACGCCGGAGGCGACCTCGCGCATCGCCCGCGTCGTCACGGAGCTCCGACGTTTCGCGCGGCTCGACCAGGCGGACGTGGACCGCGTGGATCTCCGCGAGAGCCTCGACGCGACCGTGGCGATGCTCGGCCGCGAGCTCGACGGGCGCATCGACATGGTGCGCGCGTACGACGCCGACGTGCCCACGGTTCGCTGCCGTCCACGCGACGTGCACGAGGCGTTGCTCCATCTGCTGCGCAACGCCGCGCAGGCCATCGCAGGCGAGGGCACCATCACCCTCGGTCTTTCGACCGATCGTGATCGCGTCGTCGTGCGCATCGACGACACGGGATCGGGCATCGCGCCGGAGCACCTCTCGCGCATCTTCGATCCCGGCTTCACCACGCGCGGCGTCGGCGTCGGCATCGGGCTCGGGCTCGCGATCGTGCACCGGATCGTGTCCGAGCACGGAGGCACGATCGAGGTCGGCAGCGTGCCCGGTCGAGGCAGCACCTTCGTCGTGCGGCTGCCGATCGACTCCACCGTGTCGTGATCCGTCGGATCATCCTCGGCGACAACGCCGCGGTGCTGCCGAAGCTGCCCGCGGGCTTCGCGCGGCTCGCGTACGTCGATCCTCCCTTCAACACCGGCAGGGTGCAGCGGCGCGACCGCATCCGCGTGCGCTCCACGGAAGGAGGTGCCGGCCGCGCAGGGTTCGCCGGTCGGCGCTACGACGTCACCCATCGCGAGGGCTCGGCCGTCTTCGACGACGACTTCGACGACTACACGGCGTTCCTCGTGCCGCGCATCGCCCTCGCGTTGCGGTGCCTGACGCCCGACGGATCGCTCTTCGTGCACCTCGACGCGCGCGAGGTCCACTACGCGAAGGTCGCGCTCGACGGGTTGCTCGGACGCGACCGCTTCGTGAACGAGATCGTCTGGGCCTACGACTACGGCGGGCGGCCCAAGCGCCGTTGGCCCGCCAAGCACGACACCTTGCTCTGGTACGTCGTCGATCCCGGCGACTACGTCTTCGAGCGCGACGCGATGGATCGCATCCCGTACATGGCGCCGGGTCTCGTCTCGCCGGAGAAGGCCGCGCGCGGCAAGACGCCGACGGATGTCTGGTGGCACACGATCGTGCCGACGAACAGCCGCGAGAAGACGGGCTACCCGACCCAGAAGCCGCTCGGGATCTTGCGCCGAATCGTCGCCGTCCACTCGCGTCCGGGCGACGTCGTGCTCGACTTCTTCGCGGGCAGCGGCACGACGGGCGTCGCCGCCGCCGAGCTCGGTCGCGGCTTCGTGCTCATCGACGACAACCGGGACGCGGTGCGCATCGCCGCCGAGCGTCTGGCCGCGTGCTCACCCGAGCGCGTCGGCTTCTGACCGGCTCGGGCTCTCTCTGCCGTCCGCGCTCCATGCGTAGGCGTCGCCTTCGGCGACGACCGCTTCCGTCGGCACGTGCACGGCGCCGACGCGACCGCCGAGCGACGCGGCCGCGATCCACTCGAGGACCGGACGTGGCCGCGCGGCCCGCCCTGCGAAGACGTCGTCGGTCGCTGCGACGAAACGCTCGACGATGCGCTCGACGAGCACGCGCCCCGCTTCGGCCGACGCGAGGTGAGGCCGTCCGGTGTATCCGGGGAAGGGTCGCAGCGCGTACCAGCCGAGGCCGTGCGCCACGAAGCCGAGCTCGTCCGCCAAACGCGTGCGTCCCGCGGCGCGCGCGACCCGGGCCACGGCCAGCATGCGTGGATCCGCCCGAAAGACGGGGCAAGGCGGCAGCTTGCGGAAGGCGGCGGAGACCGATCCCGGCGCGCAGTGGAGCGCCACCGACGTCTCGAAGAAGCCCGCGTGGAAGTCGAGCGCGAGCCCATCGCGGACGGCCCGTCGCTCGTCCTCGTCGACGACGGTGGCGAACGCGTCCTCCACGTCGAGCGCACGCAAGCGCTCGGGGTCGAGGGTCACGAGCTGCTCGAGCAGCAGCGGCATCGGTGCGATGGCGCGCACGCCGCTCCGTTCCAGCAGACGCAGCCCCGACTCGATCGCGAGGTTGTGGAGCGGGCTTCCGTGGAAGGTCAACACGACGACACGCTCGACGCCCAGCTCGACGAGGGCGCGGCACGCCTCCCGGATCAGCGAGCGCGCGATGGCGAACGACGTGTGTCGCGAACCGGGACCGCTCGCGGGCTCGACGCCCACCTCGAGATCACCTCCGTAGAGCAGCGGCCACTCGGGGTGCGCGATGCGCAGGCGTGCGTGCATCGCGGTTGCGAGCGCCTTCGAGACGATGGCGTCGTTGTGCAGCGACAGGTGCGGGCCGTGGTACTCGACCGGGTTGACGCACAGGAACACCGGCGCTCCGGTCGCGAGCAGCGCGCGCGCCTCGGCGTGCGGCCGATCGAGCAGCGAGATCGGCTTGGAACGCGGCGAGCCCGAGACGCGTGCGCTGCGGTTCACGACGCGCTCGGCGACGAGGCCGAGGCCGCCTTCGACGCGCCGTTCGCTCCGCGCTCGCGCTCGCTCCTCTTCTCGATCGGGCCCACGAGAGTCCGCAACGTCGCGCGCACGACGATGTCGCCGCTGCGGTCGCGTAGCTCCACCGGGACCCGGTACTCGCGCTTCTCGTGGGTGCGCGGCATCTCGAAGTCGCAGCTCGCGCGGATGGTCCCGCGCGCCTTCTTCACGTACTCGATCTCCATGCCGGCGACGATGAAACGAGCGTCGGGCGGCATCGAGTACGCGAGCGCCATGTTGCCGGTGAGCTCGGCGAGGTTCGCGAGCGCGATGGCGTGGATGCAGTCGAGATGGTTGCGCACGGCGCGTCGGTCGCGCATCGACACGCGCGCGTGGTCCATGCCGAGCTCCTCGACGCGCGCGCCGATCGAGCCGCTGTAGGGAGCTGCGCGTCCTGCGAGCTGGCTGAAGAGCGCGCGGCCGCCGGGCACCTTCTCGAGGCGGTCCCACGCCGTGCGGATGAACCCACCGATCGCGCCACCCTTCGGCGGACGCAGCGAGGAGAATAGTTGCGCGAGCTTCATTCGCGGACCCTAGCAGCAGACCTTCGTGCGCGCGTCCGCGCCCGCGCGTGCACCCGCGCAGTCCGCGCCTGCATGCGTGCACGGCGCGCACGTCCGCGCTCGCGCGTGCGACGCGGCTGGGGCCTGCGGAGCCCCATCCGACTTGGCGCGCTGTTCACTGGAGCACACAGGATCCCGATGTGGATTCGTCTGTTTTTCCGGGAGATTCTGCACGCGAGGGGCCGTGCGGAGGCGGTACGCACCTTGCGCATGACGTCGGTTCATGCCGTCCGTCCACCGTTCGCTCGCGCTCGTCGTCGCCGTCGTCGTGGTGTCGCTCGTCCCCGCCGTCGCTCTCGCGCAGCGGCTCCCGAGCGGGGCCGTGCTCGACCTCGAAGGCCGCCGCGCCACCGCGCGCGCCATGCGCATCGCCGTCGTCGAAGGCGCCGAGAGCCACCTCGCGCTCGTGGGTGTGGCGGAGCTGCGCGCGTCGGCGCGTGCGCAGGGCGCCTCGCTCGACGGGCTCTCGGGTGTACGCGACGTGGCCGATGCGCTCGACCTCGAGGTGGTCGTCGGTGGTCGCGTCGAGGGTCGCGGCCGGCGCGCGAGCGTCTCGCTCTACGCGCTCGATCGACGGGGCACCGAGCTCGCGACCCGGGAGGTCGCGCACGCGACCCGGTCCAGCGTGCGCGCCGCGTCGCGCAGCATCGCCGAGGAGGCCGTGTCGGTGCTCGAGGCGCGCCGCGCCGAAGCGCGCGAGCGTCGCGAACGTCGCGAGTCGTCCGCCGTCGCGCGCGCCGAGCGACGCCGATCGACCGAGCGCGCCGCAGCGCGCCGCTCGGGTGAAGCGCTCCTCGATGCGGACCTCGGGCTCGGCCTCGCGACGCGCAGCGCGACGATCGCGCTCGCGAGCGGCGGCGAACGTCGCTACGACGGCGGCCTCCATCCGGAGCTGTCCATCCGCGCGGAGGCGCGCCCGTTCCGCGGCTCGAGCGGCGCGCTTCGCGGCGTGGTCGTCGGGCTCGAGGGTGCGACGGCGGTGGCCGCGCGCTCGTGGTCCTCGGGCGAAGAGAGCGAGGAGATCGACACCTCCGCGTGGCGGCTGTCGGCCTCCGTCGGATACCGGTTCGCCGCCGGCCCCGTGGAGATCGGGCCGACGCTCGGCTGGGGCCTCGACGTCTTCGAGCTCGGCACCAACCAGGTGATGCCGTCGGCGAGCTATCACCATCTGCGCATCGGCGGTGGTGTGCGCCTGTCGCTCCTCGACGGGCTGCTCCGCATCCACGCGGCCGGCGGCTACCGCTACGTGCTCTCGGCGGGCGACATCGTCGAGGCCTTCGGCGATCGCACGAGCGTCGGCGGCTACGACCTCTCGGCGGGTGCGGTGGTGCGGCCCGTCGGCGGCCTGCGCATCGGGCTCGATCTCGGCATGACGCGCTACGGCCTCGCGTTCGACGGAAGCGGCGA
>JADZFZ010000267.1 GCA_020854145.1 Deltaproteobacteria bacterium | reverse complement strand
GTCATGCGCATCGGGAGAGTCGGTGCACGGCACGGTGCCATGGCGCTCGGCGTCGCTGCCGCGGTGCTGGCGACGTCGGTCGTGTGGAGCGTGCAGGGGAGCGGGGATCCCAGCGGGACCGCGGCGGCACAGACGCCGCGCCGGGTGCGTGGCCCGACGAAGATGCGGCGCCCGACGAAGGGACAGTCCGGCGGCGGCGGTTCGCAAGCGAAGGTGAGCCGCCGGCCCGCGCAGGTGGAGACGCGGCCGCAGCCGGGGCGGGATCCGAACCCCGTGCCGCTCCCACGCGACGCCGGCGCCGCCGCGGATCCGGGCCCGGCGCGTGACGCGGGCACGGGCGGTCAGCGCGACGGCGGCAGGACCCCTCGCGGCGGCGGAAGGCGACCTCCGACGCCGACCTTCTGAGGTTCCAGCGCACTCCCAGCGGCGTCGATCCGATCACCGCCCTGCCGGCCACGGGTCAATCGATCGCGGTCTCGGGCGCCGACGGCAGCATGTCCTCGGTCAGGATCGCCGCACGGATGGGTCCCGCCATCTCCTCACCCGAGAACGCGTAGAGGAAGTACGTCTGCGCGCGCTCGGGCATCTCGTCCATCGCGAGCAGGTCGAGCGCGAAGTGTCCCGTGACCACGCGCGCGGTCGGACCGATGGGATCGTACGAAGGCACCCGCAGCTGCAGCACGAACGGGTCCGCCTCCTCCGAGCCGAGGATCACGAGACCGATCCCGACGAGGGCGGTGGGTCGATCGCCGGCCGAGCGCGCCGTGGCCGGCGGCATCACCTCGTGGGGCAGGACCGGCAGGCGGAAGGAGCCGCGCACGACGCAACGTCCGAGCGCGCTGCCGGGCACGGCGCCACCTTCGCGCCGGACGCTCACGCGGTCGGCGGTCATCGCGATGCCCACGTCGCTCGGAGTCGGGGGATGCGCCGGCTCGCGGCGGTAGTGCGGGTACGGATCGCCCGGTGTGGGCCACGCGTCCTTCGGTGCGCGCTCGATGCGTTGCGCGGCGAGATATCGCTCGACCTCCTCGTCGCGATGGGCGACGGGCGAACGATCGACCTCGACCACGAGCCGGTTCGAGACCTCGTCGCGCAGGAGCGCGGTGACGAGATAGCGCCCGCGCGTCCACGGCAACCCGAGCCGCTCGCGCAGCTCCGTGACGAGGATCTGCGCGATCAGCCCTCTCGGCGCCGGCGACGCGGGAGGCACGCGCGTGGGCTTCACGCGTTCCGGTCGCTGCAGGAGCGGCTCGCGCGCGTAGGTCCGGTTCGAGAGCAGCTCGACCGCGACGACGGCGCCTTGGTCCTCGACGCTCGCGTCGCGTCGCGCCTCGAAGGTGGCGCTGTGATAGACGACGAGCGGGAACGTCTCGCGCACGCCGAGCGGCACGAGGCGCGGCGCCGCGATGCGCAGGCCGACGAAGCCCGCGTCGCTCAGACGATCGTCGAGCTGCGCGAAGGTCTTGCGCGGCGCGTCCCAGAGCTCGCTCTGGGAGAGGCCGAAGTCCTCGGGCTCAAAGGTCGCCATCGCTCCTCGATCCGAAGCTCGTGACGACGTCGTCGAGACGCCGGCCCTGCACGTACTTGAGGCACTCGGGGCAGAACGCGTCGCGCGCCGGAGGGACCTCGTTGCCGCCCGCGCCGAACATCAGGCACGAGCCCTGGAATGCCGACGGGCTGCTCTTCTTCTTGTCCTTGGTGGACAGGCCGTGCGCGCAGTGGCTGCCCGTGTGGCCCCACGAGTCGTCGTACTTGTCGCCCTTCGGGATCGTCTTCGGGTAGGCCATGCCCTTCGGGGGCTTCTGCTTGCGGCCGCCCGACGGGTAGACGGTCTGGCCCATCGAGTGCCCGAGCTCGTGGCAGGTGGTGGCAGCCACCGCCTCGGGGGGACGGCTGAAGACGAGCGTCTGCTCGCCGCCGCCGGCGCTGCCGTTGAAGCCGCGCGCCGTCTCGATCTCGAAGGACACGCGGATCGGGCACTTCGTCGCCGACGACGGTCCGACGAGCGCCTGGGCGGCCGGCGGCAGCTTGATCTTGATCTTGCCCCAGCTCAGCCACTCGAAGGTCGCGGCGCTCACCGTGATGGTGCCCTTCTTGGCCACCTTGGGCGTGCCCTTGAGCGCGGGGTGATTCGGATGGGCCTTGGCGTCGGGCAGCGCGACCCAGGCCGCGTTGGAGATGCTGCAGCGGACACCGCCGCCGTCGCTCGCGTAGTCCATCGACTTCTCGAACGTCCGCTCGCCGAGCTCCGCGAAGACGTCGTACTCGAGGGTCGCCGCGTCGAGCTCGGGCTTCATGCGGTACGTGCCGGCCTTCATCATCACGTAGTCGCAGACGGACATCTTCACGGTCCGCTTGTCGTTCGTGGCGAATCCGCTGAAGTCCGGCCCCCAGTCGGCGAGGATGAGCGCCTTCTTGCCCGCCGGTCGGTCGACGTACTCCGATGGGTAGATGGCGGGCGCCATCGTGCCGTTCGACTCGTCGAAACGTACGAGGCCGACCTGGACGAACTTCACGAACGCTTTGTCGAGGCGCTCGGTGAACCAGTCGGTCAGGGTAGCCGGAAAGCCCTTGCTCGCCGTGCCGTCGTCGAGCGTGACGTCCTCGAGCTGCATGTCGGGGATCGTCGCCATCTCGTAGAAGAGCTTGCGCCAGTTGACGATCGTGACCTCGGCGTCGTTCGCCTCGGGCGTGCCGCCGACCGACACGACGCACTTGTCGCCGCCGGCGTGATCGAGATCGATCTCGAGCGTGCTCTGCTTGGAGCCGTCGAGCGTCGTCTTGCCGGTATAGCTGTTTCCAGATCCGTGGAGCCAGACCCCGCGCAGCGCGGGCGCCTCGCGGCCGCAGCCGATCGGCGTGAAGGTGACCTTCCAGAAGACCGTGTCGTCCTCCGCTGCTTGCGTCGGGTCTTCCGCAGCCGCGACGACCTTGATCTTGTGGCCGTGCGACGGGTGTGCGGGATCCTTCGGGAGATTGACCCACTGGATGTGCTCGTCGCCCTCGACCGGGAAGAGCAGCGTCGCCTTGAAGCCTTTCGCGACCGTATAGGTCTTCTTGCGCGGCTCGATGACGACCTTGCCGTCGACGAGGTAATAGGGCGAGAGCACCTTCGGGTAGAACGGCGCGGCGAACGCGAGGCGATGCTCGATCTTGCCTTGGTCGTCGGTCTTGAGCTCGATGAGGCTCTCGAGCCGCTCTTCACCCTTCGGTCGCGGGTTTCGCTGCCGGACGCTGAACGGGCAGTCCGCGACCGCCGCGTTGGACTTGTCCTTCGCCTCGACGAAGACGGTCCTCGCCCAGACGACGACCTGCTGGACGAAGCCCGACTTCTCCTTGCCGTCGACCTCGAGCTTGTAGCCCAGCGTATAGGTCGCTTCGTCGTCCTTGCACTTGCGGACCGCGTACTTGGCGGTCGCCGTCTTGCGCGTGCCGCCTTCGAGCTTGCCGGCGACCGAGCCGACCTTCTTCGTGCCTTCGTAGAAGTTGAACTTGCACGCTTTGACCTGGGTGAGGACGCCGCCGAAGAACTTGGCGCGACAGTCGACCTCCTCTTCCTCCCAGACGTGAACGTCGGCCATCGATCCTCTCCGTCGGCTCGCGCCCCGCCGGTCGCGGCGGCGCGCGAGGATACGGCGAGGACCGGGATCAGCACCAGCCGCGGGAGCGCGGCAGCGGATCCATCGAGACGCCGGCGCGAACGCCCGCGCGCACGCGGAGGCCGCCAGGGGTGCGGCGATCGACGATCGGCGCGGCGATCTCGTGGCTCGACGCGGTCTGCGCGGCGTTCGTGGAGGTGGCGTGGTTCTGCGTCATGGGGATCTCCTGTTCTTCTCGTCTCGGGTGTCGTCGTCTTCTCGTGAAGACGGACCGCCTCTCATCAAGACGCGCGCCAGGTCGTGCGCCTCGTGGATCGCCCGGAATCTCACGGCGATTCGCGATCACCCGTCTGGCCGGGGCCACACTGTTGCTGCGGCGCGTCAGCAGACCGTTGCCTTCCGCCCACGCGATCGGCGCGCTGATACGATGCGCGCGTGGTGCGTCGTGACGAAGACG
>JADZFZ010000266.1 GCA_020854145.1 Deltaproteobacteria bacterium | reverse complement strand
ACTGGCTCCTCGGTCGCGTGCCGGGGGCGGCCGGCATGGAACGAATGGGCGTGCGCGCCTCGCGATGCGATGGCCTCGGCGATGCGATCGCAGACGTCTCGTCCGGATGCGCCCTCGGCGAGGCGAGGCCAGTCCGGCCAGCTCGAGGACGAGAGCTCGAGCGTGACGGCTCGACCCGCCGCGCGCGCGCGGCGATGCACGGTGACCGACGCTGGCGGCAACGCAGCGACGTGCGCCACGAGATCGTCTCGCGTCGGGAGCGGGCGGCCCTGCGCGAGCTCCGCGATCACGACCGCCGACGGCGGCTCTCCTTCACACGACGCGTGGCTGGGCGCAGCGCTGCGCGCATCGATGCTCGTCAAGAGCCCGAGCAAGAGAGCGGCGGACGCGCTCGCGAGAAAGAGGGCGACCACGACCACGACTGCGGCGAGCCACAGGCGCGCCATCCGGTGCGAAGGGCGCGGCACGGCGCGCTTCGACGGCGCGGGCTCGTCCGGCACCCGCACCGTCTTGGCGGCAGGGTGCGGGCGAGCATCGTCCGCCACGACGACGGTCTGCGCGATCGTAGGGGACGGCTGCGGAACGACGAGCGTCTCGGCGATCGTGGGGGACCGCTCCGGGACGACGACGGTCTCGCCGACCGGCGCGTCGACGACGGTCTGCGCGCCGTCGAGCGTGGCGTCGGGAGCGTCGGGCTCGTTCTCGTCTTGGCGCACGTCGAGCCTTACCTCGTGGCGCCGAGGTAGCCGAGCGCCGCCGCGGCGCGCGCGATGTCCATCGCGATGGGGCCAGCCGTGGACGCGCCGGATCCGCCGCGCGGGACGACGACGGCGATCGCGATGCGGCCGGGCACGATCGCCTGGCCCTCCGCGGTGCGGCTCGGCTCGGCGAGCGCGACGAACCACGAGTGGGGTGCGGCCGGTTGTCCGCGTGCGATCCCGAATGCCTCTTCGCCAGCGAAGCCGTTGACGTCGGCAGTCCCGGTCTTGCCGTAGATCCGCACGCCGTCCGGGGCCTGGAGCGATCGCCCCGTGCCGCGGGTCATCACCTGTCGCATCCCGAGCAGGATGGGGGCGAGCGTCGTCGGGTCGTCGACCAGCGCGATCTCGGTGCACGGCACCGCGAGCTCCATGGTCGCGGGACATCGGCGGTAGCGCCCCCCGCTCCCGATGGCTTCGACGACGCGCGCGGCCTGCACCACGGTCATCGCGAGCGCGCCCTGTCCGAAGCCGGTGGAGGCGAGCTGCCGGCTTCCGGGCGCACCGGGATCGAACCGGCGCCCGAAGCCGACCTGCACACCGATGTCGCGGAGCGCGAGGAACGGACCGGGACCGAGCGCGAGCGCCAGCTGGCCGAAGTAGACGTTGCAGCTGACGGCCAGGCCTTCGACGCCATCGACGTGGCCGTGATTGCGATCGCGCTCGTGATCGTGGATGGGTCGCGTCCAACCGGGTCGCGTGAAGAACGGACCTCGGTCGTCGCGTTGGGTGCACGAAGCCTGGAAGCCGGCGAGGCCGCCGCGCGCTGCAGCGAGCGCCGTGAACAGCTTGCCCACGGATCCGGACTGGAAGACGCCCTGCGTGCCCGTCTTGTCGGGCCACGCGCCATACGCACCGGTGAACCGTCCGAAGAACGGCTGGACGCGCGCGCGCATCTGCGACTGCCACGTTCGATCGTTCGGATCGAGATCGGGCGCCTGTGCGCGGGCGAGCACGTCGCCGCTGTCCACGGCGATCACCACCGCGGCGGCCGCAGGACCGGCGCCCGAAGCGACCCGACGACGGAGGAGGTCGGCGACCGCGAGCTGCAGCCGCGCGTCGAGGGTCAGTCGCACCGAGCGTGCGGCGACGTTCGCGTCGAGGGCGCGGACGCGTTCCGATCGTACGGCTTCATCGAGGGTCACGAGCGGGACGAAGGCGCGGAGGTCGGGCCACGGACGTCCGATCGGCCCGTCGGTGCGATCGCCGTAGCCACGCAGCCGATGATCGAGCGCGTGCTCGAGCGCCCACGGAGGAAGTGCGACGTGGCTCGGATGGGCTCCGAGCAGCGTGCCCAGCGACGCGCCGAGCGGATAGGCGCGCGGCGCGACCGGCGTGGCCGAGAGCGCGAGAGGCTGACCGTTTCGATCCGAGATGGTTCCGCGACGGACCCGCGCCGCGAGCGCGACGAGGCGTGGGTTCTGCCGGCTCACGAGCGTGCCGTCGGCGAGCTGCGTCGCGATCCCCATGCCCAGCGTCCGCTCTCGCTCGACCCAGGCGACCTGCACGCTCGCACCCGCGCCCCCGACGAAGACCAGCAGGGCGACGGCACCGACCCACAGCGCGCCGCGGCGCAGCTCCAGCAGCTCGTCCGACTCGGTCCGCGCGCCGCCATCCCCGGCGATCCTGGCGACGAGGCCGACCAACGCGACGAACGCCACCATGCTGCTGCGTCCCGCCGAGAGGAACGGCACGACGATGCCGGTGAGCGGCAAGGTGCCGAACGTGCCCCCGTGGATGATGGCCCACTGCGCGACCAGCAACGCAGCGGCCCCCGTCGAGAGCAGCGCCCGGTCGGCGGTGCGCGTCCTCGTCGCGACGAGGAGCGCGCTCGCGACGATCGCCGCCAGCGCCGCCAGGTAGACGAGCAGGACCACGACGCCGAGCTGCTCCACGAGGGTCGAGAGCGCGAGATCGGTCATGCCGGCGGGCACGAGCGGTGCGTGCGCTCGCGCGAGCCCCTGGCCCCACGCCCCGCCGCTCGCGACGGCCCACAACGACTCGCCGAGCTGGTCACCATGCGGGACGAGGTTCCACCACGGGTCGCGCCACATGCGGATCCGCGTCGCGACGCGGCCGACGTTGACGACCTCCGGCCAGGCCGTGATCGACGTGGCGAGCGCGGCCACGATCGACACGGAGACGACGACCCATCCCGATGCGCGCGTGACGGCGTAGAACATCGTCAGGAACACGAGGGCGAGGATCAGGACGGGGCCGAGGTCGCCGACCACGAAGAGACCCGCCAGGATCACGACGAGCGCCAGGATCGCGGGGAGCAACAACGTGATCCGCGGCCAGCGCAGCGCGAGCACCCGCTGTCGCTGCCACCGCAGCTCGGGAGCGCGCGAGCCTAGGTAGCTGGCGAGGAACACGACGAACAGCGGCTTGACCGCTTCGATCGGTTGAACCGGCCCGAGGTTGATGCGCGCGCCCGAGGTGCCGGGGCCAGTGCCTGCGAACGCGAGCGCGGCGAACACGCCGGCGATCCCGATCACGATCGGGATCCGAAGTCGGCCCGCGAGCGCGACGAGGTCGAAGGGGGCGCAGAGGATCGCCGCGGCCGCGATCGAGCCGAAGAGGAACCCCTGTGCGAACGCCGGCGCCGAGGGCTCGAGGACGGCTCCGCTGCCGCGCGCGAGATCGACCGTCGCGTGATGGAGCGTCAGCCCGATGCCGCACGCGATCACCATCGCCGGGACGAGAAGCGGGACACGAATCGGGTCGCGCGCGCGCAACGCGCCGACGATGCGAGCGGCGGCGAGCACGAGCACACCCGCCGCGAAGCACACGAATGCGGAGCGTGAGCCCGCGCGTACGGCGTCGGCCGGCGGCGTGCGCGCGATCGCCAGCTCGGCGGCCCGCTCGATCCATGCGTCGGTCGCGAGCCTGCCCATCCACCACGCCCACGCGATCGAGCCCACGAGGGCGGCGATCTCCGCCGCGAGCGCGATGCGGCCGCGCGAGGACGGGAGAGCTTTCACGCCCGGGACAACACGAGCACGAGGTCGCCTTTGGAGAGCGCGATCTTCACGGGGAGCGTGGTTTCGGTCGCGCCTCCGGGCTCGAGCGCGCGGCCTCCGACCGACACCGGGTTCGCGCCGTCGGGCCGCGTGATGGTGGCCCCATGCGGGCTCGGCGTGATCGTGAGGTGCTGCTTGTTGATCTTCGTGCTCGCTCCATCGAGCGCGACGAAGTGAGCAGGGCTTCCCGGGTGCGCGCGACCGACGATCGTGGTGGCCCCCATCGCGAGGGTCGCCGTGCCGTCGGGCCAGCGCAGGACGCAGCCTGCCTTTCGTCGGTCGGTGTCCGGGACGAGAAGGGTCGGTGCGGCGATCGGAGCGGCTCTCCGCTCGTCCGTGTGGAGCACGGTCTGGCCAGGCGCCGGATGGGCCGCACGACGAGTCTCGACGAACGCCGGGCGGACGACGGCGTGTCCGGGCGAGAGCTCGTCGGCGTCGTCGGCGACGGTGATCACCCGCAGCTCTCCCACGAGATCGGCCTTCCGTTTGGCGACTTCGCGCGTCAGCACCGTGCACAGATCGCGCTCGACCGCGTGCGACAGGACACCGAGGCTCTCGAAGTCGGCGCGCGACAGGATGACTCGGTACTCGTTCCAGAGCAGCGTGCGCCCGCTCGCCGCGCGAAAGGTGCACGCAGCCATCACCTCCGCGAGCGCGCGACCGATCAGATACGGGTCGACACGAACGCGCTCGGGGCGGCGCAGCAACGCGATGCCGCGACGGGCCAGCGCGTCGAAGCGGACGCGGAACTGATGGGCGCCGTCAGCCGTGATCGCCGCCATGGTCCTGTCCGACGACCGTGCGTCTCACGGTCAGACGCAGCGTGTTGCCGCCACCATCGCCGAGCTCGATGACGTCACCCTCGCGGATCGGGACGCGCCCTCTGGCCGTGCGCGCGGGGCGGATCACCTCGCCGTTCTCCCGCCGAACGACGAGCGCGTCGCCCTGATCGAGCGCCTCGACCTCGAGGTTGTGCCCCACGTGCGAGATCCGACCCGCGCGCCTGCTGACGAACTCGGTGGTCTCGCACACGACGAGATCGTTCGGCACGTGCCGATCGGGGCCGTGCCATTCACCGCGTCCGAAGCGCGCGTCTTTGTGCCCGCCCGGCAGCGCGAGCGTACGGCCCGACCGATCGCCGCCGTCGACCACGAGCGACCAGACGCGCGTGACGCCGGGGGCCGCGCGCACGATCGTCCTGCCCTCCGACGCGACGACCTCGTAGCCGCGGCGCGGCAACACGTCGGTCGGGCAATCGCTCGCGTTGGCGAGCGCCGCACCCACGCTCTGGTCGAAGTCCGGCTTGTCCACGAAGCCCCGGATCACCTCGACGCTCGCAGGGCCGGTCTCGATCCGAACCGTCACGTCCGGAGGGAACGCGACGCGCCCTCGTTCGGCATGGTGAGCGAGCTTGCGGATCGCCTCGACGGTCCGCCGCACGAGGTCGTCCCACCCGAGCTCGTCGCTTCCGCCCAGAAGCCAACCAGCCAGCCGACGCATGGGTGCACATCGTAGCGCCTCACGACGCCGAGAGATCGTGAACGCCGAAGGCACGCGGCACCCGCTCGGACGCGCGGGACCCGCACGCGATGGCACGCAGAGGCCGTGCTGCTAACGTCGGCGCCTCGTGTCGGCGGGTGATCTCGAGCATTGCCGTTCGGTGTTGCCGAAGGTGTCGCGCACCTTTGCGGCCGCCATCGGCTTGCTCGACGCACCGACCGAAGCGTGGGTGACGACGGCGTACCTGCTCTGCCGCGTGGTCGACACGGTCGAGGATGCGCCGGACCTGGAGTGGGCGGCGCGACGCGCGATGTTCCACGCGTTCGAGGACGCGCTCGAGGGGCGTGGCGCCGACGCGTTCGTGACGTTGGCGGACCGCCTTCCGAACGGCGACGACGGCGATCTCGCGCGCTCGTTGCCGCGGGTGCTCGCGGTGCTCGACGAGATGCCGAGCGAGGTCGTCGGCGCGACGCGCAGGCACGTCGGCGAGATGACGTACGGGATGGCGCTCTATGCGCGCCGCCGCGCGATGGACGTGGCACGCGCGCCGGATCGGCTGACCTCCCTCGCGGACGAGAAGGATCTCCGTCGCTACTGCTACTTCGTCGCGGGCACCGTGGGCCACCTGCTGACGAGCCTGTTCGCCGCGGGCGACGACGCGGTCGCCGAGCGGCGCGATCGGCTCGCACGCCACGCGGAGGGCTTCGGGCTGCTCCTGCAGCTGACGAACATCGTCAAAGACGTGACCGACGACGCCGAGCGCGGCTGGTGCTTCGTGCCAAGGGCGTTCTGCACGGACGCCGGGATCCAGCCCGAGGACATGCTCGCTCCCGCCCACCGCGATGCGGCGCTGCGCGCCGTGGGACGGGTCGCCGATCTCGCGTCGGGCCATCTGGAGGACGCCGCCCGCTACGTCGCGACCTTGCCGCAGGACGCCGAATCGACTCGCCGGTTTTGCCTTTTCCCCATGCTGCTCGCGGCTCGCACGCTGGAGGTCGCTCGGGGCAATCCCGCGTGCGTGACCCGCGGAGAGCCCGTGAAGGTGGAGCGGTCGGTGGTGGCCGACGTGTTCGGCCAAGTGGAGCGCATCGTGCGCGACGACGAGGCGATCGTCGCGATGATCCAGACCAATCCGCGCTGACGTTCGGATCATGACCGTCGGCGGGCTCTCACGATCGTGCTCGGCGGCGACGGTGCTGGCCGTGTTGCTCGTCTTGCTCTTGGGCGGCTGCGCGGGAGCGTCGCGACGGCCGTGCCCGTACTCGCCAGACCGACGGCCCTGTCCGGTTTGTCGTTTTGCTGATGAGATGCGCTCGCGAGGCGAGCAGGTCGCCGTGCCGTCGTTCCGCCGGCCGCCGGGGATCGGCGTCGCGATGTGGAGCGGCGGGACGTTGCCCGCGGAGATGGCGTCTCCCTCGCAATACGTGCGCTGCCGCCCGTGCACGTGCGGGCGAGACGGCCGCATCGTGCCGTGGGACGACTGGCACACGATCAACCGCGCGGCGTACGCGCGGCTGCGTCGCGCGTGGGCGCCCTACCCGGTCGCGATCGTCACGGGCTTCCACGGGCTCGGGGTGATCGGCCGGTACCGCATCGAGCTCGCGCTTCGTCTCCTGGCGCAACGCTGGGTCGCGGCGCTCGTCTTCACCGGAGGGCACCGGCGCGCGAGCACGAGCGAGGTCGAGTGGATGCTCGGGCAGGCGAGGCGGCGCGCGGCCGAGCTCGGGATCGACGTCCGCGACCGCATCTTCGTCGAGCCGTGCGCGACGCGGTCGATCACGAACTTGCGCAACACGATGCGGATGATGGCGGCGCTCGGGATCCCCAACGGCCTGCTCGTGAGCGACTCGAAGGTTTCGGGCCAGGCGGCCGTGTGGTCGAGCGATCTGGACGCGCTCGTCGAGCGACAGCTCGGGTGCCCCGTCGGACGCGTCACGCATCTGCTGGGCTCGACGCCGCTGTGGCGCGTCGGCCTCGGGAATGGCTGTCGTGCGCCGTTCGGTGCGAGGCACAATCCGGCCATCATGATGTTGCCGCGGCGCGAGCCGGTGGTCTTCTGGATGAGTCCTTTCACGCCGACGGCGGGGCGGACGATGTCCGCGCTCGAGTGCGGTGCGGGCAGCGCGGAGGTGCGCGCGATCGAGCCGGACGATCGCGACCCCTTCACGTCGTCGTGCCTGCCGGCCCTCGGAAGGAGGGGAATGTCGTGCAACCGATGAGCGATGGATCGAGCGGCGGCTCGCCGCCGAGCGGGGCACCGCCGCACTCGACGGCGAAGCCGCCCGCGGACCCGTGGCCGAAGCTCATCGAGCTGCCGTCTCCGACGCCGCCGAAGCGACCGCAGTGGATGTACGCGTGCGCGGGTGTCGTCGTGCTCGCCGTCGGGGGCGCCGGGCTCGTCGTGCTGTCGGGGCGGATGAAGCGGCGCGCCGAAGCGGAGCTCGCGTCACGCGCGTACGTGCTCGTCGACAACGCGACGGGCATGACGGCGGAGGTGACGATCGGCGACGAGACCGTGGAGGTCGGCAACGGGCTCTCGCGCGAGATGCGCGTCCCGCACGGCACCTACGAGGCCGTCGCGCGTTCGGGCGGCGTCGTGATCGATCGCGCGCCGATGACGCTCGTGGACCGCGGTGCGTACGGCAAGTGGCGCGGCGTCTACAACATCGGCGGCCGCGCGCGGTACATGAAGATCCGCGTGACGTACACGGCGAGCGGGCGGCCGGCGGGCAACCCACTGGGCGTCCCGGGGAGCGGGAGCACGGCCGACGACGTGGTGCCGTTCGCGGTCGGGCAACGCGTGTTCGAGCTGCCCTCGGGCACGCCGACGTTGGACATGCCGATCTACCAGCGGATCTTCACGGAGCGACCGGGCTACCTCGGCACGGTCCGCACGTTCGTCTGTCACGTTCATCCGACGGGCCAGAGCGGCTGTCCGCACCGACCCGGCAACGAGCCCGCCGACGACGAGCGCTGACGCCGCTCCGCCGCGGACCGGAGCAGCGCTTGCCGCGGAGAACCAGTGTTCCGCCGAGCCGCGGGCGCGTCTGTGCTCCACGGTCGGGCGCGGCGCTGCCAGCCTCGGCACATGGCCGACCTCGTCCCCACGCAGCGCACGACGCTCCATCGAATCCCGAAGCGCGGAAGCTACGACCGCGCGCTCGTCGATCGCATCCTCGACGAGGCGCTCGTGGGGCACGCGGGCTTCGTGGTGGAAGGGCAACCTTTCGTGATCCCGACGACCTACGCGCGCGTCGGCGAGACACTGTACGTCCACGGTGCGGCCGCCAGCCGGATGTTGCGTGCGGTGGGGTCGGGCGAGCCCGTGTGCTTCACGGTGACGCTGCTCGACGGGCTCGTGCTCGCGCGCTCGGCGTTCCACCACTCGATGAACTATCGATCGGTGGTGGTGCTGGGCCGTGCGCGGGTGGTCGACGACGCGGCGGAGAAGGCCGCGGCGCTCGATGCGATCGTGGAGCACGTGGCTCCGGGTCGCGGGCGCGAGGTGCGCGGGCCGAACGCGAAGGAGCT
Source organism: Deltaproteobacteria bacterium (assembly GCA_020854145.1). GTDB lineage: Bacteria > Myxococcota_A > Polyangia > Polyangiales > JADZFZ01 > JADZFZ01. The sequence goes on along the minus strand of JADZFZ010000266.1, from coordinate 3,825 downwards.
CGCGGCGACGGTGGTGGTCGCGCTTCCGATCGAGGAAGCGTCGGCGAAAGTGCGCGAAGGCGGACCGATCGACGACGAGGAGGATCTGGCATTGCCGTGCTGGGCCGGCCATCTACCGCTGGCCCTGTCCGCAGGCGCAGCGGTGACCGCCGAAGGAGTCCGTCCCGATGCGCCGCGGCCCGATTGGCTCGCGGCGTGGTCGCGCAGCCGGTAGGCGCCCCGCCATCAGGCGAAAGCGAGAGGGCAGGCAACTGGCGACGACGTCGGCCGATACGGGCGGCGTTCACAGCCGGAGGAGTCCCCCATGAAGCTTCGCGCGCTCGGTTCCGTCGCGTCCCTCGTCATCACCTTCGTCGTGCTCGCGCCAGAGGCCGCGTCGGCGCTCGATCGGTTTCCCATCGTGGTGCCTGCGGGCGCGCGGGCGGCGTTCGACTCGGGAAGCTTCACGCAGGTGCGGCAGGGCGGGGTGCACCACGCGGTCGACATCTCCGTGATGCGCGAGGGGCGTGCGCTCGAAGGGCCCGAGGTGGTGGCGCCGGTCGCAGGGCGCGTGCTTCGCGAGTGGCAATACGGGCGCGACCGTTTCCCTGGCGTGACGCGGGACGTGCCGAGCGCGAGGGGCGGATGGTACGTGTGGATGCGCGGCGTGGACGGGCGCTTCTACTACTTCGCGCATCTCATGCGGCCGTCGCCGCTGACACCGGGGCAAGAGGTGCGCGCGGGAGATCACATCGGGTTCGTGGGTCGATCGGGCAACGTGCAGGGACGGCCGCATCTGCACTTCGCGATCCGGACGACGCGCGGTGTGGTCGACCCGTACCCCGAGCTGCGCGCGGTGGTCGCGAGCGCGCAGGAGCCCGTCGTCCGGAGCGCGAGCGTGGCGAGCGTCATCGCGGCGGCGGTGCCGCGGCCGAGCTCGAACGCGAACGGGCGGCGTCGAGACGACTGAGCGCGAAGCGGAGCAGGGCATCGATGCGCTCGTCGCCGTGATCGGCATGGCCGTCGTCGTTGGCGACGAAGGTGTGCCGGATCCCGGCGGCCCGGAGCTGCTCGTGGAAAGCCTGGTTGGCGTCGAAGTAGAAGAACTCGTCGTTGCGTCCTGCGATGACGTAGATGCGGTCGTCGAGGTGGCGACGGATGAGCGGCAGCCGCGCGGGATCGCGCAGCAACGACGACGGGCTCGCGGCGAGCCAGCGATCCCAGTGGGCGTTGGCGCGACCCGTCTCGAGATCGATGGGCCAGGCGAAGCCGCTCGGGGCCGATGCGTCCGGTGACCAGTCGGCGGCGTAGGAGACCATCTGACCGGGGCCGCCGACGGCGTGCTCGAAGCGCATGAACGCGCGGTTGTGCGCGGTGGCGGTGCGGAGGTGCTCGCGGCCGCGTCCGAACAGATACGTGGAGAGGTCGAGCGCGTCGGGGGACCACGACGCCACGACGCCGAACGACTCGGGATCGCGCAGCGCGACGGCGACGGCGTTGAAGCCGCCCGTGGAGAGCCCGAGCAAGGCGCGAGCGGAGCCTCGGGCGTGAGTTCGGTAGCGCGCGTCGATGAGCGGCACGACGCGCGACTGCAGAAACCGCGTCCAGTCGCCGGTGACCGCGGAGGTGGCGTAGTAGCTGTTGCCGGCGCGCGTGGAGGAGTCGACTCCGACGACGATGAGCTCGCGGCCGAGCTCGTTCGCGAGCCGGTCCGCGACACGGTCGACGTGGCCGTAGCGGAAGAGCACGGTGTCGTCGCCGAAGAGCGTGGGCAGGACGTAGACGACGGGGTAGCGGCGATCAGGGGACGTCTCGTAGCTGGGTGGGACGTGCACGCAGAGGCGGCGAGAGGTCTCGTTGCCGAGGGTGCCCGCAACCTCGGGGGCATCGACACGGAGCAAGCGCGTGCGTGTGCCGGTGCAATGCTCGCGGCGATCGAGCGTGCGGCGGTGCGACAGCCGGATCTCGACGGCAGGCAGCGGGTCGACCCACGACGAGACGTAGGCTTCGCGCGCGACGCCCATGAGGTTGCCTTCGCCGCCCGCGCCGAAGAGCGAGGGGACGAGCTCGCCCGTCACGTCGAGCAACGCGAGCAGGTGCGCGTCGCGCGCTGCGGGGATCGCGAGCCGAAAAGGCGCAGGCCGGGAGACGTCCACGTCGCCGACGACGGTCAGGCGCGGGATCATGTCGAGGATGGTGCGCAGCGTGAGGTAGCCGTCGGCGGCGTCGTCGGCCTCGCGCGATCCGAGCCGGCCGAGGACGAGCTTGCCGCGGGTGCGCAGAGGCGGACCACCCCGAAGCGCACGATCGAGGGCGACCGTGCCGCGGAGCTCGACCGGGCCGCGTCGTCCGACGCGCGACGCGGTCGACGACGAAGACGGTCGATTGCCGCACGCCGCGAGCGCGAGGGCGAACGCGAGCACGACGAGCGAGGACGAGCGCGTCGCGAGAGGCGCCACCGAGAGGACGAAAGGGAGGCTCGGGATCGTGCCTGGCAAACGCAAGAAGAACGGATTGGAACTGCTCGAGAAATCGATGAACGATCCCGAGGGCTTGTACACGTCGATCCTGTCCCCCCTAGCCGAGGAGGTGGATGAGCTCGTAGAGGAGGGCGGCGCCTGCCGTGCCGGCTGCGGTGGCCCAGGCGGCGATGCGGCCGGTGCGGAGGTGGCCGGTGGCGTCGCGGAGAGGGACGTCGGTGACCTCGGCGAGCAGATGCGCGAGATCCTGGAAGGCACGGGGATCGGCGGTGGGCTCGAGGACCCAGTCGCGCTCGCCCGTCGTGACGTGGAGCTCGCCGCGACGCCACGAGGTGGGCGGCGCCCAGGTGAGCTCGGTGATGGACTCGAACGGGAGCTTGAGCGGGTTGGCGGCGCCGATCGTGAGCCCGTCGGGGCCGAGCACGAGCTGACCGGAGCGCGTTCCTCGATCGGGGCCGCGCACGCGGACGCGCACCTTGGGGAGGTCGCGCAGCAGATAGTAGAGGGCGTAGGGGCGCTCGATCTCGGGCGCGGGACGCGCGTCGCGGCGGCCAGCCTCGATGAGCTCGCGCCACTTGCGCGGAGCCTCGCGGTCGTCGACGAGCTCGAGGTAGATGCAGAAGGGCGGACGCGGGTCGGGGAGCGGGAGCGCGAGCTCGATGCCGAGCCAGGTCGGGACGTGCGCCTCGAACGCGCGCCGTACGAGGTGAACGGGGATCTCGACGCCGGGTCGCGATCGGGCGGCGAGGTGCGCCTTGCCCGGGCGCTCGGTGGTGAGGAGCCGGATCATCGGGAAAGCCTCGACGACGACGGGCTTCACGAGGGCCCACAGATCGGTGAGCACGTCGGGAAGATCGCCGAGGTTCATCGGCTTGCGCGTCGGGCTGCCGGGCGCACCGGGAACGATCGCGATGCGGTTGGACGTGAGCACCGCCACGCCCGCGAAGGAGCGCGCAGCCCGATCGCCCGGCGAGGTCGCGACGCGGACCGCCGAGACGCGAAAGACGGGCTCGTCGGCGCCGAGCTCGGCGAGCACCTCGGAGGGAGTCGGTGGAGGTACCGAGACGGCCGCGGACGCGCGCACGAGCGGATGTTACCGCGTCACGTCCGCGCGTCGACCGAAGGGATGGAAGCGACCGCGCCGCCGATCCGAGGCGGCGCCGCGGAGCGCTGCGAGTCTTCGAGCGCAGCGCAGCGCGGGTGGGGGTGGGGCCCCGGGCGACTTGCTCGCACGGGGCGGGGGTCTGCCCGCCAGACCCCCGGACATTCAGTGACCCGCGTCGGGCTCGGCGGTCGCGGGGGCCGTCGGGTGGGCGTAGCCGAGGGCCTCGAGCTGCTGCTGCGTGGTGCGGTCGATGACGGCGTT
>JADZFZ010000265.1 GCA_020854145.1 Deltaproteobacteria bacterium | reverse complement strand
GTGACCCATCAGCGACGCCGGGGTGACCCGAGTCAGGCTGGGGCACACAATCGCGCGCGATGCGCAAAGTCTCGGATGTCGGTGATGCGCGCGCGTGTCTGAAGGCTGCGAAGGGCGCGGGGCTGACGCCGACGCAGTGGGCACGCGAGCACGGAGTGGATGCGCGGTCGCTCAATGCGTGGCGCGTGAATCTGACGCGCGCGCGGGATGCGAAGCGCCAGAGCGGCTCGACCAGGACGCCGACATTGGTCGAGCTCGTGCCGATGACGACGTCGTCGCCCATCGCGGCGGCGGCGCACTACGTCGTGCGCGTGGCCGATGTCGAACTCGTGCTCGGCGACGACTTCCGCGAGGAGACCCTCGTGCGTCTGGTTCGATCGCTGCGCACGTGTTGAGCCTGCCGCCGACGGTGCGTGTGTTCGTCGCGTTGGAGCCGCTCGACATGCGCGGCTCGTTCGACGCGCTCGCGGGCGCGGTGCGCCGGCTCGGGCTCGATCCGGTGGACGGGCACTTCTACTTGTTCCTCAACAAGCGACGACGGATCGCCAAGGCGTTGTGGTTCGACGGCTCGGGCTGGTGCGTGTTGGCGAAACGTCTGGAGGCAGGGAGCTTCCAGCTGCCGCCTCTGGAAGGGCTTGATTCCAAGGTGCAGATCGACGGTGCGCGGTTCGCGTCGCTGCTCGCAGGGATCGACTTCACGGCGTCCCGCCGCGGCTGGTATCGACGACTTTCGAGCGACTCCTCGCGATAGAGGATCGACACGGATCTCGCGCCGTGATCTCGTGGCGTCGTGCTCACGGAGGTCGAGACTCTGCGACAAGAGACTGCCGCTCAGCGCGCGCAGATCGCCGAGCTCGTGGCGACGAACAGGACCCTTCTCTCGACGCAAGCCGAGCTGGTCAGCGAGATCGCGAAGCTCAACGAGCGTGTTGCCGAGCTGCTGGCGATCGTGAAGCGCAAGCAGCGGAAGACGCCGGCGTCCGGGGAGAAGAAGCCGGAATCGCCGCCCGTCGTCGCACCCGAGGCACAGCAAGCCTTCGACGCACGACCCCAGCCGCCCGTCCTACCGGACAAGACGAAGGCGAAGCGGCAGGGGCGGCGCGCAGGTCGCACGGCGATTCCCGATCACCTCGAGCCCGAGGAGCACCGCTTTCGTCCCGAGACCTGCGCGCACTGCGGCTCGACGGAGCTCGAGGTCGTCGACGAGGTCGTCGAAGAGAAGCTGCACGTCGTAAAGGAGCACCAGCGTCGCCGCGTCGTGAAACGCACGACGTGTCGCTGTCGCAAATGCCGTCAGCGCACGACGCCAGCATCACTGCCGGCTCCCTATTCGCGCTCGAAGGTGACCTGCGACTGGCTCGCGTGGTTCATCCATCAGAAGTTCGTCCTGCTCTCGCCGCTCGATCGCATTCGCCGAGATCTCGCCGAGCGCGGTATCCCGCTTGCGATGGGGACGCTCGTCGGCTTCGTAGAGCGCGCGGCTGATCTGCTCGCGCCCATCGATGGTCTGCATTGGCGCAAGCTGCTGTCGAGCTCGTGGATGGCGACCGACGGCACGGGTCTGAAGGTGCTCGTGCCAGGCCTGCCTACGGCGCACGACGGCTACGTCGAGCTCTATCGCAATGCCGAGTGCGGCGTGTTCCAGTACACGGCGACAAAGGACGGCGACGATGTCGTCGCCAAGCTCCAGAGCTTCCGCGGCAAGCTCACCGCAGACGCCGAGCACCGCTTCAACGCCGTCTACGCGACAGGCCGCGTGATCGAGAGTGGCTGCAACGCGCATGGTCGCCGCAAGTTCCGCGATGCCGAGCAGACCCAGCCCGTGCTCGCCAAAGAGGGCGGCACCTTCATCGCCGCGATGTACGTGGCAGAGGAGCAGGCGCGAAAGAGCGCGCTCCAAGGCGCGGCGCTGCTCGCTCATCGTCAGAAGCACATCCGACCGATCGCCGACGACTTCGAGCGCTGGCTTGCCGCAATCGAGCCGACTCTGCTCCCGTCAGAGCCGCTGATGGTCGCAGTCCGCTACTACCGCAATCACCGAGACGCGCTCCTCCGCTTCATCGACGACCCTGAGATCCCCATCGACAACTCGGCGACCGAGCGCGAGTTCCAGAATTTCGCCAAGCTCCGCCTCAACATGCTCTTCGCCGGAAGCACCGAAGGCGCGCATCGCGCCTGCGTGCTTCTCGGGATCGTCGCGACGTGTCGCGCAATCGGCGTCCCGGTGCAGGCCTATCTCGCCTGGGCCTTCGAGCGACTCGGCACTCACCGCGAGCAATTCGGGCTCGCTCTCGAGGAGCTCACGCCCGCCGCCTTCAAGGTCGCGCGCGGCTGACGGCCGCGCCGCCTGGCCGCACGCAGATCGTTGATCGGGGCGCTCCGCGCACGACCGACTCGCATCGCGAGAGCTCGCGCTGGAGATCGTCACGCGCGGCTCGGTCGATCGAGTCCTGACGGGCCAGCCCGCGCGGAGGGCGCGAAGTGTCGCAGCCTCAAACGGTCCGCGCATCCGCCTTCGCCGATCGGTCACG
>JADZFZ010000264.1 GCA_020854145.1 Deltaproteobacteria bacterium | reverse complement strand
GCTTGTCGTGCGCACACGGCGTCGCCCGCGGGGATCACGGCGTGTGCGCCGGCGGCCTGATGTGCGAACAGGTTACCCTTCGCTGCCGCATAGGCGTCGAACGACGGGTACCGATCGAGGTGGTCGGGAGTGACGTTCAGCAGGACACCCACGTAGGCGCGGAATCGCTCGATCCTCTCCAGCTGATAGCTGGAGAGCTCGCACACGACCCGTCCCACCGATGCGGCCTCCGTCCCCACCGCATCCGACAGCGGCGTGCCCAGGTTGCCGCCCACGAACGTGGGAATCCCGGATGCTCGCAGCATCTCCCCGATCAGGGTGGTGACCGTGCTCTTCCCGTTCGTTCCGGTGATGGCGACGATGGGTGCCTCGATCCACCACGACGCCATCTCCACCTCGGACACGACCGGGAGCGAACGCGCCTCTGCGGTCTTCGTCACGTCGTTGTCGGGCACTCCTGGAGACACCACGAGGAGGTCGGCCGACTCGAGAACCGCAGGATCGTTCTTGCCGAGGTGGAGCGAGACTCCCAGCGAGGCGAGCTCCCGCGCGAACGGCAGATCTCGTTCGGCCTTCTGGTCCGTGGCGGAGACGGTGGCACCTCGGCGGACGGCGAGACGGGCCGCGCTGGCTCCGCTCCTGCCGAGACCGAGAACTGCCACCTTCTTTCCCGAGAGGTCCATCGCTCAGCCGCCGCTCCGTGCGCGTTCGAGCTTCCCCGCGCTCGATCGGACGGCGCGGCTCCCTCGTGTCCTCGCGGAAGATCGCAGCACGGCGCTCACCTCAGCTTCAGCGATGCGATGGCGATCAGCGCGAGCATGATCGCGATGGTCCAGAACCGGATGACGACTTTCGTCTCGGGCCACCCCTTCTTCTCGAAATGATGGTGGATCGGCGCCATCAGGAAGATGCGCTTCTTGGTCAGCTTGAAGTAGCCGACTTGCACGATGACGCTCACGGCTTCGACGACGAAGATCCCGCCGACGACGATGCTGAGCAGCTCGTTCTTCGTCAGGACCGCGATCGTACCGAGGGTGCCGCCGATGGCGAGCGATCCCACGTCGCCCATGAAGACCTGAGCCGGGTGCGAGTTGTACCAGAGGAAGCCGAATCCCGCGCCAATCAACGCACCACACACGATGGACAGCTCCGCTGCGCTGGTGATGGCGGGTATGTCCAGGTAACGAGCGAACGAGAATGCCACGTGTCGCTGCGACAGCGCGCCCCGCACCTCTTCGGGGACGTCGAGATACCGCGCGAGCGCCGCTCCCGCGAAGGTTGCACCGGTCGCGTACGCCAGCACCAGGTAGGTGCCCGAGTTGACGATGACGGGACCGATGGCCAAGCCGTCGAGGCCGTCGGTCAGGTTCACCGCGTTCGAGGTGGCGACGATGACCATCGATGCGAACCCGACGTATGCCCACGGTGGGATGCTGATCGGGTGCTTGCTGAACGCCAGGAACGGGACAGCCAGGCGGTCGCGAACCAGGATCCAATCCGGGGCGAGCCCGTCTTTGCCGTACCAGAGGAAGGCGCAGACACCGATCGCGATCGCGAACTGTCCGAGGAGCTTGTAGCGACCCGCGAGACCACCCGAGTGACGCTTCTTGATCTTCCGATAGTCGTCGTAGAAGCCGATGAGGCCGTATCCCACCGTCACTGCCAGTGCCATCCAGACGAGCGCATTGCTCGGGTCGGCCCAGAGGACCGACGGGATGACGAGCGTGAGCAGGATCATGCTCCCGCCCATCGTGGGAGTGCCCTTCTTGCTGAAGTGCGACTCGGGGCCGTCGGCTCGCACGACCTGACCGATCTGACGTCGCTTCAGGCGCTCGATGAACCAGGGATACAGGGCGAAAGAAAGCAGGAGTGCCGTCATCGTCGCGGCGACGATGCGGAACGGCACGTAGCGCAACACGTTGAGGAACGAGAGCCACGCGTGCTCTCGGCTCAGCGGGTAGAGCAGGTAGTAGATCATGCCTGCTCTCCGGCGCCTGGCGCTGCCGCCATCAGCCCTTCGACCACGCGCTCCATTCGGAGCCCACGCGAGCCCTTGACGAGCACGACGTCACCAGGCCCCACGTGCGCGCGCACCAGACCGACGGCATCGGGCGGGCTCGGCACCGCGAGCACGAGCGGCGAGACGATCATGGACGAGGGGGCGCTCGCCGCCGCAGCCGCGGCACGGGTCATCTGCTCACCGCATGCGACGAAGACCGAAGCCCCGAGACCGGCGACCTCGCGTCCCACCTCGGCATGCGACTCGTCGCTCAACGCACCGAGCTCGAGCATGTCGCCGAGGACCACGACCAGACGCCCGCTTCGTGCACGAGCGAGCTCCGCCGCCACCTCGAGCGCCGCCCGGACCGCGGCGGGGCTCGCGTTGTACGTATCGTCGAGCACGAGCACGCCGTCGGAGGTCGAGCGCGGCACGAGGCGCCCCGGCGGCGCGACGATGCTCGCGAGCGCGCGCTCGACGTCGTCGTAGAGCTCGTCCCAGTCCGGCAGGTCGAGGTGCTGCGTGACACAGCGCTCGGTCGCGATGGCGGCTGCGAGACCGTACGCGGAGCCCGGTCCGAGGAGCGGCAGCGTGAACGTTCGTCGGCGCACGCGCGACGCATCGAGCCAGCCGCCGCTGCTCGGCAGGTCGAGCTCGACCTTGGTTCCCGACTCCGAGGATCGGCTCGACGCGATGCGCACCGACGCATCGGCGGCCCGTCCGAACGAGCGGACGAACTCCGCACCCGACAATGCGAGCAGTGCCCGCGACCACGGCTCGTCGGCTTGCGCGACGGCGAACGGAGCGCCGGCTCCCGTGAGCACGTAGCCCTCCTCCTCGGCGCAGTCCTGAACGTCGCCGAGGTGCTCCGTGTGCGCGGCCGAGACGTGCGTCAGCACCGCGACGTCCGGCCGCGCGATCCTCGTCAGCAGCGCGATCTCCCCTCGGGCGCTCGACCCGAGCTCCACCACGGCCAACCGGTGCTCGGTCTCGAGGCCGAGCAGCGTCATCGGTAGCCCGACGACGTTGTTGAGGTTGCCGACCGTCGCGTGCACCTGCCCCCGGACCGACAGCACCGCAGCGGTGATCTCCTTCGTCGTCGTCTTGCCCACCGTCCCGGCGATCGCGACGACTGCGCGTCGCCCCGCCGCCGCCCAGCGATGCCGGTGATGCGCGGCCAGCCGCCCGAGCGCCGCCAGGGTGTCGTCCACCTCGACGCAGGCGACACCGACGGGCACCTCGGCGCCTCGGCGGACCACGAGGAGCGCGGCGCCGGCGTCACGCGCCACGCCCACATAGGCGTGGCCGTCGTGCCGTTCGCCGCGAAGCGCGACGAACGCCGAGCCCGGAGTCACCGCGCGGGAGTCGACCGCGACCCCGCACACCGGCGTGCCCGGTTCTCCGCGCAGCCGACCGCCCGTCGAGAGCGCGATCTCGGCGCCGGTGAATCGCGCGCGGTTCTTCGGGATGGGCGTGGCCATGGCATCACGCTCCCGCCGGGGTTGCGAGCCCGACCGCGCGAAGTGCCTCGAGGCGGTCGTCGAACGGGCGCTTGACCGTGCCGACGATTTGGTAGTCCTCGTGCCCTTTGCCTGCCAGGAGCACGGTGTCTCCGTCGCCCGCGGCGCGAACCGCGGCGGCGATCGCGCCAGCCCGATCCGGCACGACCGTGAAAGCCGCGCTCGAAGCCGTCTCCAGCTCGTCGGGCTCGACGTGCCGGGCCCCCGCTCGGACCACTCCGTCGACGATCGCCGCGTGGATGTCCTCGCGGCGCTCGGTGCGCGGATTGTCGTCGGTCACGATGGCGACGTCGGCGCCGCGCGCGACGGCCTCTCCCATGAGCGGTCGCTTGCCGCGGTCCCGATCGCCGCCGCAACCGAACACGCAGAGCAGACGGCGCGGCGTGATCGGACGAAGGGCGGCCAGGGCGCGCTCGAGCGCATCGGGGGTGTGCGCGTAGTCGACGACGACCAGCGCGCCCCTCGGATGCGCGACGCGCTCGAGACGACCCGGAACGCCGGCGACGGCGGCGACTCCCTCGATGGCCTTGTCGAGATCGAGCCCGAGCGCCACCGCGACGGAGAGCGCCGCGAGCACGTTCTCCAGGTTGTGCGCTCCGACGAAGGGAGATCGCACGTCACGTTCACCGTCCGGGAATCGAACGCGCGCGACGAGCCCGTCGCGGTCGAAGCGCGCCTCGACCGCCGTGACGTCGGCGCTCGATGCCGTTCGCCCGAACGCGATCACGCGCGCCCCGGTCGCCGCCGCGAATCGACGTCCGACCGGATCGTCGACGTTGATCGCCGCCGTCCTCGGCCCGTGCTCGACGAACAGCCTTCGCTTCGCGGCCTCGTACGCCGCCATCGTTCCGTGGAAGTCGAGGTGGTCCTGGGTCAGGTTCGTGAACACGGCGCACGAGAACCGAACGCCTTCGACGCGCGCCATGCTCAGCGCGTGCGAAGAGACCTCCATGACGAGATGGGTCGCCCCGCGGTCACGTGCCGCACGCGCGAAGCGGGCGACGTCGTCGCTCTCGGGTGTCGTCAGCGGTGCGGGAGTGGGCTTCTCGCCCGGCAGCGCGTAGGCGATGGTGCCCATCCGCGCCACGCGCCCGCCGCACGCGGCGAGCACCCCCTCGACCAGATAGCTCGTCGTCGTCTTCCCGTTGGTACCCGTGATCCCCACGACGTCGAGCTCCGCCGTGGGATCGCCGAAGATCACGTGCGCTGCACGCGCGAGCGCGACGCGCGCGTCGGCCACGGTCACCACGGGGACGACGGTTCCGTCGATGCGCTCCCGCACGATCGCCGAACCCTGCAGCGCTCCGCGCTCGACCACGACGATTGCGGCGCCCTCCCGCACGGCGTCGGCGGCGAACGCCATCCCGTCGCGCGACGTGCCACGCACCGCGACGAAGACGACTCCCGGCCCCACGCGACGCGAGTCGCGCGTAACGTCGCTCAGCTCGCCGGCCGAGGCGAGATCACCGGCCACGAGCTCGCCTTCGATGGCGCGAACGAGGTCGAGGGGCGCGACGGTCATCGCCTCGCCCTCCTTTGCGAATCATCCCTTTGCGCGACACTCGTCCCCGGCGCGCTCGGCAGCGTGGGAGGCGCCTCGGAAGACGGGGCCGGCGAAGGGGGAGCCTCCTCGTCCTCGCGTGGTGGCGCCAGACGCACGCGCAGACGCGTGTGCTGGGGGACGATGCTCCCTGCGGGAGGCGTGACCGCCGTGACGACACCGGAGCCGATCACCTCCGCCTCGAGCTCGCTCTCGCGGATCCGCCGGAGCGCCGCACGGATGGACGTGCCCATCAGGTCGGGCACGCGCACCTCACCCTCGGCTGGCTCGCGAACGGGAGTCGGAGGCTCGACGTTGGCGAGGTGGGGCTCGTCCGGGGCGTCGCCTTCGGGCTCGTCGTCGAGCTCGTCCGAATCGCGCTGGAGCGCGGTCTCTGCCTCGCGATCACCACGTGGACGAAGCACGAGCTCGCCGCTGCGCGACCCCGCGACACCCGCGTCGGACGCCGTGCCCGCCACACCACCGTCCGCGGCTTCCTGCTGCTGCCTCATCTGCTCCGCGATGGCGCCGCCGCCCCCGTCCGCCGGGACACCCAGATGGCGCAACGCAGCCTCGGCCACCCTGCGAAACACGGGCGCGGCGACGGATCCACCCGCGCGCGCGAGCGCCGGCTCGTCGACGATCACGACGATCGCGAGCCTCGGACGATCGGCGGGCACGAACCCGACGAAGGACGAGGTCCAACGCGTGTCGTCGTAGCCGCCGGCGACATCGTCGGCCTTCTGTGCGGTTCCGGTCTTGCCGGCGACGAGATACCCATCGATTGCGGCCTCGATGCCCGTGCCGTTCGGTCCCGTGACCGCGGTCATCATGTCGGAGACCAGTCGAGCGACGTTCTCGGGCACCACGCGCCGTCGCACCTCCGGACGAACGTCGCGCACCGTCTCTCCGCGCGTGCTCACGACCCGACGCACGAGCCGCGGCACCATCAGTCGCCCGCCGTTTGCGACGGCCGCGGTCGCCATCGCGAGCTGCAGCGCGGTGACGCTCATCCCCTGACCGAAGGGGATCGTCGCCGCGTCCATCGCATACCATCTGCGGTAGTGACGGAGGCTGCCCGCGACCTCCCCGGTCATCGGCACGTTGGTCCGTTCGCCGAAGCCGAACGCGCGCAAGGCACGGTAGAGGTTCCGTCTCCCGAGTGCATTGCCGATTTTGCTGCTTCCGATATTGCTCGAACGCTGGAGGATCTGCGCTGGCGTCAGCCACTCGTGCACGTGGCTGTCGTGGATCACGTACTCGTCCACCTGCATCGCGCCGCGCTCGCAGTAGATCGGCTGATCGGGAGCCACCGCTCCACGCGCGAGCGCACCGGCCACGGTGAACACCTTGAGCGTCGAGCCGGGCTCGAAGCGGTCGGTGATGGCGCGATTGCGGCGTGAGCCCACGTCGGCGATCCCCGGCTCGTTCGGGTTGAACGTGGGGACGCTCGCCATGGCGAGGATGTCTCCGGTCGACGGCGCGATCACGACGACCGTCCCCGCGAGCGCCTCGAAGTTCCGGACCGCCATCGCAATCTCGCGCTCGGCGACGTGCTGGATCGCGCGGTCGATCGTGAGCTGCACGTCGTGCCCCGCCGTCGCGGCATCGTCGAGCATCCCGTCGCTGAACACGACCCGACGGCTGGCGTCCTGGATGGCGTTGACGCTCACGCGGGAGCCTCGAAGGTCGTCCTCGAGCGCCCGCTCGATGCCCTCGACGCCGACGCCGTCGACGTTGGCGAATCCCAACACGTGCGCGGCTAGCTCGCGATTCGGGTAGTAACGTCGGCTCTCCGTGTCGAGCCCGATCCCGGGAAGACGCAACGCACGCACGGCTGCCGCCTGGGTGGGCGTGAGCCGCCTGCGAATCCAGCGGAACCGGCGTGGCTGCGAGACCAACGCTCGGACCTCGTTGGCGTCGATCCCCACGATGGGCGCGAGCGCGGCGCTGACGCGATCGACCGCGCCTGCCTCCTGAACCGCGCGCGGGTTCGCCCACAGGCTCTCGACGTCGACGCTGACCGCGAGCTCCGCGCCGTTCCTGTCGAAGATGGTCCCGCGCTTTGGAGCGAGACGGATGTTGCGGAGGTACTGCTCCTCGGCCATCGCGCGGAGCTCGTCGCCCTGCACGATCTGCAGACGCCAGGCGCGATGGAGAACGGCTCCTGCCCCGCACAGCAGCATGAACGTGAGGAGCGCGAGACGGACGCGCATCCACCGTCGCCGCCGCGATGCGCGCGCCTCTTCCGACATCGGCGTAGTGGGCATGCGCTGCGGCGTTTCGGGCGCGTCAGCCGAGATTGCCGTCTTCGCGTCGCGGGCGCGCACTTCTCACCGAGTCCTGCCCGCGGCACGCCGCGCAGGGCGTGCGTCGCGGATGGGAATGATCCGGTCGGAGGTCGGAAGGCTCATCCCGAGGGTGCCGCGCGCGACGAGCTCCACACGGGCCGCGTCGCGCAGGCTCGCCGCCTCGAGCGACAGCAGGCGCTTGTCCTCGAGCAGGTCGGCCTGGATGGAGCGTTGCCGTCCGAGCTCGTAACCGAGTCGGATGACCTCGAATCGGATCGCGAGGTGAAGGACGAACGCCGCCGCCGCCGCGAGCGCGCTCAACGTCCAGATGCCGAGGAACCCACGACGTGCGTGTGCACGCGCACGCTCGCGTTGCTCCTTGCGATCGACGAACCCCGGGGCGTGACGAGCATGCCCCCGCGCCTCGTGCTCGTTGCGCTCCGCGACGCCACCTCGGACCGGCGGGATCGACCCGCGCTGCAGGTTGCGGCTCATTCGCGCTCCCCGGCGTCCGTCTCGCGCGGCAGCCTTCTCGCTGCACGCAGCTTCGCACTGCGGGCGCGCGGGTTGACGGCCACCTCGTCGTCGCCCGCCACGAGCGGCTTCTTGTAGAGCGGCTCGAGACGCTCGTCGCCGCGGAACGCGCGTTTGACGAGCCGGTCCTCGAGCGAGTGGAACGTCAGCACCACGGCGACGGCACGGTCGGCCAGCACGTCGGGCAACGCATCGAGCAAGCGCGACAGCTCGCCGAGCTCGTCGTTGACCGCGATGCGCAGCGCCTGGAAGGTACGCGTCGCGGGATCGATCCGACCCCGGTCTCCCAGCACGGCGACGCACGCGCGGCGCGCATCCGCCGTCGTCTCGAGCTTCCCGTCCGCCAGCGCGCGCTTCAGTCGTCGGGCGATCGCGCGCGAACGCCGCTCCTCGCCGAGCTGGTACAGGACGTCGGCCAGCTCGCTCTCGGGCAGACGCGCCACCAGATCGCGCGCCGTCTCGCCCTGCGTCGGATCCATGCGCATGTCGAGCGGCCCGCTCGCGCGAAAGCTCATCCCTCTCGAGGGATCGTCGAGCTGCGGAGAGCTCACACCGAGGTCCGCGACGAGCCCGTCGACACGCTCGATGTGGAGCGCGGAGAGCACCGCTCGAACGTCACCGAAGCGTCCGGGCACGATCTCCGCGCGGTCTCCCCAGGGTGCGAGCCTGACGCGCGCGGCGTCGCGAGCACCGGCATCCCGGTCGATGCCGACCACGCGACCGGCGGGCCGGCTGCTCGCGAGAATCGCTTCGGCGTGACCACCGCCGCCCAGCGTCGCATCGACGTAGACCCCGCCCGACCGCGGAGCGAGCGCATCGAGCACCTCGCGCGTCATGACCGAGCGATGCGCGAATCCCACCGTCGCGATGCCGCTCGGCTCGGTCTCCGAGTCTCGCACGTCGTGATCTCGCGTCGTCACAACCCGAGCTCCGACACGCGACGCGCGAGGGCGTCGACATCCCGGGGACCCGCCATCGCCTCGACGAAGCGCTCTCTCGCCCAGAGCTCGAGGTTGCGAACGCCTCCCACCCAAACGACGTCCTTCTCGATGCGAGCGTGCTCGCGCAGCAGCGACGGCACCAAGATGCGCCCGACGCGGTCGACGTCGCACTCCACCGCGTTGCCGATGAGCAGGCGGCGCAGCCGCGCGACGTCGGGATCGAACTGAGGCAGCTTCGCGAAGCGCTCCTCGAACGCGAGCCACTCGGTCATCGGGTACGCGACGAGGCACGACTCGAGCGACACGGTCAGCACGATGCGCGGATCACCGGTGGCCGCGAGCACGTCGCGGAACCGCGCAGGAAGCGAGGTCCGCCCCTTCGCGTCGACCGTGTGCTCGGCTCGTCCTCGAAACACCGCTGCGATCCACTCCATCCGTTCGGCAGGGCACGGCTTCCCACTACTTCCCACCGAACGACCCCGACCGTCGTCGATCGCCACGCCGGTGTCAACTTCCGTTTTGCCGAAAAAACAGGCCAATCCGCCATTTCCGGGCCCGGCTTCACGGATGTTCAGGGTAGGCAAATGTGCCGAAAAGCGAGGCCATCCTGTGCCAGATCGCTCTCGTGGGAGCTGCTGGGCGGTCGCGCTCGTCGCACGACGCCCTCCTGACCGCGGCGCTGCGGGGCGGCGAGAGCCCTCGCCGATCACTCAAACGGCGGTCGGACGCGGCATGGTGGGCGCGAACGCCCGCTCGATCACGCGGAGCAGGGCGAGAACGACGTCCTCTCGCCATGGACGCGCGGCGATCTGCACGGCGACGGGGAGCCCCGCGCTGCCTCGATCACACGCGCGGGCCGTCCGCTCGACGAGGTCGCGACTCTCGGGCCTCGACGCCTCTTCTTCGGGCCGGACCGTCGTCACCGAGACGACACCCGCGGGCCAACCGAGGAAGTTGAACGCCATCGTGCCGCTCTGAACCGGCGACAGTCTCGCGCTCGCGCCATGGGGCAACGCCGGCAGCGGGTACGGATGCCCGAGGAGCGCGTCGATGCGCCGGCTCTCGAGCGCGTCGAGGTAGTCGCGACGGAGCTCTGCGGCGCGCTCGACGAGGTCGGTGTGGTCGGCGGCCGTTCGCGGGATGGGCGTTGCGAGCACGCCGGCCATTCGCGCTTGCCCCGCAATCCGGAGCACGCGCGCGGAGGGTGGCAGCGCTCGCAGGGGTACCCTCGAGAGCTGCACGTACGGCTGGTTGCGAGGGTCGACGGGGCTGCCGCGCAGGCTCCTCGCGAGCGAACGCCCGCCGTCCGCGGCGAACAATGCGTGCGCGACGTCCATGATCTCCGCGATTCGCGGCGGCACGAAGGGCACGAGCTCCGCCCCCTCGGCCGCGAGCACGTCCCGAGCCTCCCGCACCGCGCGCCGCAAGGCCGCAGACACGGGGAAATACCCATCCTCCTCGTAGAACCCGACGCGCAGCCGGGCGGGCACCACTGCACTGCCGTCGCGTGGCTCGACGGGGCTCGCCGTCAGCGACGGCCGCTCCCCTTCCGCTGGGCGCGCCAGGACACGGAGCGCGAGCTCCAGATCCGCGACCGAACGCGCCAAGGGACCGACCGTGTCCGGAATGGCGATCAGCCACGGCAGGACCTCGCCGGTCCCCTCGAGCGGCAACCAACGCGCAGTCGTCTTGAGCGCCGCAATTCCACAGAAGCTCGCGGGGATCCGTACGCTGCCGCCGATGTCGGTGCCAATGCCCAGCGCCGAGCCTCCGGCCGCGACGATTGCGCCCTCACCCCCGCTGCTTCCACCGCACGACCGGTCGAGCGCCCACGGGTTCGCGGTGCGCCCGTACACCGGATTGTCGGTCTCGGGAAACATCAGCAACTGCGACGCATTCGTCTTGCCGACAATCACCGCGCCCGCAGCCCGCAATCGCGTGACCACCGCCGCGTCGCGCGACCGCCGTTCCCGCGCGCGCGGCACGAGGCCGAGCGTGGAAGGCGTCCCCGCGATGTCGATACACTCCTTCACCGTCACCGGGACGCCGGCGAGCGGGCCCAGGATCCCGCCGGTCGCCCGCGCCCGATCGACCTGGCGCGCCTCGGCGAGGGCCGAGTCGAACAACGGCACCACCACTGCGTTGAGCGCCGGATTGACCGCCACGACCCGCGCCACGTACGCGCGCGTCACCTCCTCGGCCGACACGTCTCCGCGCGCCACTCGCCGTGCAATCTCCACCGCGCTCCAGCCAGTCGGCGAGTCCTCAGCCAGGCTCGTCTCCCCTCGGTCCACCCTCGCCCCCACCTTCGCGTCCGGGCGGGGGTGCAGTCGGCGGCGACATCGGCGGCGCCAGGCGTTCCAGCGTCGCATCGATCTTCTCGAGAAGCGGCGGGATCGACTGCAGGACCGGCGCGAGGAACAGATCCGAGCGGGCGGGCTTCTTCTTCTTCGTGCCTTCGATCTGGTGCCATACCGCCTGGGACACGGCGTCGCGAATCCCCTCGAGGTGCTCCCCGAGAGACGAGAGCTCCCCCGTGACGCGTGTCGCGGGATCGGCCTCGTCTCCGCCACGAGCCTTCGCTTTCGCGAATGCCTTCTTGATCTCGGCCCAGCGCGCTTTGTCGCCGTCCGTCAATCGCCCACGGAGCTCCTTCAGCTTCAGCAGATTGTGCTCGGCGCCGGTCGTCAACGTCTGGGACTCCTGCCCATAGTGATCGTCGATCAGGCGCTCGATCTCCTCGTCGTTCATCGCCGCGACGATCTTCTCGGCGAGCTTGTTCATGTTGCGGTAGCTGCCCTGCAGCTTGAACGCCGGCTCGGCGCGGAATCGGTCGTCCTGCGATGCCGACGCGATGTACTCCATGTTCACGCGGAGCAGCACGGATTGCACTTTGAAGAGCCTCTGCAGCACCGCGACGATCTCGCCGATCTCCGCGGCGGAGTACCCGAACGACAGGTCGGTGGTGGGAACTTCCTCACCCTTGGCAATCCGGACCAGCTTGTAGAGGTCCGCCATGTCCCGAGTCGCGAGCGGCGCGAGCACCGGGTTCGACGTCACGGCATTCTCCACGTAGCTGAGCGCGAAGACATCGTCCTTTCCCTCGAGAATGTCGCCGAGATTGTAGGTGTCGGCACGATTCGCGAGCATGTCGGGAATCTGGAATCGCGCGCCCGACTCCGTGTACGGGTTCCCCGCCATCACGACGCAGAACTTCTTGCCGCGGAGATCGTAGGTGCGCGTTCGACCCTTCCAGACTCCCTCCACCCGTCGCTGCGCGTCGCACAACGAGATGAACTTCTGGAGCAGCTCGGCGCTCGTGTGCTGGATGTCGTCGAGATACAGCATCACGTTGTTGCCCATCTCGAATGCGAGGTTGATCTTGTCGACCTCCTGGCGCGCTGTGGCGTTCGGCGCTTCCTCCGGATCGAACGACCGTACCGCCTCGCCGAGCGACGGTCCGTTGACCTTCACGAACACCAGGCCCAGCCGGCTCGCCACGTACTCCATCAGCGTGGTCTTGCCGTATCCCGGGGGCGAGATGAGCAACAACAGACCCATCAGGTCCGTCCGCTTCGCCTCTCCCGCGGCCCCGAGCTGTTTGGCCAGGTTCGTCCCGATCAGCGGTAGGTACACCTCGTCGATGAGACGATTGCGGACGAACGACGAGAGAACGCGCGGCTTGAGCTCCTCGAGACGCAGGCGCGATCGTTCACGCTCGAGCAGCTCGTGGCGGGCCTTTCGGAGCTCGCGGAATCCCGGCACCGTCGTTCGGACGAACTCCGCCAATCGCTCCTCGAGCTCGTCGAGCCGGACGGACATCTTGCGCTCCACGATCCGCCGGTGCTGACCCAGGAGGCCGCTCACCTCGACCGCATTCGGCGACGCGGTCGCGTGACGGTCGAGACGTCGCTCCGTGAGCAGGATTCCCGCCGCCTCCTCCGTCACCGCCGAATCCACCGGGAGCCCGCTCACGCGCACGAACCCGTCGGTCCACGCGCGTACGAGCTCCCTACGTTCCCCGAGCCGCCGTTCGAGCGCCTTCAAATCCTCCTCGAACGCCGCCCGTGTCCCGTCGCGCTCCAGGCGGTGGATCAATCGCTCGGCGAGATTGGCGGCTGC
>JADZFZ010000263.1 GCA_020854145.1 Deltaproteobacteria bacterium | reverse complement strand
TGGTGTCCATCGACGTCTCGGTACCATGGTCCATGAGCATGGTCCAAACCAGCAACGGTGTGGATCCCAGGCTACGGCGATCCGCCACGCGTCGGCTTGCAGGTGGTCACGGGCGGCACGAAGACGGAGCGCACCTCGCCGCAGCGACACGGCAGGTAGATGCTGCCGACGACCGAGCCGAGGTTGCGCCGCGCGCGAAGCTCCACGCCATCCGCGAGCGTGACGACGAGCGTGCGCGAACGAAACGCGACGGTGATCCCGTCGGCCTCGTGCACGCCGTCGAGCGAGTCGTCATCGAAGACGCCGAGCAGCGTGAAGAGCCCGTGATCGCGGAGCGACGCGCGCCCAGGCGAACGGAGTCCTCGCGAGAGCGAGAGCAGCGGGTCCAGGCGCGGCACGTCGCCGACGAGCGGCAGCCGCTTCGTCGTGCGGAGCGACGGGTCCGCGAAGGAGTGGATGCCTGGGCGACCGTAGAGGCGGAAGAAGTACGGGATGTCGCCGCGATCGAGCTGCTCGGCTTCCGCATCGAGCAGCGGCGGCCACGGTGGCACCGAGCGGGCGCGTACGTACGCGTCGGTCCCGCGGAGCAGCACGCGAATGGGAGCCTCGCGAAGGCCGCACACGCGCGAGAGCACGTCGGCGATCGAGCGCGCGTGGCGATCGAGGAGGTCGAGCGTGCGGCGATACGCGCTCGCCATGGCCACGAGATCGACGGCGCGCACGGGCTTGCCGAGATAGGGAAGCACGCGGCGCAGCCCCGCGGCGTGGCGCGCGACGGCGGCGTGCTCGGGGTCTGCGTCGGGCACGAGCTTCGTCTCCGTCGGCAGCGCCAGGTCGGAGAGGACGATCTCGACGTCGAGCGGTGCGAGCACGGTGCGCCCGCGAGCATCCGTGCCGAGGGCGAGGTTCTCCCAGTGGAGATCGGCGATCCCGAGCCACGCGAACAGCGCGACCGACCGGCCGGTGACCCGTGCCAGCTCGCGTCGCGCGCGCGCCGTCCGCACGTCGAGCGGCTCGAGATCGACCCGCTCGACCTCGCCGCCGCCTCGCGCTCGAGGCGACTGGAAGAAGCGGAGCGAAGGAAGGAAGCCGAAGGCGTCCGGTCCGAGGCCGTCCCGCGCCGCCGCTCCGTCGAGCGCCCGGCGCAGAGGGCTCTTCGCCGCGAGCAGGAGCCACTCCCAGAAGAGCGTCCGCGGCTTGTGGACGCGATCGCCGCGCATCGTCACGCGACGCCCGAAGTTGTGCGCGTCGCCGAGCGGTGGGCGCGATGGGCTCATCGGCGCGCCAGCGTACCCCGTACGCCGCGCCAGGCGGCGCGGGGCGCTCTCGGGCGCAGCGTGTAGGATGCGCCGACCATGCCGCATCTGCGATGGACGACCGCGGGCGAGTCCCACGGGCCCGAGCTGCACGTCTGGATGGACGGGATCCCGTCGGGCCTGCCGCTCCTCGCCGAGCACGTCGACGAGCCGCTCGCGCGCAGGCAACGCGGGTACGGACGCGGCGGTCGGATGAAGATCGAGTCGGATCGCGTGCGCTTCGCGGCGGGCGTGCGCGGCGGCGAGACGCTCGGCTCTCCCATCGCGATGGTGATCACGAACCGCGATCACGCGTCGTGGCTCGATCGCATGCCGGCGGGACCGTTCCCGTCGCCGCCCGAGCGCGTGACGCGACCGCGTCCGGGGCACGCCGACCTCGCGGGCGGCCAGAAGCACGACCGGCACGACCTGCGCGACATCCTCGAGCGAGCGAGCGCGCGCGAGACCGCGGCGCGTGTGGCGGCCGGCGCCGTCGCGGCGCGGCTCGTCGGCGATCTCGGAGTTCGCGTCGGTGCGCGGGTCGTGGCGATCGGCGGCATCGCGGACGAGCGCGCGGCGCCGGTGGATGCGGTGGCTTGGGAGGAGGAGCTCGGACGCGCGCGCGACACCGACTTGCGCACCGTGGATGCGACGCTCGAGGCGCGATGGCGCGAAGCGATCCATGCGGCCTCGCACGCGGGCGACACGCTGGGCGGCGTCGTCGAGGCCGTCGCGATCGGGGCGCCCCCAGGGCTCGGCTCGCACGTCCACTGGGACCGCAAGCTCGACGGAAGGCTCGCGCAGGCGGTGATGAGCGTGCAGGCGATCAAGGGCGTCGAGATCGGGCTCGGCTTCGAGGGCGCGCACCGGCCGGGATCGCGCGTGCACGACCCGATCGGCTACGACGCCGGCGCGCGCACGTTCACGCGTGCGTCCAACGGTGCGGGAGGGCTCGAAGGCGGCGTGACGAACGGTGCGCCCATCGTGGTGCGCGCCGCGATGAAGCCCATCTCCACGCTGCGCGCGGCGCTCTCGACCGTGGACGTCGTGACGAAAGAGACGCACGAGGCCGCCGTCGAGCGGAGCGACATCTGCGCGGTCGCGGCGGCCAGCTACGTGGTGGAGGCGATGGTCGCGTTGGTGCTCGCCGACGCGATGCTCGAGAAGCTCGGCGGCGACTCGATGCGCGAGGTGCGTCGCAACCTCGACGGTTATCGCGCGCAGCTCGCGGAGTACTGAAGGTGTCGGACGGCGCGAAGCACGACGCCAAGCGCGTGTTCCTGTCCGGGCCGCCGGGCAGCGGCAAGAGCACCGTGGGACGCGCGCTCGCCGCGGCGACGGATGCGCCTTTCGTGGATCTCGACGCGCGCGTCGCGGCGCGTGCAGGCAAGCCGATC
>JADZFZ010000262.1 GCA_020854145.1 Deltaproteobacteria bacterium | reverse complement strand
GAGTTCCAGGTGCGACGCGGCGTGATCGACTTCGACGACGAGCACGGCATCGAGCCGCGCTTCGACGTGCTCGCAGAGACGGAGATCCGTCGCGGAGGCGATCTGGGCGACCCCTCGTGGCGCATCCTCCTGCGTGCGCACGGCACCGACGAGAGCGTGCAGATCGAGCCGTCGAGCGAGCCCGCGCTCTCGCAGGAGGACATCATCCTGCTGCTCACGATCGGCCTGACGCGCGAGGAAGCCGATCGGCTGCAGGCGGGCGAGCTCGGTCAGACTGCGGCCATCGAGGCGCTCGCGACCGTGACGGGCGTCGATCGCGAGGTGCAACGCGCGTTGCCCGTGATCGACGACTTCCGCATCACGTCGGCCTACTCGCGACGCACGGGTCGAACCGAGCCGCAGGTGGTGATCGGGCGACGCATCAGCGATCGCGTGCGCGTGAGCGCGTCCACCGGCTTCAGCGAGGAGCGGGACATGCGTGCGCTCGTCGAGTGGCGTCTCGGCGAGCAGACGAGCGTGCAGGGCGTCATCGAGAACGGAGACGACTCGGAGCGCACGCCGCTCGGCAACATGGGCCTCGACTTGCGGTGGCGGCT
Source organism: Deltaproteobacteria bacterium (assembly GCA_020854145.1). Taxonomy (GTDB): domain Bacteria; phylum Myxococcota_A; class Polyangia; order Polyangiales; family JADZFZ01; genus JADZFZ01. The sequence continues at coordinate 18,678 of JADZFZ010000262.1, read as the reverse complement.
CGAGTTCGAGTAGCGCCCGCGGATCGGTGCGTTTTCAGGGCGTTTTCGGAGGATTGGAGCTGCTCGGTTCAAAGCCGTGGAATCTCGCGAGATTAGAGGGGTCGATCCTGTCCCCGCGTTGAGGAGGTTCGCGGTGTGGGGGAGCGATCCGACGCAAAGGTTCGTCGGACGCGACGAGGCGTGGCTGGCGTTTCGTTTGCCGTCGGGGCCGGTGACGGTGCGGTACGCGAAGCGCGACGGCGTGGTGACGGTGCGGGCGTGGGGGCCGGGCGCGCGCGAGGCGATCGAGCGGGCGCCGGAGCAGCTGGGTGTCGACGACGACTCGTGGCGGTTCGAGAGCGATCACCCGCTCGTCGGCAAGTGGCTCCGCGCGGTGCGCGACCTCCGGTTCGGCAAGACGCGGCGCGTGGTGGAGCGGCTCGTGCCCGTCGTGATCGCGCAGAAGGTCACGAGCGCGGACGCATCGCGGACGTTCCGCGAGATGGTGCGCCGATGGGGAGGGCGCGCACCCGAGCCCGAAGGCGTCGAGGTGCCCGCGGCGGCGCGTGATCTCTGGCTGCCGCCGAGCCCCGCGCGGTTGGCCGAGCTCGCGTACTTCGACCTCCACGAGGTGAACCTCGAGCGCAAGCGCGCCGAGGTGATCCTCGGGATCGCGCGACGCGCGACACGCCTCGAGACGTTCGCGGATCTGCCCGCGAGCGAGGCGCGCTCACGGCTGCTCGCGATGCCGGGCATCGGGCCGTGGAGCGCGGCGCTCGTCGTCTCGGCGGTGCACGGCGACACGGATCAGGTGCCGCTCGGCGACTACCACATCGCCAACCACGTCGTGCACGCGCTGACCGGACGCGCCCGCGGGACCGACGAGGAGCTGCTCGAGCTGCTCGAGCCGTTTCGCCCTCACCGCGGTCGCGCGCTCGCGGCCATCCTGCGCGAAGGTCCGTCGGCTCCGCGCTTCGGCCCGCGCATGCCCGACCGCGACATCCGCAAGCTGTAGCCGCTGCTGCCAGAATGGCACGGTGCGCCAGCATGGCCGCTGGGCTGGCGCCTTTGTTTCACACCGAGGCGCGGCCACCTTCGCGCGCCCCTGGCCGGACCCTGCGAAGCGTGATGCGGCACACATCCCGCACGTCGACGGCTCGTGCGAATGGGTCGCGCACTGCTGGTCGTCTGGTCCGCAGCCATGCTGCTGGCCCCTTTGGGCTGCGATCTGGACGATTCCGAGCCCGTACCGTGGACCACCCTGGTCCTCGCGGACGGCGCGGTCCCGGGTCCCGCGGTGGACGCGGGGCCCACGGCCGCGTGGGCGACGGGACACGCGGAGCTGGAGCTGACGGGCAACACGGTGGTCGGGTACGACGCGGCGCTGTTGCCGCTCGGCCCGCCGCACGCGCCGATCCGCACGCGCGCGTCGGCCGACCTCGACGCGCAGTGCCGACGTGTCGGCGCCGACCTCGACGCATGCCGACTGCTCGAGGGCTCCCACGTCGCGGGCGAGGGCGTCGAAGCCGTGGTGCTGGTTACGAGCGTCGCGGCGGAGGAAGCCGACGGATCCGTCGATCGGCTCGACCTCGCCGTGCGCGACGCCGACGGATGGCGCGTGGTCGCACGCGTCGCCGAGGTCGAGTCCGGCGCCACCTTCGACGCCGAGGTGCGCATCGACGCGAGCCCGCACGGTCCGCTGGTGGTCGCCGTCGCGCGCTCCGAGGTGCGCACGCTCGATCGCGGTTGGGACGAGATCACCACCATCGAGCGCGCGACGCTCGTGATCGCGGGGGACCGTGGCGACGGCCTCGAAGCGCTCGCGGTCGTGCCCGTGCTCGAGCGCGTACGGCGCGCGATCGGCGAGCAACGCATGGTCGGCCCCAACGTGCCTCCCGCCATCACGTCCGAAGAGGAGCTCGGCTGGCGTCTCGATGGCCAAGGCAAGCTGAGGCTGTGGGTGACGCGCGGCCACGGCGACCTCCGCCACCTCGCCGGCGAGCACGTCTTGCTGCGCTGACTCCTCGCGCTCTCGGCACGGGCCTGATAGATGGCGCGGGCCGATGGCCGATCCGCCTCGACGACGTAAGCCTCCCGAAGGGACGCGCGACGCGCGTGCACCCGGACGTCCGGGCGTGATCCGACGCGCGCCGGGGGCGGAGAAACGTCCCTTGCCGCCCGAGGCGGTCGCGGTGGATCGCGGCGAGCCGGTGTGGAGCGCGCGCCGGCGACCGCAGCTTCGTGCGCCGGAGCTGCGCGATCCGCGTGCGGAGGCGATGGTCGCCGGAGTCGCCAATCGCGCCGCGCGCAGGGTCTACGACGCTGCGGTGACGTCTTTGCGTGCGCTGCGCGAGGCCGCGGCCAGAGACGGCGCGTCCGAGGTGGAGCGCGCGGCGTTGGGTGACGCGCTGCTCGACGCGAGCCGGTTGAGCATCTGGGAGGCGCGACGCGTGGTCGGGTTCGACGCGTTCGTCGAGGACGTCATCGGCATGCCCGCCGGCGAGGCGCACGAGCTCGTGGCGGCGTCGGAGGCGCGGCACGGATGGACGTGCACGCCGATCCCGCCGTACGCGCGGGCCGTCGTGCTGCGTGCGCGCGCCGTCTGCCTCGAGGCGCCGGCGAGCGAGACGACGGGGCGCGCGACGGTCACGACGACGGGCGACGGCGCGGGGTTGCGGATCGTGCTCGACGCGCCCGGGCCCGATGCGGCCGCCGCGTTCGCCGCGGTCGGTCGCGTGCTGTGGCCTCTCGCGGAGGACCTCGCGCAGGGTCCACCGCAGGGACCGCGGGGCCACGGACCACGGGGCGGCGAAGGTCCGGGCGGCGCAGGGCACGGAGGCCCGGCCGGCCCGGGTCGCGGGCGGGACCGGCGGTCGTAACTTCGCCTTGCACGACGGGGCTCGGCCCGTATGATCGCGTCCCCTTTCGGCCGCGGTGCGCGGCGGCCTTCCTACAACGCGCGCGAACGAGAGAGTCTGACGATGTACGCAGTCATCAGAACGGGCGGTAAGCAGTACCGGGTCGCCGCAGGCGATACGCTTCGCGTCGAGAAGCTTCCGGGCGCGGTGGGCGACAAGGTGTCCTTCGACGACGTGCTCATGCTCGGCGGCGACAAGGTCGCCGTCGGCACGCCGACGGTATCGGGCGCGCGCGTCTCGGCGCAGATCCTCGCGCAGGACCGGGCGAAGAAGGTCATCGTCTTCAAGATGCGCCGCCGCAAGAACTACCGGCGCAAGAACGGCCATCGGCAGCCGTACACCGAGCTCCGCGTTCTGGGCATCGAGGGCTGAGCACATGGCACACAAGAAGGGACAAGGCGCCTCGCGCAACGGCCGCGACTCGAACTCGCAGCGGCGCGGCATCAAGCGGTACGGCGAGCACCACGTGCGCGCGGGCAACATCCTCGTTCGTCAGCTCGGCACGAAGATCCACCCCGGCGACAACGTCGGCCTGGGCCGCGATTACACGCTCTTCGCGCTCGTCGACGGCGTGGTGAAGTACCAACGGCTCGGACGCGCCCGCCGCAAGGTGAGCGTCTATCCGGTGGGCGACCCACGCCTCGCCGTCTCGGCCTGATCGCGCGCGTTCGCTCGGGCTGCTGCGCGTGAACGACGCACGTCCGAGACCGCGGGACGTGGCGCAGACCACGTTGCCGTTGCCCGATCCGCCTCCGTCGGAGGTGGTGTCGGCGACGCTGCCGCGCCACGAGCGCATCTACGTCAATCGGAGCCTCCGGTTCGAGCAGGTCGAGCTCGTCGGCTTCGACATGGACTACACGCTCGCGATCTACGACCAGCCGGAGATCGACCGCCTCAGCATCGAGTGGACCGTGCGCAAGCTCGTCGAGGAGCGGGGCTACCCTGCGATGCTCGGCGGGCTCACGTACCGTACGGACTTCCCCGTTCGCGGGCTTCAGGTGGACCGCAAGCTCGGCCACGTCGTGAAGATGGACCGCTATCGGTACGTCACGCGCGGCTACCACGGGCACCGCGAGCTCACGAAGGAAGAGCGGCGGGCGCTCTATCACTCGCGTCGGTTGCGCGGGCTCTCGGGCCGGTTCCACTGGGTCGACACGCTCTACGCGCTGCCCGAGGTGGCCGTGTACGCGGGCGCGATCGAAGCGCTCGAGAAGGCGGGCTACGAGGTCGATGCGGATCGACTCTTCGCGGACATCCGCGAGTGCATCGACATCGCGCACCGCGACCAGTCGATCCCCAACGCGGTGCTCGCCGATCTGCCGCGCTACGTGATCCGCGATCCCGACCTCGCGCCGACGCTGCACAAGCTGCGCTCTGCGGGCAAGCGCCTGTTCCTGCTGACCAACAGCGCGTGGCCGTACACCGATCGGATGATGGGCTATCTGCTGTCCGGCGCGATGCCGGAGTACCCGTCGTGGCGCCACTACTTCGACCTCGTGGTCGTCTCGTCGGGCAAGCCCGGCTTCTTCACCGAGAAGCGGCCCTTTCGCGAGATCGTCGGCGACGCGCGACGGCCCGTCGGCTCGCTCGAGCGCGGCCGGATCTACGAGGGCGGCTGCATCCAGGATCTCGAGCGCATGCTCGGCGCGCGCGGCGACGGCGTGCTCTACGTCGGCGATCACATCTACGGCGACGTGCTCCGCGCCAAGAAGGAGACCGCCTGGCGGACGGCGCTCATCCTCCAGGAGATGGTGGCCGAGGTGGACGCGCTCGACCGCACCGCCGAGGACCGTCGCAAGCGTCACGAGCTCGAGCAACGCCTCGCGCGCGTGGACGAGGAGCTTCGGTTCCACGTCGCCAAGCTGAAGGAGACCGAGCGGCGTCTCGAGGAGACCAAGGCGGCCCTTCGTGCCGAGAAGGAGAGCGGCTCGGTCGAGCGCAGCGATGTCGCCAACGAGTCGCGCGTCGCGCTCGAGGCGACGCGCCGGCGCGAGCGCCGCGCCATCGATCAGCTGCGCGCCGCGGCCACGCGCATCGACGAAGAGCACCGCGCCCTACGCCGCCACATCGCCAACCAGTTCCACCCGTACTGGGGCTCGCTCTTCAGCGCGGGCCAGGAGACGTCGAGCTTCGGTCACCAGATCGAGGAGTACGCCTGCCTGTACACCGCGCGCGTCTCGAACTTCCTGCGCTACTCGCCGCTGCACTATTTCCGGTCGCCTCGTGCTCTGATGCCGCACGAGACATGAGCGGCAAGCCCACCGACGACGATGCGGAGCTCGAGGCGGCGCTCGCTGCCGCCGAGGCTGCCGAGGCCGCGCACGTCCCGAGCGCGAAGGAGAAGCTGCTCGGGAAGCGCCACGGGGCGTCGGACGCGTCGGACACCGTGCCGGACGGCGGCGACGCCAAGTCGAGCCCGGCGGACAAGGAGGAGCTCGGGTGGCTCGGCATGCGGTGGAAGAGCCTGCGCGAGCACGTCACGCGCAAGCCGGACCCGCTCACCTCCGTCGTCTTCGTGCTGCCGGTGTTCCTCGCGTACTCGCTGGCGGTGCTGGCGATCGACGCGCGCGTCGGCGTCGACTTCCTGTCGCGCCTCGTGCTCGAGCAGCTGCTCCGCAACACGGCGGCCTACGTGGCGGTGCACGTCGGCGTTGCGGCGGTGTTGGGCGGTCTCGTGTGGATCCTCCGGAAAAAAGGGAAGATCGAGCCGGCTCGCCTGCTGCCCACGATCGTCGAGAGCCTGTTGCTCGCGATCGTGCTCGGCGTGCTGGTGCACGTCGCGCTCGCGCGTCTGTTGCCGGCGGAAGCGGCTCCCGTGGTGGCGCGCGGAGCCACGAGGGCGGCGGCTGCCGCGGGACCAGGCGCGTTCGCGCGCTGCGTGCTGGCGCTCGGCGCCGGGTTCTACGAGGAGGTCGTGTTCCGCGCGGCGGTGGTCGGGACCCTCGCGTGGGCGCTGCCGAAGTACGGCTCGGTCTCGTCGCGGCTCACCGCCGTCATCGCGATCGCCGTCGCGACGGTGCTGTTCGTCGTGTACGCGTGGGTCGTCGGCACCGAAGCCGATCACAGCCTGCGCGCCGTGCTCGGCAACCTGCTGCTCGGCGTCGTGCTCGGCGTCGTCTACCGGTTCCGCGGCTTCGCGGTCGCCGTGTACACCCACGCGTTCTTCGGTCTCGTCGGCGTGGCCGCATGGGCTCTCTCGGCGCGCTGAAACCTTCCCGCGCCGAGGTCGCGCCGGCTACGCGAGGATCAGGACTCCGCGAGCAGACCGACTTCCCACGCGGGCTCGTCGGGATCGCGCAGCGTCATCGCGGCCTCGTCCACGCGCGACAACACCCAGCCGACCGGCTGGTTGCTGCCGACGCGTACGCCGACGGCCAGGCCGCTCGGCGTCTCCCAGACCTTCACGCCGACCACGCCGTCGATCGCGTTGAGCGCGTCGGCGACGCGGCGCGCGCGCTCGCTCGGGCGTTCGGACGGCACACTGCGTTGCGACATGACGGACAGCTAACATCGAGCTTCGCGACCGGCAATCTCGTGGGGCCGATCGTCGCGCTCGTGCTCGGGTGTGCGGCGTGCGGACGTCCGCCGGCGCCGCCGGCCGCGGAGCCCGGCGAGCCTGCCGCGCGGGCGCCCGCGAACGGGCTCGCGTCGCTGCCCGCGTGCGCGACGACGGGCTCGCAGGTCGGCGGCACGTCGCTGCTCTACCCGAAGCGCGCGTTGCCCGCGCTGGTCGCTCCGGGAGACTCGATCGAGCTTCGCGTGCGCATGGCGCGATCGCTCATGCCCGCGCCGGGAGTCCAGCGATCACGTGCCCTATGGGGCTGGAGCATTCGCATGGACGCGCGGGTGGTGCACGCGCTCGGCGTACGCGACGAGGACCCGGCCGCGCGCCGCCCGGCGATCCGGTACACGCTCCCCGTGCTCGGCGTGCGAGCCGACGACTCGTTGTCGCTCGTCTATCGCGTGCGTGTCGAGATCCCGCGGGGCGCCGTGCCCGCGACCTACGACCTGACGGTGCGCAGGCCCGGAGCGACCGCGCGCGAGCCGCTCGCGATCCGGGTGCTCGCGCCGGGCCGCGAGGCGCGCGTGGTCGCGGGCGGTGCGCTCGACCGCGCAGACCTCGTCGACGACCTCGCGCGCTGGGAGCTCGGCGGAGCCGACCTCGTGGTCGTCGGACCGAGCGCCGGGCACGACCACGCGGACGCGGTCACATCCCGCCTCGCGGAGCTCGAGCCGGCGAGCACGATGGCCGTGCTGGTGCTGCCGCCCGACGCTGGCCGACCCGCGAGCGCGTGGGCCGACCGTGTCGCGGCGACGGGCTTCGTCTACGTGCTGGCCGGCCGCAGCCACGCGGTCGGACGTTGCCTCGATGGACGACGCGAGCCCATCGTCGGGAGCGCGGGCCGCGACCCGCGAGCGCTGTCTGCCGACGGCGTGGGACGCCTCGTCGATCGCGGGCAGCCCCTGCGAGGGCCTTCGCGGCGGCCGGTCGCCGCGCGCGATGCGTCGGGTGCGACCGTGCTCGACGCGGGTGACCCCGAGACCAGCACCGAGGTGCTCGTCGGGCTGCGGCGCGGGGACCGCCTGCAATGCACGCCGGCACGATGCCGCACGCTGGCCATCGGCGTGAGCCCGGAGCCTTTCGCGGCGCCTTCCGACGCGGCGACGGGCATCGTCGTGTCGCTCGCGCCGGGAGCCGCGGTGCGACTGGCCGCGGCGCGGGCGACACGGCGGTCGCTCGCGCTCGATGGTCCTCGGACGCCCGTCGCGGCGGGCGTGCCGTTCGTGCTGAGCGCGCGGTCGCCACGAGGCCTCGAGGCTCGTCGCGTGTTGTGGTCGCTCGTCGCGCCACCGAGCGCGGACTGGGTGCTCGACGAGCAGCCGCGCGCGGAGGGCGCTCGGATGCGTCATCGCGTGCGGGCGCCGGGCATCCACGAGTTCCACGCGCTCGCCGTCGCCGACGATGGATCGCTCGCGTCGGGTGGCACGACCGTCGAGGTGACGGCGGCCGCGACGTCGGCGTGTACGGTCGGGTCGCCGCCGGGCGCGGGTGGCCCTTCCTCGCGCGCGCGCCGATCGACCGATCGGTCGGTGGGGCCGGGATTGTTGCTCGTGCTGGTGGGCTCGTGCTTGATTGGGCGCCGCAGGCGTGGACTTGCCCCGTGACGAGTAACCCCAACCGTTGGCCCCGAGCGCGAGTCGATGGGCGTGCCTACGGGCTTCGACGGGCTCGGCACGAACGGTTGCTCGTCAGCCCTTCGTTCGTCACGGGATGAGGTCAGGAATGTCGGAGGTCGGTCTCGTGTTGTCGTCGCGCATGTCCCGAGCGTTCGTGTCGTGCCTGGTCCTCTGCATGTCGGCGTGCGGAACGTCGATGATCCCGAACACCAGCGTGGAGGACACGGAGGAGAACCGCGAAGTGATCAACCTCTGCGAGCGCTACCGTCGCGCGGTCGAGCGACGGAACGTTCGCGACATCCTCGCGCTCGCCTCGTCCAACTACTACGAGGACTCGGGCACGCCCGGCGGCGACGACGACTACGATCTCGCGGGGCTCCGCGCCGCGCTCCTACGCTGGCGCGAGAGCGTCACGGCGGTGCGTTACGAGGTGCGTTACCGACGCGTGCAGCACGAGAACCAGCGCGTGCTGGTCGACTACACGTACACGGCGAGCTTCCGCGTGCGGATCCCGGCGATCCTGGCGCGACCGCGCATCGCCATCGAAGGCGACACGGACGAAGGCGTCGGTGTCGAGGAGCGTCCGGAGCGGTGGCTTCGTCGCGTGGCGGACAACCGTCTCGAGCTCGAGCGACAGGGCGGCGAGTGGCGGATCCTGTCGGGGATGTAGCGTTCCTTCCGTCCGAGCCGCAACGCGGGTAACCTGTCTTCAAGGTGGCCGACGGCACCAAGAAGAAGCTCGGGAAGGTCCTTCTCCAGCAGAAGCTGGTCACACAGCAGGATCTCGAGTTCTTTCTGGGCCAGCAGGCGACGTCGGGACGCCGGCTCGCCTCGACCATCTCCGATGCGGGCGCGGTCCCCGACGTGGACCTGCTCAAGGCGCTCTCCGAGCAGCACGGCGTTCCCGGCATCGACCTCGCGCAGGTCGTGATCCCGTTGGACAACCTCGACCTCGTCCCGATCGAGATCGCGCGACGCCACCGCATCCTGCCGGTGCTCGTGCGCGACGACCGCATCTTCCTCGCGATGGCGGACCCCTCCGAGCGACGCGTCATCGACGAGCTCGAGTTCGTCACCGGCAAGCACGTGTTGCCGTACGTGGCGCTCGAACGATCGCTCGAGAGCGTCATCGGTCTTGCGTACCAGCTGAAAGAGCAGGGCCAGGCGCACTTCGTCGGCGGTCGCGTGCCGCCGGAGTACCTGCGCTCGATCGGGCTGAGCCCACCCGAGCCGATGCCCGGCGGAACGCCCGGGTTCGTCGTCGGTGAGGATCCCGACAGCTCCGGCAGCATGCCGCCCGACGAGATGGGCGACGACGAGCTCGTCGAGTCGCTCACGCCTGCACCGATGCCGGCCCCTCCGCGCGGCACGACCGGCAACGCGCGCTACCGCATCCTCGTGGTCGACGACGAGGATGCGATCCGTGTGCTGCTCAAGCGGGCCCTGTCCGATCGCGGGTACGCCATCATCGAGGCCGCCGACGGCCGCAGCGCATTGCTCGCAGTCAAGCAGCACGTGCCGGACTGCATCCTGCTCGACGCGATGCTCCCGCAGGTGCACGGCTTCGACATCTGTCGTCGCATCAAGGGAAGCCGCAAGTACGGACACATCCCCGTCGTGATGATCAGCGCCATCTATCGAGGGTGGCGAGTCGCGGAGGATCTCAAGCAGTCCTACGGCGTCGATGCCTTCGTCGAGAAGCCGTTCAAGATCCACGAGGTCGTCGCCGCCGTGGAGCGTGTGCTCCATCGCGAGAGTCTCGAGCCCGACCTGTCGGTCGATCCCGAGTCGTTGTCGGCCGAGAGCGAGAGTGCGCTGGCGAGCGGGATCGCCGCCTACCAGACCGGCGATCTCGACAACGCCATCGGCCACCTGCAGCGCGGGATCACCATCGATCCGCTGGCTTTCAGGCTTCACTACCACCTCGGCTTGCTCTTCGGCCGAAGAGGCAACGTCTACGAGGCCATCGCGGAGCTCGAGACGGCGGTGGAGCTCCACCCGCGCCATTTCTCGGCGCTCAAGAATCTCGCCGTGCTCTACCAGAAGGCCGGCTTCAAGCTGAAGGCCATCGAGATGTGGGAACGCGCGTTGAGGAGCTCCCCCGACGACGAGACGCGTCGCGGGATCAAGGAGCACCTGGTGAACCTGCTCTGACCGCGCGAGGCTTCGCACGCACGTCGGGACGGGATCGGAATCGAGGAAACACAAAGTATCGATAGTCGCGGTTCTTGCGAATGAGAAGCGCTACCGGGGGCAACGGAGAAGGATGGCCTGGACCCACGAAGGTCCCGGCCTCGTGGGTCTGCTAGCTTGTGATGCCGGCTCGTTCACTGGAGGGGCCGGATCGCTCGGACACTGGCTGGATCGCCGACCGGAGCTCTGCCGATGAAGTTTCTCTGCGACCAATGTCACGCGAAGTACCAGATCGCGGACGACAAGATCGCCGGCAAGACGCTGCGCATGAAGTGCCGGCGGTGTGGGCACGACATCGAGCTGCGGGGTGGGCTCGAGTCGTCCGACCATCACGTCGCCGCAGAGCGATCGCGCACGACGACCGGCTCGTCGGTGTTGCCTCCGTCGGCGCTGTCGGGCGAGGTCCGCAGCGATTCGGTGTATCCCCCGCGTCCGACCACGGGATCCCACGACGCCCCGCCGCGCCCGCGCACCTCGAGCGGCGCGCAGGACGTTCGAGCGCGCACCTCGAGCGACGTGCACGAAGCGGCGGCGCGAGCGCGCACGTCGAGCGGCTCGCACGATGCGGGCGTGCGCGCACGGACGACGAGCGGGTCTCACGAAGGAGCGGCCCGCGCTCGGACGTCGAGCGCGTCGCACGAAGCGCCGCGCGAGCGAGTGCCGACGGGAGCGCCGCGTCCGCCTCCGGGACGCCCGCAGACGGGGTCGTTCGGAGCGCGCGAGCCGACGGGGCCCGCGACGCGCGAGCCGACGGGCGCCGGCTGGAAGAGCGACCCGCTGGGTGCGGGCTTCCAGCGCAGCTTGCAGGAGGGCCGCAGCCTCGACGGAGAGCGCAAGAGCGCCCCGCCGCCGGGCGACGATTGGTACGTCGCGATCCAGGACGTGCCGGTGGGCCCGGTGTCGAAGGAGGAGATCGCGAAACGCATCAGGGCCGGAGACGTTCGCGGCGGCTCGTTGTGCTGGCGCGAGGGCTTCGACGATTGGCGTCCGCTCGAGGAAGTGGCCGAGCTCGCGCCCCTGCTGCGTCGTGAGCGCGAGCCGACGGGACGTGTTCCGCCGCCCGTGCCCGCAGGGGGACGCCCGCCGACGGGCAGCTTCGCGACGGCGTCGCGTGGTGCAGGACCTGCGTCGGGGTCGCTCGGGCTGCGGCCGCCCACGGGGCGATTCGCCACGGCGTCGCGTCCGGCGGCGTCCTCCTCGGGGGATTCGGCGCGCGCGCGGGTCGAGACGCCGCCGCCCGTCGAGTCCGGGCCGCGAGGCAAGGTCGTTCCCATCGGCGGGCGCCTCGGGGGGGCAGCGGCTCCGCGCATCGAGCCGAGCATCGAGTCTCCGACGGTCGCCGAGCCGTCCGTTCCGAGCGAGCCGCAGCCGACCGTGCGCGAGCCCTCCGTCGGGTTTGCCACCAGCGCCCGGGCCGAGCCGATGCTGCCGAGCGGCTCCGCCGCCATGCCGGTCGCGCGAGGTCCGGCTCCGGAGCCGCAGCCGCCGCCCGCCGGGACGGCTGTCGCGTTCGCGTCGATCCCGCCGGGCTCGTCGGTGTCGGTCAGCGCGCCATCGTCGTCGATCCTCGTGCCTCCGCAGTCGGTTCCCGTGCAGGTGCAGGTCCAGTCGCGCGGGATGCCGACGGGCGCCTGGATCGCCATCGTCGGAGCGGCTGCCTTCGGTATCGCGCTCGCCATCGTCGTGGGGATCCGTCTCACGGCGCCCGCACCCGCGCCGGTCGCGGTCGCACCCGCGCCGACACGCGAGGCCGTGCGCCAGCCGGAGCCGGAGCGCGCACCGGACCCGCCGCCGCCGCCGACGGCGCCGCCGCCCACGCAAGAGGCCGCAGTCGACGTCCCGCCCGAGGCCGAGGTCGCGGCAGCCGCGGAGCAGGAAGGCAACGGCGAGGGCACGTCCGGTGGCTCGCGGCGATCGGGCGACGGCGCGAGCTCGTCGCGCGGTTCGTCCGCGACGACCACGACGGGCGCCGCTGCGGCGCCGCCTGGCACGACCGCGGGCTCGCGCACCAAGAGTCGCGCCCTGACCGACGAGCAGCGCGCGGCGCTGGCCGCGGCATCGGGCGGAAGCGACGTTGCGGGCGCCACCACGAGCTCGCTGCGCGTGCAGGATCGCGTGCTCGGCTCGGGTGGGGGAGGCGGCAGCAGCGCTCCGCTGACGGACGAAGCGGTCGCGGCCGCGGTCTCGCGGAACCGGCCGTCGCTGCGGGCGTGTTACGAGCGATCCGTGCGCGGCGTGTCGCAGGACGCGATGACGCGGTTCCGCGTCGCCTTCGCGATCTCGATCGGGGCTTCGGGCGCCGTCACGCGCGTGTCGGTCTCGGGCGCGCCCTCCGCGTTGCCGGGCCTCGCCGATTGCTTCGAGCGGACGATTCGTCGATGGCGTTTCCCCGCATCGGGCGGCTCGTCGCGCACGGAGTTCACGGCGCTGTTCCAGCCGGGGGGCTGATCGGGCTCGCGCGTCACCAGGGCAGCTGCTCGCCGCTCGCGTGGAGGAACCGACCCGTGTGCTCGATGGTCAGCTCGTCGATGCGCGCGATCAGGTCGCGCGCCGCATCCGCTGGGTCGACCGCGCCTGCGCCGCCGGTCATGCCGGTCCGAACGAAGCCCGGATGCAGCAACACGACCGCGATGCCGCGCGGAGCGAGGTCGCGCGCGATCGAGACGGCTGCCGCGTTGAGGGCCGCCTTCGACATGCGATAGCCGTAGTAGCCGCCGGAGCCGTTGTCACCGATCGAGCCCATGCGGCTCGTGATGAACGCGAGCTTGGAGCCGCGACCGAGGTTCGGGAGGAGCGCGTGCGTGAGCCGCAGCGGCGCGAGCGCGTTGACCTCGAGCTGCGCGCGGATCGCCGCGAGGTCGAGGTCGGCGAGGCCGTCGCGCGCGAGGATGCCCGCGTTGTGCACGACCAGATCGAGGTGCACGCCAGCGACCTCGCGGGCGAGCCGCTCGGAGGCGTCGGGTGCCGTGAGCTCGAGCCCTTCGATGCGCCGTACGCCGGAGAGCGCGGCGAGCTCGGGTGAGGCGGAGCGGCACGTGGCGATGACCGTGTCGCCCCGGGCACGAAGTCCACGGCAGAGCTCGAGGCCAATCCCACGCGCGGCACCGGTGACGAGGCAGCTCGACATGCCGCGCAGCTTACGCGACGCCACCGCGCACCCGAAGCGCGGCGAGGTCCTCCGGCCGACGGCGCCTGGACGAAATGGAACTGCTCGCCTAGGGAGCCAACGATCTCAACGGGTTGACTACGTCGATCCTGTCCCCGAGGAGCGTGAGGCCGAGCAGGACGAGGGCGAGGCCGACGGCGGACTTGAGGGGCAGGCCGATGAAGTAGGCGGGGACGTTGGGGGCGGAGCGCGCGACGAGCGCGAGCGCGATCTCGGTGACGAGCAGAGCGACGCCGGCGGGGGCGGCGAGCGCGAAAGCGGTGGCGATGGCGGAGGCCGCGAGACGAAGGCCGCCGAAGACGAAGGCCGCGGCGTTGTCGGCGATGGGCGGAAACGCCGTGACGGGGAAGCTGGTGAAGGTGTCGGCCAGCACGGTGACGACGGCGACGTGGCCACCGAGCCCCACGAAGACGACGAGCGCGATCTGTTCGTAGAGCGCGCCGAGCGGGCTGGCGCGCGGCTCGCCGAGCGGGTCGTGGAGCTCGGCGACGTTGGCGCCGCGCAGGGTGTCGAGCAGGCGGCCGGCCTGCTCGTACGCGATGAACGGCAAGGCCGCTGCGACCGCGATCGCCGCGCCGAGCAAGGTCTCCTTCGCGAGCAGGAGCGCGAGGCGCGCGGCGTTGGCGTCGATGGGTGCTGCGGAGCGCTCGACGATGGGCGCGAGCACGACGGCGAGCGCGAGAACGAGGCCCGTTCGTGCGATGGGCTCGAGCGTGCGGCGGCCGAGCCACGGCACGACGACGGTGAGCGGGAGGATGCGCGCGGCGGCGAGCGCGGTGAGGGTGATCCAACGCGTCGGATCGCCTTCGAGGCCCACGCGGCGCACGAGCAACGCGACGAGCTCGTCCATCTCGTCCGGCCTCAGCCGGTCGGGAGCGACGACCAGAGCACCGTCGTGAAGCGGACGATCTCACCGGCCATCCACGGGCCGAGCACCGCGAGCACGAGGAGCACCGCGGCCATCTTCGGCACGAAGGACAACGTGGACTCCTGGAGCTGCGTGACCGTCTGGACCACGCCGACGACGAGGCCGACGACGACCGCGGCGACGAGCGCCGGTGCCGAGACCAGGATCGCGAGATAGAGCGCCTCGCGCGCGACCCGCATGGCGTCCACGCTGGGCACGGTACACCGGGGAAACTTCCCACGCGATTGCGAATCTGCGAGACTTGGCGAAGCACGAAGGCGCGAGCGCGAGCGTATGCCCGACACGAACGACAGCGGAGGAAAGCCCGGAGCGGCGGAGTCCAGCGAGACCCTTGCGGCCGACGAGCCGACGGCAATGTGGGACGAGGCCTCTCTCCGAGAAGCCGGCTTCAACCAGGTCGCGGCGATGGAGACGCGGGAAGCGCGGACGAACCCGGTGGTGCCCGAGGCTCCCACGGTCGGCCCATCGATCGTCATCGACCACATGCCCGATGCCGCCACGGCAGCGCGCAACCCCGGTACGCCCGTTCGGCCGAGCCCGATCATCGTTCCGGCCAAGAAGCGGCCCACCCAGGGGCTGTCGTGGCCGCTGACGATCGGGCTCGCAGCGGCGCTCGGAACCTTCGTGTACCTGATCGTCCGCTTCCTGAAGTAAAGCTCCGCTCGCCATGAGCGAACAGACCTATCTCCGCTCTTCCTACGCGGCGCCTCAGATCGCGCACGCGTACGGCGAACGCGTCCATCTCCTCGACGACCCGCTCGCGCTGACGTGGCTCTCGCGCCTCGGCGCGCGGAGCACCACGCAGCCCGAGGTCGGACGGCTCGTGAGGCGGCTCTACGAGCAGCTCGCGTGGATCGTCATCGCGGCGGAGCTGCCCCGAGAGCGCGTCGCCGTCCCGACCCGCATGGTCGCGTCGGAGCCGTCCGCCGTGTATCGCGGGGTCGCCATCGACCCGCGGACGCCGGCTGTGACGGTCGGGATCGCACGGGCAGGCACCGTCCCCTCGCAGGTCTTCTACGAGATGCTGAACGAGGTGCTCGATCCCGCCAACGTGCGGCAGGACCACCTCTTCATGAGCCGCGCGGTCGATGCGGAGGGCCGTGTCACGGGCTCGACGTGGCACGACGCGAAGATCGGCACCGACGTGGACGAGCGCGTGATCGTCTTCCCCGATCCGATGGGCGCCACGGGCTCGTCGATGATCGAAGCGATCAGGCACTACCGCACGAGGCTGAAGGGCACTCCGCGCAAGATCGTGTGCGTGCACCTCATCGTGACGCCCGAGTACCTCAAGCGGGTCACGAGCGAGCAGCCCGACGTGGTCGTCTACGCGCTGCGCCACGATCGCGGCCTGTCGCCCGACGATGCGCTCGGGGCCTTGCCGGGCAGCGACGCGCGCGAGCGCGGGCTCGACTCGCACCAGTACATCATCCCGGGAGCGGGCGGGCTCGGAGAGATCCTCAACAACGCGTGGATCTGAGCGCCTCGTCGTGCGAAAAGCGTGGTCGTGATGAGCCCCGCCCACGTGAACGTGCTGCTCGACGCCGAGACGATCCAACGCCGGGTCGCCGAGCTCGGAGCCGAGATCACGCGCGACTATCGCGACAAGGATCTCGTGACGATCGGTTGCCTGAAAGGCAGCACCGTCTTCATGTCCGACCTGGTCCGGACCATCGACCTGCCGCTGCGAATGGACTACCTCGGCCTGCGCAGCTACGAGGGCACGCAGTCGACCGGCGTCGTGCAGATCACGAGCGACCTCACGCGTCCCATCGACGGCTGCGACGTGCTCATCGTCGAGGACATCGTCGATACGGGCCTGACGATGAGCTACCTGCTCGAGAACCTGGCGACGCGCCATCCGCGGTCGGTGAAGCTGTGCTCGCTCCTCCACAAGCCGGCGCGAACGCGCGTGAAGGTCGACATCCACTACCTCGGCTTCACCATCGAGGACCACTTCGTGGTCGGCTACGGGCTCGACTACGACGAGCTCTACCGGAACGTGCCTTTCATCGGCATCCTCGATCCGAGCAAATGAGAGGCAAAGACCGCCTCTTCCCATCGGGAGAGGGTCGGGGTGAGGCACGATGAGCAAGCGCCTCGAGATGATCGACAAGATGATCGCCGCCGGGTCGAGCGACCCGTTCGTGTACTACGGGCGCGCGATGGAGCTGAAGAGCCTCGGTCGTCTGGACGACGCGATGGTCGCGCTCGAGCTCGTGCACGCGCGGTTTCCGACGTACGTGCCCGCGTGGCACCAAGCCGGCATCCTGGCGCGCGAGCAGAAGCAGATCGACCGTGCGAGAGGCTTCTTCGAGAAGGGCATCGCGGAGGCGAAGGCGTCGGGCAACAGCCACGCCCTCGGCGAGATGAGCGCGGAGCTCGACGCGTTGGCTGGTTAGGCCGGCGCCGATCGCGTATGCCGGTTTCTCGGCAGCGCCGCGCGCGCCGGGCACAATGACGCCGTTGTCCATTCGCACGAAAGTCGCTCTCGCGTCGCTGCTCGCGGTGGCGCTGCTCTTGGTCGGCGGCGGCGGCGTCCTCTACGCGTCGGACGCGGCTCGCCGTGCGCGCGCGTCGGTGCCCCGTCCGCACGTCGCGCCCTCGCTCGATCTCGCGATCGCGATGGGGCCGAGCCCGACCCCCGTCACGCCCGAAGTGGGCAGCCCGGGATTGGCCGCTTCGCCGCCGGCTGCCGGCGCGTCGGGCGCGTCCGGCTCGGGCGCGCAGGCCTCCACGACCGAGTTCGGCGTGCCCGGCCTGTTCGAGCTGAACGACGAGGTCGACAAGACGCGCGGCTACGATCTCTCGCAGGGTGTCGAGCCGGGAGAGGTCCTGCTGACCTTCGACGATGGGCCGAACCCCGAGTCGACGCCGCGCATCCTCGACGGCCTCGCGCGACGGCGCTGGAAGGCGATCTTCTTCACGGTCGGGTGGCGATACGATCCGGCGCGCGCGGGTGGAGCCGAAGGTCAGGCGCTGCTCCGGCGCATCGCCGAGGCCGGTCACACGATCGGCAACCACTCGATGACCCATCCGCACCTGTCGGCGCTCGCGCCGGCGCGTGCGCGTTGGGAGATCGATCGCAACGCCGAGCTCATCGAGCTCGCGACGGGACGCACCACGACGTTGTTCCGTCCGCCGTTCGGCGACTTGCCGCGTGCCGCGATCGACCGCGTGCGTGAGCGGCGCAACGCGCTCGTGATGTGGACGCTCGACGTGCGCGACTGGGCGAGCGGCAACCCGACGGAGATCGCGGACGAGTCCATTCGCCTGCTTCGCCGGCACCGCCGCGGGATCGTGCTGCTCCACGACTCGCGGCCCGCGACGGCGGCGAGCACCGAGCAGCTGTTCACGTGGCTGGAGCGCGAGGAGCGCGAAGGACGCATCCGCGTGCTCGATCCCGAGACCTACCTGCGCAAGCTCGTCGATGCGCGCGGCGTGATCCGCGAACCGATGAGCAACGTCGCCGGATCGCGGCTCGGGCGACGCGCGGCTCCCGATCCGACCGCGGGCCCGCGGCCCACCGAAGAGGGCGCGGCGACGCCGCCGAGCGCAGGCACGAGCGCCGCTGCGGCACCCGCGGGCGAACCGCCGAGCACGACCGCCCCGAGCGCGTCGCAACCCGCCGCGAGCGCGACGCCGCCGACCTCGCGCGCTCCGTCGCGCGCGGCGCCACGTCCAAGCCCTGCGACGCGACCCGAGCCGCCGACCGATCCCGAGGGCCTCAACCCGCCCGGCGACGACGCGCCCGAGAGCGAGATCCAAGACATCGAGGTCGGCGCGTCCGCGCCCGGTGGCGAAGAGTGACGCTCGGTCCGTGACAAACCGTTCGTGCCGAGCCTGTCGAGCACGCGATCACGCCCCTCGACGCTGCACGGGGCGAACGGTTGGGGGTGACTCGTCACCCCTTCAGTCGGGCTGCGACGGCGGGTCGCCGTGCAGGTACGCGATCGTTCGGACGATCTCGACGATGCGCTCACGCTGCTCCGCGGTCAGCTCGCGGAAGCGAACGCCCATCCCGGGGTTGAGGTTGTCGCCGCCCGGGCGGTACGGGTTGATCCACACGACGTCGCCCGTCAGCTCGAGCGGGGGACCGCCGCCGGGCGCGAAGCGCAGCGTCAGCGGCGTGCCGATCGGCATCGGGTCGTGCGTCGAGACGAAGATCCCCATCTCGCTGATGTTGCGGATGTACGAGAAGAGGAACGTGTCGCCGCTCGAGCAGTCGACGGAGAAGAGAACGTCGTAGCGCTCGTTGATCCGGCGCTCGCGACCGCTCCCCTCGCTCATCACGTCTCCCTTCGCGTAAGTCAATT
>JADZFZ010000261.1 GCA_020854145.1 Deltaproteobacteria bacterium | reverse complement strand
TCGGACCCGAGCTGAAGCGCGCCCCGGGGACGCCGCCGGCTCACGCTCCGAGCATCTGCTGGATGCGCGGGTGGATCACGTCGCGCGCCTTGTCGACGTCCACGTCGAAGTCGATCTCGGTCCACGGGAGGTCGCCGACCTTCACGTAGCCGCATGGGCGCTGCTGCATGAACTGATCGAGGGCGGCCTCGTACTCGCAGTCGAGCTCGCCGCGGGCGACGAAGTCCTCGAGGGTGGCCTTGAGGATCTCGGAGTCGGCGTCGCCGACCTTGAAGAAGCCGACGGTCTCGCCGGCGAGATCCCAGTCGCTGCCGACGCGGCGGGCGATCTTGCGGACGAACTGGCCGCGCACGCCGATCATCATCTCTTCGCCGGTCTCTTCGCTGGTCTCGTCGAGGAGGAAACCGCTGCCGAATGGCGCCTCGACGAGACGGCGCAAGACGTCGGGGTGGTAGAGGACGTCGGCGTCCATGACGACGGCGCCGCCCTTGAGGTCGGCGCGCGCGTGCCACAAGGAGACGATCGAGCCGCGCTTGTAGTCCTCGTTCATCACGAAGCGGACGGGCAGGCGGCCCGCACCGACGCGGGCGACCTCGGCGCGCACTTGATCGTGCAGATGGCCGACGACGATGACGAGCTCGTCGATCTCGCACTTCGTGAGCTCTTCGAGATGGCGGTCGAGCAAGGTGCGTCCCGCGACCTCGACGAGACACTTGGGGTGCGCCTCGGTGAAGGGCTTGAGTCGCTTGCCGAGCCCTGCTGCCAGGAGGATTGCGCGCATCGTTCGACCTCTTCTCGTTGCTTCGGGGCCAGGTCCCCTCTCCCCGAATGGAGAGGGTCGGGGTGTGGGGCCAGTCAGCCGACGAGGCGAGCGAGCACGTCCATCGCGCGCTCGACCGTCGCGTTCTCGAGATTGCCCATCGTGGAGATGCGGAACGCTCGGCTCCGCAGGTCGCCCTGGCCTGCGTAGATGACGAAGCCCTCGGCTTTGTAGGCGTCGTGCACGTCGTCGTAGGTCTTGCCCTTCGGCAAGCCGATGGTGGTGATCGTGTTCGAGCGCAGCGCCGGCTCGACGAGCACCGGCAGACCGAGACGCTCGAGACCGCCGCGGACGATGCGCGCGTAGCCGGCGTAACGCGCGACGCGCTTCGGAAGCGTCTCGGTCGCCAGCTCGCGCAGCGCCTGGCGCAACGCGAAGAGCACCTGGATCGCAGGCGTGAACGGCGTGTCGCGCGCATCCTGCTTGGCCGCGAGATTCTTGAGATCGAGGTACAAGGAACGCGCCGTGCCGGGCGCGATCTCCGCGACCGCCTCCCGGCGCGCGAGCACGAACGCGATCCCCGGCATGCCCTGCACGCACTTGTTCGCGGTGCACGCGAGGTAGTCGGCGCCGCTCGCGTCGATGTCGAGCGACTCGCCCGCGAGCGAGGACACCGCGTCGACGAGCACGCGCTTGCCGTGTCTCTTCGCAATCGCGCCGACGGCGGGCACGTCGTTGAGCAAGCCCGTCGTCGTCTCGTGGTGCACGACGGCCACGGTCGCGATCTCGCGATCGTCCGACAAGACGCGCTCGACCTCTTCGAGCGAGGGGCGCGCGAACCAGTCGGCACGCACGCTGACCGTCGCGGTGCCGTTGGCGGCGCACATCTTCGCGATGCGATCGCCATAGACACCGTTGTCGAGCACGAGAAGCTTCTTGCCGCGCGGCACGGCGGAGCCGACCATCGTCTCGACGGCGGCCGTCCCGCTCCCCGTCAACAAGACGTTCGTCCACCGCGCCGGATCCAGGCCGAAGCACGAGAGCAGAAGCGCGCGTGTCTCGTCCTGGAGATCGAAGTACTCGGGCTCGCGATGGCACCAATCGGGACCGGCCATGGCGGCGCGCACGGCGTCGCTCACGTTCGTGGGCCCCGGGTTGAGGAGCACCTGCTTCTTCGTCGGCTCGGTCATCGCGTCGCCTCCGCGCGTGCGCGGTCGGTCAGCTGCCGCGGCGTGAGCTCGACGCGCCCGATGCCTTTGACGTTGCCGCGCTCGACCTTCACCAGCAGAAACGCCGGGCCGGGCCCGCCGAGCAGCACCTCGAGACCGCGCTCGAGCGACGCCTCATCCGTCGCACGCGCGACGCGCACGTAGCCGCACGCGGCCGCGATCTTGTCGAGCTCGACCTTGCTCGTGATGGTGGCTTGATCGCCGGTCGAGCCGTGCGCCTCGTTGTCGAGGCAGACGTGATAGAGGTTCTTCGGCGCCGCCGCGCCCACGCTCGCGAGCGCACCGAGGCCCATCAGCACGTTGCCGTCGCCGTCCACGCAGAGCACGCGCTTGGCGGGCTGCGCGAGCGCGAGCCCGAGCGCCACCGACGATGCGAGGCCCATCGAGCCGATCATGTAGAAGTGCCCGGGCCTGTCGCCCGCCGTCCAACCCTCGCGGCCGATCATGCCGTTGCAGCACACGACCAGAGAGTCGGGCGCGCGCTCGATCGTTCGTTTGACAGCGTCGAATCGCTTCATGGTGAGCGGCTCCAGATGAGAGCAATGTCGATGGATCACGTCGGCAGGGTGAGCGGGTCGGTGCGGGGCTCAGTGGCTCCCCTCGAAGAGGCCCTTGCGCACGATGATCGCGACCGGCTTGCGCGTGCGCTCCATCTCGTGCGCCATCGCGACGACTTGCTCTTCGAGACCCTCGGGATCGAGCAGGACGAACGGCATCTTCAAGAGGCCGAAGTAGCCGTGCGTCGTGTCGCCCATGCCCCAGTGCTCGGGCGCGTCGACGAAGCCCTTGGGACCCGTGCTGCCCTCCGGGATCCCTCCGGTGCCGCCTTCGCCGCGCCACGACGCCACGACGAGCACCGGCACGTCGTAGAGCAAGTGCAGCGACGCGAGCGCGTTCATCGACACGCCGAGACCGCTGTTCTGCATCATCACGACCGGCTTCTTGCCGCCGAGGTACGCGCCCGCCGCGATGCCGAGCGCCGAGTCCTCGCGCACGGCCGACACGTAGCGGTCCGCCGGCATCGCCTCCAGACGTTGCCAGACCGTCTTGAGCAGCGAGCACGGCACGCCCGTGAAGAAGTCGAAGCCCGCACGCTCGAGCGCCCCGACGAAGCGCGCCCCCAGGTCTCCCGATCCCGCGCCGCTCATCGGACCGCGGCCCACGCGCGCTGATAGTCCTCGAACGTGTCGATCTCCATCCAGCCCTTGAACGTCTCGACGGCGTGCACGGCGGTGCCCTCGTCGATGAGCTGCTGGAGCACGTCGGTGAGCGACGCGCGCTCGACGTTCGACGCCTCGTGGAACGGCTTGCCCGCGTAACGCTCCGTCACGCGCGCCCAGCTGTCCATCAGCAGCCGCGCGCCGCGCTCCGTCACCACGAGCATCCCGACGAACTCGGCGTGCGCGCGCGTCGGCTCCAACGCGTGACCGATGCGCGCGACCACCAGCGGCGCGTCGCTCGCGAGCGCACGAGGCCCGCTCGACGGCACCTCCGACAGCTCCACCAGGTCGAGGCGCGGGCGCTCGGTCAGCTGCTCGCGCGACTCCTGGAACGTTCGGTCCACCACCACCGTCAGGTCCGCCTCGCTCTGCAGCGCCTTCTCCACGACGCCCCGGTCGAAGAGCAGGTCTCCGTAGAGCACCAGCGTCATGCCCTTCATCTCGCCCGCGGCACGCGCGAGCGACGCCATCTCGCCCGTCGTCTCGTAGTCCGGGTTCTCGTAGTACTTGATGTTCGGCACGTTGAACTTCGCGGCCTGATACCCGCGCACGACCGCGATGTCCTTGACGCCGACGGCGTTGAGCGCCGCCACCTGACGTTCGAGCACGGTCTTGCCCTTCAGATCCAGCATCGCCTTGGGCAGGTCGCGCGCCGCCGCGCCGAGCGCCTTGCCGCTGCCGGCCGCGAGGACCACCGCCCGGACCTGACGCCCTCCCCCCGGCAGGAACTCCTTCTCCTGCTTCGTCATGCGGTCCACGCCGACCAGGTCGTAGACCTCGTCGAGCTTCACGATCCACGGCTCGGCCGCCGCGGCCTTGCGCTCCTTCTTGATCGCGCCGAGCGCCTCGCGCATCGCCTTGATGGCCGCGCGCATCCCGTGGTTGGCGTAGATGACGACCTTGAAGCCGGCCGCCGCGAGCTCGTCCGCGGTCGTGTCCTTGTAGATCGTGGGCACGCACACGAGCGGGGTCGGCCGGTCCCACGCCTTCGCGAACGCGAGCACCTCGTCGGGCGTCTTGCTCTTCGAGTGGATGAGGCACATGTCCGCGCCCGCATCGGCGTACGCACGTGCGCGCTTGAGCGCTTCTTCCATGCCCCACCCGGCGATCAGCGCCTCCGTGCGCGCGATGATCATGAAGTCCGGATCGCGCTGCGCGTCCTTGCCCGCCCGGATCTTCCCGGCGAACTCCTCCACCGACTCGAGCTCGCGCTTGACGCCCGCGTAGAACGAGCAGCGCTTCGGGAAGATGTTGTCCTCCATGCAGATCGCCGCGACGCCGGCCTTCTCGTACTCCTCGACCGTGCGGATCACGTTGATGGCGTTGCCGTAGCCGTTGTCGCAGTCGGCGATCACGGGCAGCGACGATGCGTTGTCGATCGCCTTCGCGACCGCGACGTTGTCCGCCATCGTGAGGATGTTCGCGTCCGGCACCGCGAACGACGCGCTGATCTCGAAGCCGCTCGCCCAGAGCGCATCGAACCCCGCGCGCTCCGCGATCACCGCCGAGATCCCGTTGTGAGCCCCCGCGACCAGGACGGGACCATCCGCGCGCAACCGCTGCCGCAACAGAGAAGCCTTCGACTGTCTCATCCGATCGACCGTCCTTCGAGGCCGCCACCCGATCGCCCCGCACATCGCGGAGATCGAGGCGACGCCTTCTTCTGCGTCCTCGCAACAGCAACGCTGCCTATCACCACTCGTGCCGCCGTCTCGGGGCCAAACGCACGCTCCCCCCGTGACGGGCGTCGCGAATTACCGTCGGCACTTCGTCCAGTCAAGAAGTCCGGCCGTTCGGCCGAGCGGGCGCACGTGGGCGCGTGGTCGGCATCGTGCACGCGTGTTATTGCGGCCCGCGCCGCTCGTGAGAAATCGCGGGCTGCGCGGCCTCTGCTACGCAGCGCGCCGCTTCGCACCGACGACGCCGCTACACACCGAGACGAGCCTCCGCGCATTCATGACGACCGATCAGCCGCTCATCCGCACGGGGGAAGTCGACGACGAGCTACGGCGCAGCGTGCCCGCCGTCGCCGAAGTCTCGAGCCCCACCCCCGCGCTCGACAAGGCGACCGCCGCGCTCTTGTCGGGAAGCCTGTGGAAGGGTGTCGCGAAGTTCGGGGTGCCGATGGTCGGAGCCATGGCGCTCCACACCACGTTCAACCTCGTCGACATCTACCTCATCTCGCGGCTGCCCAACGCGACCGAGTCGCTCGCTGCGATCGGCGTCTGCGACATGATCGCGGCGCTCGCGACGATCGTGTCGAACGGGCTCTCGAGCGCGACGGTGGCCGTGCTGTCGCGACGCCTCGGGGCGCGCGACCAGGAGGGCGCCGCACGCGCGACGTGTCAGTCGCTGCTCGTCGTCGGCGCGTTGTCGGTGGTGTTCGGGGTGCTCGGCTTCGCGGGCGCGGGCTGGATCACCGGCGAGCTGATGGACCTGCGCGGGCGGACCGGTCAGCTCGCCGCCGAGTACCTCGCCGTCGCGCTCGGCGGCAGCTTCTCGATCTTCCTCCTGCTGCAGATCACGTCGGTCCTGCGCGGCCTGGGCAGCAGCAAGCTGCCCGCGTTCCTCCTGGTTGCGGGCAACGTGCTCAACCTCGTGCTCGCGGTGCTCTTCGTGTTCGGTCCGGGCCCGGTCCCGGAGCCGTTCGGAGTCTTCGGGCCCATCGCGGAGGCGCTGTCGATCCCGCGGATGGAGCTCGTCGGCGCCGCGTGGGCGACGGTCATCGGTCGCACCGTCCCTTGCCTCGTCGGCCTCGCTGCGCTCGCGTGGAGACCGGGGCGGCGTGTGCTCTTCGCGCGGTACTTCAAGCCCTCGATCGACGAGATGGTCCGACTGCTCCGGCTCGGCTGGCCTTCCTCCGCGCAGCTGGTGGTGCGGGTCGCCGCGATCCTGGTCCTGCAGGCGATCATCTCGCGCGAGTACACGACG
Organism: Deltaproteobacteria bacterium; assembly: GCA_020854145.1. GTDB lineage: Bacteria > Myxococcota_A > Polyangia > Polyangiales > JADZFZ01 > JADZFZ01. The sequence continues at coordinate 3,739 of JADZFZ010000261.1, read as the reverse complement.
GTGGACGATGCGAGCGCGCTCGCAGCCTACGGCATCTGCCTCCGCCTCGAGATGCTGGCGCTCTTCATCGGGCTCGGATGGGGCGCGGCCGCGAGCACCTTCGTCGGAACGAACCTCGGCGCCGGGCAACCCGACCGCGCGGTACGGGCCGGCTGGATCGCCTCTTCGTACAACCTCGTCCTGATGATCGGGCTGACGGTCGTCTTCCTCGTGATGTCGCGGAGCATCCTCGAGTTCTTCGACCCGGACCCGCGCGTGGTCTCCGCGGGACAGGAGTACCTCCTCTACGTCGCGCCGACCTACGCGCTCGTCGGCGTCGGCGCCGTGCTCTCGCAGGCGCTCACGGGCGCGGGCGCGACGATGTCGTCCTTCGTGCTCGACGCCATCGTGCTCCTCGGCGTGCAGATCCCCGTGGCCCTGGGCTGTGCCGTGGCGTTCGACCTTCCGCGCACGGTGCTGTGGTCCATCGTGGCCGTGGGCAACGTCGCATCGGTCGCGGCCTACGTCGTCTGGTATCGGCGAGGCAGCTTCGTCCGCACCGTCATCCGGTGAAGGCCAGTTCACAGCCAGCGCGCACCGCGGGTCCCACCCTCGCGTGAGCAACGGGTCGCCTCGGGCCGTCCGCGAGCTCGACGATGCGGCGCGCCGCCCGTTGCGCGGTCACGCAACGCCCGCGTGCGGGGTCGCGCCTCCCCGGGGGTGGGGGCTCCCGTCCGCGCATCGAGCGCCCGATATCCAGGCTGATCCGCGTGGAGCCAATGTGTTGAAAAGGTGCGCCGAGTCGGGGCATCCGCGACACTGGGATCGGAGATCGGGCGTCGTCTCGAGACGACCCGACGCACGAGGAAGGCGTTGCATGGGTTTTGCTCCTACGAACCGATGTGCCACCAGGAACCGTGTGGCATCCGCGCTCGACGGGGGGCCGCTGCCCTCGCGTGAGGGGGTCTCGGGACGCGGGTCGATCGGTTCCGGCTGGAGGGTATGGATCATGGGACGTGAAGGGGCGCCACATCGAGGATCATCGCTGTATCGAGCCGCCGCGTGCTGCCTGCTCGCGCTGATGATGTCTGGCGGCTGCGGCGAGCAGCAGCGCACGCGCAACGGAGCGGCGCGGGTGTCGCGGACGAACGGCGGAGGCGACTCCGCGCACGGTCGTCGTCAGACGCAACGCCCCGACACCGGTCCGACGCACCTCGATCCCGGCCGCGACCCGGTCGCAGCGGCCAACGCGTTGCCCGAGCCCCCGAGCGCGGGCCCCGCGGCTGCGAAGCCGTGCGCGCCCACGCGCCCGCAGGACGCGCCCCTGCTCCTCACCGCTCCCGCACGCCCGAAGGCAGGCGAGCGCGTCCACGTCGTGGCCGTCAGCCGGACCGCGCTGGAGAACCCCTCCGTCCTCGTGACGAACGATGGCGGCGCACAAGAGGTCAGCCGCGGGCGTTTCCTCGCAGGGCCTCCGTGGGTACAGGTCGCGTCGTTCACGCCGGCGACCAACGGCCGCTACGCGGTGCAGGTCCAGTCGGCGAACGAGCCGCAAGCCCGTTGCACGCAGGTCGTCGTCGGTGACGAGTCGCCCGTGCGCGGCGAGGTCCCGCAGTCGATGGCGGGCGGCGCGTGGCCCATCCAGCACGAGTGGACCCCCGAGTGGGACCTCCTCTACTCCGCGTGGATCGGCGTCCTCTTCTACGTCGACCCGGGCGCCCGCGCGTCGTGGCGTCCGCTGCATCAGACGACCCGCGACCCGTCGCGCAACTTCCTCTACAACTTCCTCGGCCTCGACGAGGACGATGCGGACGCGCAGACGCGCATCGTCATGCGCCCGGACTGCGCGGACACTCCGTTCCAGCTGCGCGCCTACTTCGCGTTCAAGATGGGCCTGCCCTTCGGCTTCCGGCGGTGCAGCCGCGGCAGCAACCTCGAGGGCCCGTACTGCACGCTGTTCAAGCACAACCAGACGCGGCGCTTCCCGCAGACGGTCAACCCCATCCAGCGCTTCAACGTCTTCGTCCGGGACGACATCGAGACCCTCGTGCAGGCCGGCACGACCCGGACGCTCCCGACCGACACCTGGAGCGACCTCTACGCGATCGAGCTGACGCGCGAGAACATCCGCCCCGGGGCCGTGTACGTCGACCCCGATGGCCACGTGCTGACCATCTCGCAGTGGGTGCCGCAGACCGAGGCCCGCATGGGGATGATCAACGCGGTCGATGGCCACCCGGACCAGTCGATCAGCCACAAGCGCTTCAATCGGGCGCTCTTCTCCTTCTATCACCAGGTCCCGACGGGCGGCTTCAAGCATTTCCGGCCCGCGATCGTGGACGGTGACCGCATCCGCCCCATGACCAACGCCGAGCTGCAGGCGCGCGGTTTCGCGCCCGTGTCCAGCCAGCAGGCGAGCTTCGAGCGCGACCAGGACTTCTACCGGACCGTCAACCGGCTCGTGAACCCGCAGCCCATGGATCCCGTGGTCGCCTACCGTGGGATCATCGAGATCCTGCACCAGTACGCGCTCGACCGCGTGGATGCGGTGCAGCTCGGCGTCGAGTTCATGCAGCAGAACAACTGGCGCGTCGTCCAGATGCCGAGCGACGCCCGCATCTTCGAGACGGTCGGTGATTGGGAGGACTACTCCACCCCCGCGCGCGACATGCGGTTCCTCGTGGCGATGGACGAGGTCGAGGAGTTCCCCGACATGGTCCGCCGCGAGCCCGAGCTCTTCCAGATGCGCGGCCGTCGCTTCGAGGAGGTCCGGCAGGAGCTGCTCCGCCTCAAGCGCCAGATGACGGAGTCCATGTCGATCACCTACCGCGGAAGCGACGGGACCAACCGCACGCTGACGCTCGCCGAGCTCATGCGACGCAAGCAGGGCTTCGAAGTCTCGTACAACCCGAACGACTGCATCGAGGTGCGCTGGGCCGAGAGCTCGAGCAGCGCCGCCATGCAGGCCTGCACGCGCCGCCACCCCGAGAACCAGCGCCCGCTCATGAACCGGTTCCGCGGCTGGTTCGCCGAGCGACGCCGCCCCGCCATCCGCTAGCCCGCGCCACGGCTCCCTCTCCCCGCACGGGAAGAGGGTCGAGGTCGAGGGTCACCGAGAACCGAGCCCGCCCGCTTCACGCCGGCGGGCTCGTTTGCGTCGTGGGCGAGCGGTTGCTCGGCGCGCGCGTGGGTGCGGTCGAGCAAGCGACGAAAGGTTGGTGCCCGAACGATCCGATCGGGCTCGATTGCCCGTGCCAAGCGGGTCCGCAAAACCCTGACGTCGAAATCAGGCTGTTTCTGGGCAGTTGCGTAGGCCGGGGTAGGACGGCGCGCGACGATCACTCACGGATACCGCTATTTTCGCGGCCTGCGCGTGGACACATTGGTTTGGATCCCAACGATTTTAGGGTTGACACAGGTCGCCGACTCCGATAACCGAGTCAGACCGATGCCGCCGACACGCCGTAAGGGTCGCCGACCGGATGACGACTGTGTCGTCGCGCAGCCCGCCCCCCCCTCGAAGGCGCCCGGGGCAGGCGCTTCGAAGGGACGCCCAGCCACCGGGCGAGAGCCCACGGGGCGGACGCGGACGCGGGGCCGCGCAAAGACGACTACGTCGCCCGGGACGATCACCTCCCCCGGCACGGTCAGCTCCCCCGGCACGGTCAGCTCCCCCGGCACGGTCAGCTCCCCCGGCACGGTCAGCTCCCCCGGCACGGTCAGCTCCCCCGGCACGGTCAGCTCCCCCGGCACGGTCAGC
>JADZFZ010000260.1 GCA_020854145.1 Deltaproteobacteria bacterium | reverse complement strand
GCCAGCGCGTCGCGGGCCACCCCCCTTGCGGCAAGAGATCGAGGTACACGGCGTGCCCGCCCGCGTGGACCAGAACCGGATCACGCGCTCCGCCGGAGGGGTCGTCGACTCGGAAGACGTAGTGCTCTCCACCGGCTCCCGAGCACTCGTCGAATCGTGCGACGGTCGAGAGCACGACGAAGCTGGATGCTCTCCCCTCACCCCGACCCTCTCCCGGTTCGGGGAGGGGGGGTCTGGTCCCGGCCTCGGTCGGCGATCCCGTCGGAGCCGGCAGCGCCGAGGGCGCGGCCGAAGAAGAGCTCGGCGATACCACCGGAGACGCTCGGGCGGTCGGGCGGACCGACTCGCGAGCTACCGCGCGATCGGCCACGTGACGAGCCTGAGCGCTGCAAGCCGCGAGCGCGGTCGCGGCAACGAGAGCGTGACGGAACGGACGCGAGGGCATCATGCCCTTTCAACGCGCGCACGACGCTCCGCGGAGTAAAGGTTCTGCAAGTCCTGCCGGCACCGATGCGCTGCGCGGCCGAAGCCCGGCGCGATCGGACGCGAGCGCGCCATCGAGCACGAGGCACACGTCGCCGAGCTCGTGGATGCGATAGCCCTCGTGCTCGGCGGAGCGGTACGCCTCGTCCAGCGTCGCGCCGTCCACGAACGCCGACACGAGATCCAGATGGCTCGTCCCGCGCTCGTGGACCCCCGACAACAGGCCCGACACGATTCGAGGAACGAAGCCCGGTCCGATCCGGAGCGAAGTCCGCATCCGCGTCGCGACGAGCTCCCCGCGGTGCGCATGCGCGTTGCCCTCGAGCGCGCGCACGACCGACGTGCCGACCGCCACCACGCGCCCGCCGCGCGCACGCGTCTCCTTCACCGCGCGCACCGTCGCCGCCGACACGACCAGCTCCTCGTCGAGGGGCAAGGCTTCGTCGAGTGCCTCGTCTCCCGTCGACGAGAGCCCCGCCGCGTGCGTCACGCACGCGAGGGCCACGCCGCGCCTGCGCAGCTCGAGCAGGACCGACCACGAGAGCGGCCGACCCGCCGAAGGCATCTCGACGGCGAGCGGCTCACCCGCGTACGCCGTCTGGACGTCCCACAGGTGCAACGCGTCGCGTACGTACGCGTACTGCACCGGCGCGCCCGCGCGATAGATGGCCCGCCACACCGACGACGAAGGAGCCGAGAACCTCAGATCCACCAGCCGGACGGACCGCGCGGACACCGACGCGACCTCCGCGACCTCGCCGCCCACCCGGAGGCGCGCCCCGATCGCGAGCTCCGGCGGCGCCGGCCGATCCTCCGTGCGCGTGCGCCAGTCCCCTCGCCCGAAGAGCACGACACGCCACGTCCCATCGTCGCGCCGCGAGAGGAGGCGCACCTCGAGCGGCTCTCCGCCCATCGTCTCGCCGCGCAGCGAAGCCGGGATCGTCGCAGCGTCGTTGACGACGAGCAGGTCGCCGGCACGGAGGTAGCGCGGGAGCGCCGCCACGCGGGCGTGCTCCGCGCACCCGTTCGACGGGTCGACGACGAGCATCCGGACGTCGTCACGATGCGCGCGAGGCCACGTCGCGGGCGTCACGAGGCCACCGCCAGGCCGCTCGGCTCTGCGCTCGCCGACAAGGCGACACGCGCTCCGCTCTGCGACTCACCCGCGCGCTCGATCCGATCCGCCACTGCGCGCGCAACGTCCGCCGGCCGCGCGAGCTTGCTCCGGTCCGCGTCGGGCATCGCCTCGGCGTGCATGCGCGTGTCCATCTCGCCTGGGTCCACGCCGAGGAATCGCACGCCGGTCCCTTCGAGCTCGGCCGCCCAGATGCGCGTCAGATGGTCGAGCGCGGCCTTCGACGCGCCGTACGCGCCCCACGTCGGGTAGGCCTCCACGGCGGCATCCGAGCTCACGTGCACGACGAGCCCGCCGCCCCGCAGCGCCATCGATCCCGCGAGCACCTTCGTCCACCGGAACGGCCCGACCACGTTGACCGCGAAGGCGCGCTCCAGGTCCTCGCAGTCGGTGTCCAGCAGCAGCGAGAGCGGGACGGGACCGAGCGTGCTCGCGTTGTGCACCAGCACGTCGATCGGACCCGCCAGCGCGGTGGCGAGCCCCGTCACGCGGTGGACGGCGTCCTTGTCCGCGACGTCGGCCGCGATCGACCAGGCTTCGCCCCCGTGCGCGCGGATGTCCTGCGCCACCGCCTCGACCGCCGCGCCGTCGCGCGCGACCAGCACGACGCGCGCCCCTCGCCCGCCGACCTCGCGCGCCAGCGCCTCACCCAGCCCACGGCTGGCTCCCGTGATCAACACAGCTCGTCCTCGAAGCGTCATGGGGCACCTCCCTGGTGATGGAGGAACCGTGCGCCGTGGCTGACGACGCATCAGCAACGGTGACAATCCGTTGTCAACTCGCTACCGTCCTGTCATGGCGTCCGAAGACGACGACGTCGCCGGCCACCTCGCCCGCAACGTCAAGCACCTGCGCGAGACGCGCGGCCTGACGCAGCAGCAGATGTCCAAGCTCTCGGGCCTGCCGCGTGCGACGTGGGCGAACCTCGAGACCGGCGGCGCGAACCCGACGCTCTTCGTGCTCCACAGGGTCGCCCTGGCGCTGCAGGTCTCGGTGGAGGAGCTCATCTCCGCGCCGCGCTCGACGACGCGCCACTACGCTGCGGCGACTCTGCCCACGCGCCGCCAGGGCCCGGTCGTCGTGCGCAAGCTGCTTCCCGATCATCTCCCCGGCGTCGAGCTCGACCGCCTGGAGCTGCCGCCCGGCGCACGTTTCGTCGGCGTCCCTCACACGCCCGGCACGCGCGAGTACCTCACCTGCGAGAGCGGCTCGATCGTGCTCGTCGTCGGCGGCGAGCAGTGGACCCTCGAGCCGGGCGACGTCGTCACGTTCCGCGGCGACCAGAAGCACTCGTACGCCAACGGCGGCAACCACAGGACGGCCATCGGCTACTCCGCCGTCGTGTTCGCGTCGGGTCGATGACCAGCATGCTCGTGGTCGGATCCTCGGTGCGCGCTCTCGTGTAACGTCCAACGGCATGGTGGGCACCCGGCTCGCTCTGGCTCTGTCGTTCGCGGTTGCCCTGGCCGTCGCCGGGTGTGGCGACGACGACGCTCCTTCGGACGATGCGTCGCGTCCTCGTTCCGACGCGAGCGTCGAGGACACCGCGGTGCAGCTGGACGACGCGGGCACCGACGCGGGCTCGGCGCGCACCGACTCCGGGCCCCCTCCACCGCCGTCGGTCGAGCTCGGCAGGCACGACGTCGCAGTGGTCTCCACGGTGCAGATCATCCCGGGCGATGGGTTGCCCCCCGAGGCACCCGCGATGACCTCGAACAACAACCTCGATGTCGTGCGCCACTCCGACGGGCGCATTTACCTCGCATGGCGCACGGGTCCCGATCACTTCGCGTCCGACGAGACCCGGATCCACGTCGTCTCCTCGATCGACGAGGAGACTTGGGAGTACGAAGCCTCCTTCTTCCTCGAGAGCGATCTGCGCGAGCCGCGGTTCTTGTCGCTCGGTGATCGTGTCTTTCTCTATCTCGCGCGTCTCGGCACCAACCCCCTCGCCTTCGAGCCGCAAGGGATGTCGTTCTCGGAGCGATCGCCGGACGGGACCTGGTCTCCGCTCACCGAGACCTATCGCCCCGGTTTCATCCCGTGGCGCACGCGCATCGAGCGGGGCACGCCGTTCATGGTCGCGTACCTCGGCGGCGAGCACATCTACACGTTCGACGGCATCCCCCTCGAGATCGAGCTTCTCACCACGTCCGATGGGCGGGAGTGGGTCGCGTACGACGCCGACCGCCCGGTCGTCTCGCGGGGAGGAGGCAGTGAGACCGATTTCGTCCTCGCCGACGACGGATCGCTGTTCGGCGTCATCCGCAACGAGGCCGGCGACGAGACGGGCTGGGGATCCAAGATCTGCCGCGCTCCCGCCACCGACATCACCGACTGGACGTGTGTGAGCGACCCGCGCAAGTACGACTCTCCGCTCATGTTCTGGTACGACGGCGAGGCGTACCTGATCGCCCGACGCAACGTCACCGAGACGGGAAACTACGACCTCATGCAGCGCCGCCTGAACATGGCGGCCCAGACGGCGCGCTACCAGCTCGACTACATCGGCCAACCGAAGCGGTGCGCGCTCTGGCGATACGTGCAGGACGAAGATCGCATCGCGTTCGTGCTCGACCTGCCGTCGCGCGGCGACACGTGCTTCCCGTCGATCGTGTCGACCGACGAGCCCGGACGTTTCGTCGTCTACAACTACAGCTCTCCGATCGACGGCCCCGAGCTCACCTGGAACGAAGGGCAGCGCGGGCCCACCAACATCTACCGCCACGAGCTCGTTCTCACGCCGCGCTGATCTCGGCGATCCCGGCAGCTCGCCCTCGCGCCGGCCGAACGCCGTGCGCTCTGCGCCGACCCGGACGCAAGCGGTTCGCCAGCCTCGGGCGTCTGTGACCCAGCCGGTCACTCATGTGGCTCGTCGGGTCACTCGGGCCGCTCGCCCCGCCTCCCGCGCGATTCGAAGCGGGTGGTCGCGCTCGTGGCGCGATCCCTGCTCGGGCTCGAAGACGACCTCATGTCGAGCACATCGTCCCCGTCGCCGCGCGGAACCACGCTCATGGCCTGGGTGCGCTGGCTGCTGCTCGCCGGCGTCACGGTGCTCGCGGCCACCACCGTCTGGCAGGAGTGGGGACCCGGCCACGGTCACGACGCGCACGCGGACGAAGCGCGGTTCTACTGCCCCATGCACCCGCAGATTCGCTCGAGCGCACCGGGCGAATGCCCCATCTGCCACATGCGGCTCGAGCCGATCCCCCGCGAGCGGAGGCAGCCGGCGGCACGTTCCGCACGTTCCCCGCGTCCTGCTCCGCGTCCGGCTCCTCGCGGACCCGATGCGCACCAGCACGAGCGCGGGCACACCGACTCCGCGCGTGCGTTGCGCGCCCCGAGCCCTGCCGAGGGGCCCGCCCCGAGCCCCGGCGAGGGGCCCACGCCGAGCGCCGCACGCGACCCGGATGCGCGGGCGGCGAGCTCGTCCGGGCAACGCCGGCCCGCTCCCTCGACCGATCCCGCATCGACCGAGGCGAGAGGCGCCGCACACGACACGTCCGGAGGGACCGTCGAGATGCCCTCCGGAGCGTCGCCCGGTGCGACGGTCTACACGTGCTCGATGCACCTGCAGGTGCGCTCGAACGCGCCCGGACGCTGCCCCATCTGCAACATGTTCCTCGAGCCCGTCGCAGGCGAGGTCGCGGTGCCGTCCGCACCTCCTCCGGGCCTGGTCGAGGTCATGATCACGCTCGAGCGAAGACAGGAGTCGGGCATCGTGACCGTGCCGGTCACACGCACCGCCGGCGCCACGACGCTCCGGTCGCCCGCCATCGTCGAGGTGCGCGAGGACGCGGTCTCCGAGGTCCACGTCCGGACGATGTCGTTCATCGAGCAGGTGCTCGTGCGCAGCACCGGCGTCCGCGTACGTCGCGGCCAGACGCTCGCCTGGGTGTACAGCCCGGAGATCGAGCAGGCACGACAGGAGCTCGCGGCCGCCACGCGCTGGAGCCCGGGTTCGCTCGCCCCTCACCCCGACCCTCTCCCCATCGGGGAGAGGGAGCCTGGTCCCGAGCTCGCGCCACGATCATCGACGCGCGTCCCTTCTTCTGGCGGCTCCGACATCGCGATGCCCAGCCTCGACCTCGGTCGCATGGCGCGCGAACGCTTGCAGCGACTCGGCCTGTCGCCGGGCGACGTCCGCGCCCTCGGCGCCGGGCGCGGCGCGGGCCGCGTGCCCGTCCGCGCGCCGCGCAGCGGCACCGTGCTTCGTCGCACGGCGGTCCCCGGCGGCCTCGCGATGCCCGAGACCGTCCTCTACGAGATTGCCGATCTCTCGCGCGTGTGGGTGATCGCGAGCGTCCTCGATCGCGACGTTGCGCGCGTCGTGGCCTCGCGGCGCGCGACGTTCGCGCCACGGGACGGAAGCCCCGCCGTGCCTGCGACCGTGGAGCTCGTCGAGCCGAGGACCGACGATCTCACGCGCACGACCCGCGTCCGCATCGCCATCGACAACCCCAACGGCGCGCTGCGTCCCGGTCAGCTCGGTGACGTGGTCTTCGAGCTCGCACCGGTCGCGGCGCTCACCGTGCCCCGCGATGCCCTCATGGACACCGGCGAGCACCGCTACGTCTTCGTCGAGCACGCCGACGGAGTGTTCGAGCCGCGCACCGTACGAACGGGCGCGCTCGTCGAGGATCGATGGGAGATCCTCGAGGGTCTCTCCCAGAGCGACCGCGTCGCCGCGCGCGGAGCCTTCTTGCTCGATGCCGAGAGCCGGCTGGCCGCGGCGCTCGCCGAGACCCGCGGAGCTTCCCCGGAGACCCCGTGATCAGCCGCATCATCGAGGCCTGCGCGAAGAACCGCGCGCTCGTCCTCTTCGGTGCGCTCGCGCTCGGGCTCGGCGGCTGGCAGGCCATGAGCCGCGTGAAGCTCGATGCCATCCCGGATCTCACCGATCCGCAGGTCATCGTCTTCACCGAATGGATGGGACGCTCTCCTTCGCTCGTCGAGGACCAGGTCACCTATCCCCTCGTGACCTCGCTGCTCGGCGTGCCGCGCGTCGCCGACGTACGCGGCCAGACGATGTTCGGCATGAGCTTCGTCTACGTGATCTTCGAGGAAGGCACCGATCCCTACTGGGCACGATCTCGAGTGCTCGAATCGCTCTCCACGCTCGGAAGTCGCCTCCCCGAAGGGGTCACACCGCGCCTCGGTCCCGACGCGACCGGCATCGGATGGGTCTACCAGTATGCGCTGGTCGACCGCTCCGGCAGGCACGATCTCGGAGAGCTCCGCGCACTGCAGGACTTCTCCCTCCGCTACGCGCTCGGCAGCGTACCGGGCGTCTCCGAGGTCGCGACCGTGGGCGGCTTCGTGCCCCAGTACCAGATCACCGTCGACCCCGCGCGGCTGCGGGGATACGGGTTGACCCTCGCCGACGTCGCGCGAGCCGTGCGCCGGTCGAACTCGGACGTGGGCGGGAGTCTCCTCGAGATGAGCGGGCGCGAGCACTTCGTCCGGGGCCGCGGCTACGTGCAGCGCGCCAGCGACCTCGAGAGCATCGTTCTGCGCGCCTCGCGCGGCAGCCCCGTTCTCGTGCGCGACGTCGCCACCGTGCGTCTCGGCGGCGAGATCCGCCGCGGCGCCGCCGATCTCGACGGTCGTGGAGAGACGGTCTCCGGGATCGTCGTGATGCGCTACGGCGAGAACGCGCTCGAGGTGATCGACCGCGTCGAGCGCAAGATCGAGGTGCTCCGCTCCTCGCTTCCCCGCGGCGTCGAGATCGTGCCCGTCTACGACCGCTCGTCGCTCATCGAGCGCGCCATCGAGACGCTGCGGCATTCGCTCCTCGAGGAGATGCTCGTCGTCGCGGTCGTCATCTTCCTCTTCCTCCTCCACTTCCGCAGCGCCCTCCTTCCCATCATCTCCCTGCCGCTGGCGGTCGTGGCGTCCTTCATCCCGATGTGGGCGCTCGACATCCCGGCGACCATCATGTCGCTCGGTGGGATCGCCATCGCCATCGGCGCCACCGTGGACGCCGAGATCGTGATGGTCGAGGCAGCCCACAAGAAGCTGGAGCACGCGCCCGCCGATCTCTCCCCCGAAGCCAGACAGAAGCTCATGGCGGACGCCGCGCGCGAGGTGACTCCTGCCATCTTCTTCTCGCTCCTCATCATCGCGGTCTCGTTCATCCCCGTGTTCGGGCTCACCGGACAAGCAGGGAGGCTCTTCCGGCCTCTGGCCTACACCAAGACGTTCGTCATGCTGGCTGCCGCGCTGCTCTCGATCACCGTGGCACCGGCCCTTCGGGACTTCCTCATCCGGGGGAAGATCCACACCGAGGCCAAGCACCCGGTCTCTCGCGTCATCCGGGCTGTCTACGAGCCTTTCGTCCACGTGGCGCTGCACAACCCCAAGACGACCGTGCTCATCGGCCTGATGGCGTTGCTCTCGGCGCTGCCGATCGCGGGCCGTCTCGGCTCGGAGTTCATGCCGCCTCTCGACGAGGGCGACATCCTCTACATGCCGACGACGCTTCCCAACATCTCGATCGAAGAGGCACGATCCCAGCTCGCACGACAGGATCGCATCCTCCGCTCCTTTCCGGAGGTCGTCAGCGTGCTCGGCAAGACCGGAAGGGCGGAGACACCCACGGATCCGGCGCCGCTCTCCATGTTCGAGACCGTCGTGCAGCTGCGGCCGCGCGCCGAGTGGCGCAGAAGACGGCAACCCCGGTGGTGGTCCGGCTGGCTGCCTTCTCCGCTACGTCCCGTCGTCGCTTGGGCCTGGCCGGACGAGCGTCCCATGACACGCGAGGAGCTCGTCGACGAGATGAGCCAACGACTGCGCCTGGTCGGCTGGACCAATGCATTCACCCAGCCCATCCGCAATCGCGTCGACATGCTCTCGACCGGTATCCGGACTCCCGTCGGGATCAAGGTCTTCGGCAACGACCTCGACGCCATCGAGCGCACGGGCGTGGTGCTCGAGCGCGTGCTCCACGACGTCCCGGGCGCGCGCAGCGTCCTCTTCGAGCGCTCCACCGGCGGCCTCTACGTGGACATCGTGCCCGACCGCGACGCGCTCGCGCGTCATGGCCTCTCGGTGGGAGACGTGCAGGACGTCATCGAGAGCGCGCTCGGCGGGACCACCGTCACGACCACCGTCGAGGGCAGGAACCGATTCACCGTCAACGTGCGTTACGCGGAGGACTTCCGTTCGAGCGTCGAGCGCCTGCGCGAGGTGCTCGTCCCGCTTCCCGTCGGCTCCCCCGGCTCGGACGCGGACGGCGCGTCCGGCGATGCGATGGGCGCGATGGGCGGCGGCGCGGCGGGCGCGAGCAGTGCCAGCGCGTCCAACGTCGCGCTCGGGAGCGTCGCCGACATCGCCATTCGCCAGGGTCCCGCCATGATCCGCGACGAGGCAGGCCTGCTCGTCGGCTACCTCTATGTCGACGTCGAGCCGTCGCGCGACGTCGGCTCTTTCGTGGACGACGCCAAGATGGAGGTCGAGAGGGCGGAGCACCGTGGGGATCTGGTGCTGCCGCCTGGCGGTTACCTGCGATGGACGGGGCAGTACGAGCTGCTCGCGGACATGGAGGCACGCATGAAGGTGCTCGTGCCGTTGGCGCTCGCCATCGTGGTGCTGCTCCTCTGGCTCCAGTTCCGCGACTTCACCGAGGTCGTCATCGTGCTGCTCTCGGTGCCGTTCGCGCTCGTGGGCAGCGTGTGGGCGCTCCATCTGCTCGGCTATCACCTGTCCACCGCCGTCTGGGTCGGAGTGATCGCCCTCGTCGGGCTGGCCGCGCAGACCGGCGTCGTGATGATCGTGTACATCGATCATGCTTACGAGCGCCGCCTCGCCGCCGGCCGCATTCGTTGTCTGGAAGACATCGTCGCCGCCCACGCCGAAGGCACCATCCAGCGCGTGCGCCCGAAGCTGATGACGGTCGGAACCATGATGATCGGTCTGGTTCCTCTGTTGTGGTCCGAGGGCTCGGGCGCCGACGTCATGAAGCGGATCGCCGCGCCCATGGTGGGAGGCCTCGTGACGAGCGCGTTCCTCACGCTCGAGATCATCCCGGTCATCTACACCTACTGGCGCTACGAGCAGCTGCTCTGGAGGCGCGCCGCGGAGCTCGACGCCCGCAGGCTGACGTGGCTGCGCGCCTTCTCGGCCATCATCCGAGTCGCGCTGCTGCTCGCGACGGCCGCTGCGGTGGCAGTCCTGTTCGTGGAGGGCCAGGGAACCTGGCTGCCCACGACGGCCGCCGTGCTCTGCGGAATCGCGGCCGGCGTGTTCGTCGTCTACCAGGTCGTACGGCTCCCGCTTCGCCGTGCGTTGGACCGAGAAGGGCAGAGCATCGCCGCAGAGCCGAACGCCTGACGCATGTCGCGCGCTCGGTTGACCGTCGAAGGAGACCTTGGTACGGAGCGCGCGCTTCGCGACTTCGCGGAGCGCAGGAAGGCTCGGAGGAAGTGATGCGATCATCGTGGGGACTGCTCGCGGCATGGCCGATCGTGCTCGCGGTGGTGGCTTGCGACGGCGGAGAGGGCGGGAGCGACCCGACACCGCAAGAGGACATGGCAGTACCCGCCGAGGACTCGGCGGTACCGCCCGCGCCCGATGCCGGCCCCGAGATGCCGCCCGACGCGGGACCGCCGCCGGTGGCTTTCCCGGACGTGTGGGGGCCCGCTCCCCTCGAGGACCTGAACCCGAGCCCCGACGTCGTCGAGGTGGAGATCCGTGCGACCGAGGTGGACGTCGTCATCGACGAGAACCTCACGCTCCCGATGGTCGCCTACAACGGGCAGTTCCCGGGTCCCCTGCTCACCGCGAAGGTCGGCGACGAGATCATCGTCCACTTCACGAACGAGATGACGCAATCGACCACGATCCACTGGCACGGTCTGCGGATCAGCGACCAGATGGACGGCAACCCGCGAATCCAGGATCCCGTGCCGGGCGGAGGCACGTTCACGTACCGGTTCGTCGCGCCGGAGGCGGGCTCCTTCTGGTACCACCCCCACGTCGACGCGAATCGACAGGTGGAGGGCGGCCTGTACGCGCCCATCGTGATTCGCGATCACCACGATCCGGCCTACGACCTCGAGCGGTCCATCATGCTGGACGACATCCTGGTCGATCCGGACCGGCAGGACTTCGTCCCCTTCCTCAGCTCGCACCCCGAGGTCATGCACGGCCGGCACGGCAACATCCTCCTCACCAACGGCCGTCCCAGCGAGAGGGTGCGGAGCGAGGCGACGCAGGGCCAGGTGGAGCGCTGGCGTCTGGTCAACCCGGCCAACGCCAGAACGCAGGAGCTCTCGCTCCGCGGCGCGAGCTTCCGCGTGATCGGCACCGACGGTGGGCTCTTGCGCGACCCCTACGTCACCGAGCGCCTCGTGATCTCGCCCGGACAACGGTTCGACCTCGAAGTCTCGTACGACGGTCCGGGCCCCGTGGAGCTCATCAGCCACGTTCTCGCGCTCGACGAGAACGACGAGGTCGTGACCCTCGAAGTGCCCGTCTTCGCCGTCGACGTCACCGCGTCGGACGCCGTGCCGCGGACGGTGCCATGGCCGGAGCTCCCCGGTCTCCCGGAGCGCGAGGTGGGCAACGAGGTCGAGCTCGTCCTCGACGCCGTATCCGACCCCGCGACGGGCATCCGCTGGATGATCAACGGCGAAGCCCACCGGCACGAGCCGTTGTTCACGTTCGCCGAGGGCGAGACGGTGCGCATGAGAATCGTCAATCGCCTGGGTCCGGAGCACCCGTTCCACCTCCACGGCCAGTTCTTCGCCATCGTGGGCGCGGACGGCGCGCTGTTGCCGGGGCTACGCGACACGGTGCTCGTCCCCGGGCTCGAGACCGTCGAGATCGTCGCGTACCTCGACAATCCGGGGCACTGGATGGCGCATTGCCACATTCTCGAGCACGCCGAGCTCGGGATGATGACCGAGATCGCCGTGGAGCCTTCGCCCTAGTCCCTAATCAAGCGATTGGGGGGTAAGCGCGCAGCCGCGCACGACGTCGCGATTGCGGCGATCACACGACCGGTGTCGGGCTGAGGTGAGCCCGTGTCCGGCTCTGCGATGTCGTGTTCG